>JANMBR010000221.1:0-6778 GCA_031360505.1 Acidobacteriota bacterium
ATTGGCCAGATCGGGTTTCGTCATCGGAGACCTGGCATTGCCGTGCCGGTCACCCGGGCGGGGCAAGCCCCGCCCCTACGGCGCCCGGCGACGAATTGTCCGCGTGGTGCCGTAGAGGCGGCCCTTGGGCCGCCCGCGATATTTACGTCAAGCATTCGATCGGGCACGATCACGCGCGCTCCGCCAGGAAATGCTCGACGAACGCGGCCAGGCGCTCGGTGCAGTCGCGGACGCGGCGCTGCATCTGGCGCAGCGTCGGGATCGTGGAGGGCTGCGCCATCGCGTGCATCGCCACGGCCCAGCGTCGGATACCGCCGTTTCTGTCCATGCATCGCGAAAGATATCCGGGAAGCTCCTCGAAAGCGTCGTCGCTCACCGCGCGGATCATGACGTAGGGGATGCCGTGCGCCGCGGCGACGCGCGCCCAGGCTGCCGACTCCATGTCGACCGCGGCCGGCGCTTCGCCGAGCTTCGCGGCCCACTCGGCTTTCTCGGCAGCGGCGACGAGGGGCCGATCCACGGAGAGGAGAGTCCCCAGGCGCACTCCCGGCATCGCGGCCGCTCGGGCGACGAGCTGAGCGTCCGGTGGCGGCGCCGCTCCGGCCGCGTCGAGAACGCGCTGCCCAATCAGGATGTCGCCGACGCCGAGATCGGTCGAAAGTGCGCCGGCGACCCCGGCTCCGACGAGCAGCGCCGGACGGTATCCGGCGCAGAGCTGGGCGGCGGCGCGCGCCGCCTTGCGCGGGCCCTC
Organism: Acidobacteriota bacterium; assembly: GCA_031360505.1. Taxonomy (GTDB): domain Bacteria; phylum Acidobacteriota; class Thermoanaerobaculia; order UBA5066; family Gp7-AA6; genus DAHUXD01. The sequence goes on from JANMBR010000221.1 coordinate 752, forward strand.
GCCCGTCGCGGCGATGACGATGTCCCGGTCGAGGCGCCGCCGCCAGAGCGCGGCCCGCTCCTCCGGCATCGCGGTCACGACGAGAACCCGGGCGCGACGATCCGTATCCCTATCCGCGGACATAGCCCTTCTCACGAAACCAGGCGACGGCGCGCCCGAGCGGCTCGTCGACCGGCGTCTGTGGCAGCCCGAGCTCGCGCACGGCCTTGCCGGCGTCGAAGAACATCCGGTGCGTGGACATCCGCACGCTCTCGAGCGATATGCCGGGCGCTACGCCAGTCACTCCGGACCACGCCGTCGAGACCGCCGCGACCGAGAGCGGGATCCAGTGGGGAAGCCGCACCTTCGGCGCCGGTAGTCCGGTCAGCCGCGCGAGCGCGTCGAGGATTTCCTTCAACGTCATGTCGCGGTTGCCGAGGATGTATCGCTCCCCCGCGCGGCCCTTCTCGGCCGCCGCGAGGTGGCCCGCCGCAACGTCGCGCACGTCCACGAGATTCAACCCCGTGTCCACGTACGCGGGCATCTTGCGGTTCAGGAAGTCCACGATGAGCTGTCCGGTCGGTGTCGGCTTGATGTCGCGCTCGCCGACGGGCGTCGAGGGGTTCACGATCACGACGGGCAGCCCCTTTGCCGCCCACGCCGCGGCCACGCGCTCGGCGTCGTACTTCGACTTCTTGTAGTGCCCGATGATGCGATCGCGCACGACCGGCGTCGTCTCGTCGCCCGGCGAGCCATCGTCGTTCAAGCCGAGGGCCGCGACCGAGCTCGTGTAGACGACTTTCGCGATGCCGGCCTCGGCGGCCGCCGCCAGGATGCTTTCCGTCCCGCCCGCGTTGGCGCGGTAGAGCTCCTGCGGATCTTTCGCCCACAGGCGGTAGTCGGCGGCGACGTGGTAGAGCGTGTGGACTCCTGCGAGAGCCCGCCCGAGCGAACCAGGATCGGTCAGGTCGCCGACGACGATCTCGATCTCGAGCCCGTCGAGGTTGTCGCGGCGGCTTTCGGCGCGAACGAGGCAGCGCACGGAGCGCCCTTTCGCAAGCAGGGCTCGGACGACGTGCGAACCGACGAAGCCGGTACCGCCTGTGACGAGGTCCATTTACCGCGTTTCCGCAGCCCGACGCCGAGGTCTACACCCTCTCCCGACGGGAGAGGGTTGGGGTGAGGGGCGCCCAGGGCCCCTTACGCCGCGAGGTTCCAGGCGAGCATCCGGACCATGTCGCCGGGGTGCTTGGGCAGCTCGCGAACGACGGAGGCCTCGAAGCCCGAGTGCATCGCGCAGCTCTGGCAGAGGGGATCCTTGCGCGACTCCCAGTACTCCCAGTCCGTCCCGTTCCAGAACTGCTCGTAGGTCGGCGACCAGGTCTTGCCGATCAGGTAGCACGGTCCCTTCCATCCATTGGGCGTGTAGGTCACGGTCGACCAGGGCGAGCAGTTGTACTCGCGCAGGCCCGCGGCAAACTCGAGGAACATCGGGGTCGAGGTCAGGCGGTACTTCTTCGAGATGTCGAGCACGCGGAGGAACTTCTGATGCATCTCCGAGCGGGACAGGAAGATGTCGCTGTCGACCGACTCGTACTGGTAGCCGGGGGAGACCAGCATTCCCTCGACGCCGAGGTCGGTCAGGAGCTTGCAGAGGTCCTCGACCTCGTCCATCGACGTCTCTTTGAAGATCGTCGTGTTCGCCATCATGTGGTGGCCGAGCTTGACGCCTTGCTTGATCATCGCGATCGCCTTGTCGAAGACGCCGTCCCGCGCGCAGACGTAGTCGTGCGTTTCCTTCATCCCGTCCAGATGGACGTTGATCTGGAGCCGCTTGTGCGGCGGGATGGTGCCGTAAAGGTTCTCGTCGAGCAGCAGGCCGTTGGTGCAAAGGATGATGTGGCGCTTCCTCTTGATGATCTCCGAGACGAGCTCCGGCAGCTCCGGGTAGATCGTCGGCTCGCCGCCGCAGATCGAAACGACGGGCGCCTGGGTGAGCTCGACGGCCTCGATGCACTTCTCGAGCGACAGCCGGTCCTTCAACTTGCCCGTGTGGCGCTCGATGGCGCAACCGATGCAAGCCAGGTTGCAGGTGTAAAGCGGCTCGAGCATCAGCACGAAGGGATAGCGCTTGTTGCCCTGGATGGCGTTTCTCATCTGGAGCTGGATGTTGTCGGTCATCATGTGGACGGGGAATCGCATCAGTTCACTCCATGATCGGTGCGGCGCACGGCAACGCCGTCGGCCAGTTCGTTTCTGCTCGTCGGACCCGTCCCCGCCTCGCGCGCGTAGAGCGCGAGGGCGCGGAGCGGAAAGACCGTGGCGTAGAGATGGTAGCGAAGGTAGAACACCTTCGGGAATCCGGTGGCGGTCCAGTGGTCGTCCTTCCAGGACCCGTCATACCGCTGGTTCGTCAGAAGATAGTCGATGCCGCGGCGCACCGTCTCGGAGTCGCCGTCGCCCGTCGCGTAGAGCGCGACCAGCGCCCAGCCTGTCTGGGACGGGGTCGAGGGACCGATCCCCTTCGTCGTCGGGTCGTCGTAGGAGTGCGGCAGCTCGCCCCATCCGCCGTCCGCGTTCTGGTGCGAGCGAATCCAGTCGGCGGTCTTCTGGAAGCGCGGCTGACGCATGTCCTCGCCGGCGTGGAGCAGGCCGCGCAGCGCGAGGAAGGACCCATAGAGGTAGTTGCAGCCCCAGCGCCCGTACCAGGTCCCGTCCGGCAACTGCTTGGCGTCGATGAACTCCGCCGCGCGGCGCACGGCCGGATGACCCGCCGGCACGCCGATCGAGTGGAAGGCCTCGAGCGCGCGGCCCGTGATGTCTTCGCAGCTCGGATCGATCATCGCGTTGTGGTCGGCAAAGGGGATGTAGGTCAGGACCTCGCTGTCGCAGTCCTTGTCGAATGCCCCCCAGCCGCCGTCGCGATTCTGCATCGCGAGCATCCAGGCTTGTCCGCGCGCGACCGCGCCCTGGCGCGCCAGATCCTCGGACTCGCCGGGGAAGCGCACGCGCGAGAGGGCCGTCAGCACCTCGGCGGTGTCGTCGGTGTCCGGGTACCACTCGTTGGCATACTCGAAGTACCAGCCGCCCGGCTCGGCTGCGGGGCAGGCCTTTTTCCAGTCGCCGACTTCCTTGACCTCGTGGTCGAGCAGCCAGCGCCCGGCCTTGAGCAGGATCGGATCGTCGGGGGACAGCCCGGCGTCCGAGAGGGCCTCGATCACGAGGGCCGTGTCCCAGATCGGCGAGAAGCACGGCTGCACATGCAGCGTCTCCTCGTCCTCGAGCTCGAGCTTCTCGAGCTCATGGATCTGGGCGAGCAGGCGCGGGTCGTCCATCGCGTAGCCGAGGCAGCGGAAGGCGATGATCGTGTTGATGATCGGCGGGAAGATCGCACCGAGGCCGTCGGACTTCGACAGGCGCTCGTGAATCCATTGCTCGCAGGCGGCGAGCGCCTTGCTGCGCAGGGGAGTGAACTTGGCGGCCTCGAGGCGCTTCAACCAGCGGTCGATCCCCGTAAAGAACGCGCGCCAGTACCGCTCGTGCCGGCTGCGCTCGACGTGCGCTTCCGTGCGGGGAACATGCAGCTCGGGGATCGCGGCGAAATCGGGCACCGGGCAGAAGGGCTTGGACGCCCAGATGACCGAGAGCGGAACGACGATGCCGCGCGACCAGGACGACATCCTGTAGATGTTGAAAAATCGGAAGTTGTCGGGCAGCAGCATGATCTCCGGGGGCACGGCGGGCGTGTCGTCCCAGGAGCACTGTCCGAAGATCGCGAGATAAATCCGCGTGAAGGAGTTGCAGGCCTCGATGCCGCCGTGCGCGAGGATGGTCTGGCGGGCGAGGGCCATGTGGGGCGCGTTCGGGTCATCGCCCATGAGCTTCAGGACGAAGTAGGCCTTGACCGACGAGCTGACTTCGGCCGGACCGCCCTCGTAGATCGCCCAGCCGCCGGTCGGCAACTGCTTGCGGCGCAGGTGCTCGGCGGCCTTCCGGACGCGCAGTTGCCCGGCACGGCCGAGAAAATGCATCGTCAGGACGTATTCGGACTCCAGGATGGTGTCGCCTTCGAGCTCCCCGACCCAATGGCCATCCGAGGCCTGGGTGGCCAGGAGATAGCGCTTGGCCGCCTCTACGGCGTTTTCGACTGAGGTTCGGGTTTTGCCGCTCCGGGCGCTGTCAGGCCCGGAGCCCGAATCATTTCGGACTGACATACTCTTCGACCCTCGATGTCCTGGTTTTTGAGGTTGGGCGGGTCCCCACCAAAGCCGGAGTCGGCCATGTTCCGCCCAGGCTCATGAGTCTATACCATAGGGGGCCCGGACCAAAGTTCCGGGGGGATCCATGAAACGCGCCGCAGGGCTCATTTTCGCCGCCATTCTCGCCGCCTCCGAGGGGGTTGCCACGACCTATTACGCCCTCGAGGTCCGCGGGGGTTCCCGGATTTACTCTCTGGACCAGCCGGTTCGGAAGGGCCGGGTGGTGGTTTTTCACCGGTTCCCCGATGGCATCTTTATGAGCCTGACCGCCTCGGAGGTCGAAAAAGTCGTGTCGCTTTCCGAGCCGCCGGCGCAGGAAGGCCTGGCCCCCGGGCAGTCGATGTATATCGGTCCGGCCATGGAGGGCCCCCACGCGGTGATCGCTCCGGCGGCCCCGGTCGCCATCGCCCCGCAGGCGGACATGACGATGGGCTCGGGCTACGGCTACTACGGATCGTATTGGGGAGGAGGCGGCTACGCGCCGCCGCCCCGGCCTCCGGTGCCGCCGCCCTCGCGCATCGGGGGCAACGGCTTCCCGGTCCTCGCGCCGCCCGGCTCACCCGGATCGGCTCCGCCGGCGATCGGTCCGAACGGATTCCCCATACTCGCTCCACAGGGGCCGGCCCCTGCGCCGCGCCCGAGACCGATGTGACGACGTGAAGACGATCGTGATTGGAACCGCGCTCGAAGCGGCCGCCGTGCTCGTGTGCGCCGTGTCCGGGATGATCACGGCCGCGCGCAAGCGCATGGACATCGTGGGGACGTATTGCCTCGCGATCGTCACGGCGTTTGGCGGAGGAACGATGCGCGACCTCCTGATCGACCGCCGGCCGTTCTTCTGGGTCAGTCACGACCAATACCTGCTCATCATCGTGGTGTTGTGCGTGGCGTTCGTGTACAGCCGGTCCTTCTATGCCCGCGCCAGCCGCTGGCATCGCCAGGGCGTCGTCGTGGACGCGATGGGACTGGCCCTCTTCACGCTGACGGGCGTCGGGTTCGCGGTGGACAAGGGGCTCCCGCTCTTCGTGTCGTCGCTGATCGGCATGATCACCGGCACGTTCGGCGGCGCCCTGCGCGACGTCGCCGCGATGGAGATCCCCGTGATTTTCCGGCCGGGCGAGCTCTACGCGGTCTCGTCGTTCGCCGGCGCGTGGGTCTATATCGGGGCCCACTACATCGGGCTCTCGCCGCTGGTCGCCGGCGTCCTCGCGTCGCTCACGGTCGTCGGCCTGCGCCTGGCGTCCCACGCCTTCGGGGTTCGCGTGCCGGATCCGCTGTGGCTGCGGGAGGAGCGGCGCAAGTCGTAGGGTGGCGGACGCGGGCGGCCCATGGGCCGCCCCTACGGCACCAAAATGCGATTCCCTTTCGTGCCGGGGCTTGCCCCGCCCGGGAGACTTACGGCCGGATCAACGCTTTGACGACGCCCAACCGCTCCATGTCCGCGAGCGCTTCCTGCGCCTGCGCCAGCGGATACTCGCGAGTGACGAGCTCTCTCCAGCGAAACCGCTCCCGGTGCCTGGCCATCATCGCCATCGCGCGGTGAAGATGCGAGAACTCGTAGCCCCAGCAGCCGAGGACCGTGGCGTGCTTTCGGTTGAGGTGGCGGTGCGGGTTGAGTGAAACGTCGCCGCCGTCGGTGTACTGGCCGACGACGACATAGCGACCGGCGTCGCGCAGCATCTCGAGCCCCTCGGGCACGGCGGTCGGATTTCCCGAGGCCTCGATGACGACGTCGGCGCCCCGGCCGGACGTGCGGTCGAGGACCCAGCGGACGCGGTCCTCCGAGCGC
>JANMBR010000237.1:0-7444 GCA_031360505.1 Acidobacteriota bacterium
GTCCGTCGTGGCCCGCGGGCCGGACGGCCGGATCACAATCTACCCGGTCGAGCCCGGAAGCGAGCCGCGGCCCGTCCCCGGGCTCGAACCGGAAGACATACCGATTCGATGGACGGCCGACGGGCGCTCGATCTACGTCTCGCGGCTTTCGGCGCTGCCCGGGGTCATCGACGTCGTCGAGGTTGCCACCGGGCGTCGGACGAAGTGGAAGGAATTCCAGCCGGTCGACGCGAGCGGCGTCGAGCAGGCCGGCCCCGCGATGATCTCGCCGGACGGCACGACCTACGTGTATTCGTTCCGGCGCGTGCTCGGGGATCTCTTTCTCGCGACGGGAATGCGGTAGGTCGACCGCGCCGCTTGCCCCGGGCGGCATCGGGCTGCGACAGGTCAGCCGAGCGAGTCGACGGCGGCACGCGCCGCCGCGAGGTAGACCGGCTTCGGATTCAGCGCGTGCTCGCGCAGGCACGCCTCGGTGAACTTGATCGCGTGCTCATCGCCGGTCGCGAGCGCGCGGTCCACGAGGTCGTCCCGGTCGCCCTTCGGCGCCGGCGGCGGCGCCGGGCTCGTCCACTTGCCGCCGCTCGCCGCATACATGGCCGCGGCGCCCTGCCATCCGTAGCGCAGGAGCGCGGCCCGCGCGGGCGCGTCGACGTGCGGCAGCAGCAGCCGGATCGCGCTCGGGCCGGTGACGGCGTGGATGTAGGTGATGACACTGCCGGGCGGGACGTTCTCGAGATAGACGGCGGCAAACGTCTCGGTCAGGTTCGAGAGAAATGCCGATGCGTCGCCGCTGGTGTCCACCATGTCGGCCACGCCGGCAAACGGCGGGAAGCGATCGAGCGGCGCGAGACGGTCGGTGATGTTGCCGTTGCGCACCTGGCGGTCGGACGGGAGAGACTTCACTTCTGGCATCGCGCTCGACGGCGTGCCGCGCCCCGCCGCACCGGGTGATTCCGGCAGCACCTCGTACGTCGCGGCCCAGTAGCCGAGCCCCTCGGCCAGTTCGCGGCGCCGCGCGCGCGTCTCCCGCGCATCGAGGCTGCGCACCGCGTGCGCCGTGCGGATCACGCCGTGAAAGGCGGCCGCGACGACGCCCGGGGCAAACAGCGCCGCCCACTCGGACAGGACCTCCTTCCACGGCCGCTCTTCGACCTGGCGGTCGAAGAAGACGATCCAGTCGCCGACGCGGTCTCCCTTTCCGAGCGCTTCGCGCCACGCCCTCGCATCGATCGGCCGTCCGCCGGGCGGGTGGTCATAGAGACGGCGCCGGTAGATCTCGACCCAGGGCACGACCGCGTCCGGCCGCCCGAGCACCACGAGCGCCTCGGCCGCCATCGGCCCGTGATTGGCGAGCCGGCCCGCGTACTCGGGTCCCGTCTTCGCGAGCAAGCCGAGCGCCTCCTCCATCGCCTCGGCGCCGCGCGTCGTCGTGTCCATGGATTCTCCGGTTGCGGCGAGGATCCGAGGATCCACACAGGCGGCGGAAGCGGCCGTCGCCGCGTGGCGGAGAAACCGGCGCCGCGAGTGGGTTGCCATGGCGAAACGTCCCGATCATAGCCCCCTCGGGCCGGTGAAACTGGCCGCCCGGCGGCGGGTGGCGGGTTGCAGTACACTTCGACACCTCATGTTTCCGCGGGTTTGCCGTCCTGTTTTTGTCCTCCTGTTCGGCGCCACGACCATGCTCGGCCAGGGATTCGAGATCGCACAGCAGTTCCTGTACGAGGGCGGCACACCGCGAGCCCCGATGGTCGCCGCATCGGACGGCAGCTTCTACGGTGTCGACGACTTCGGCGGCGATTTCAGCGTCGGGGCGATCTTCCGTCTGACTCCCGATGGATCCGGCGGATTCACGTCCCAGGTGCTGTGGTCCTTCCATGGCCCCGACGGCGCCTACCCGCGGGCGCTCATGCAGGCCGCCGACTCGAAGTTCTACGGCATTGCCCAGCTGGGCGGGCAGCTGCTGTCCGGAACGGCGTTCGTGTTCGATCCGATTTCCGGCTCCCTCGTCCGGCTGCACAATTTCGAGCCGATTGATTCTTCCGCTTACACCAGTCCCTCGGGGCTCCTCCAGGCTGCCGACGGTCAGCTCTATGGAGTGATCTTTCACGGGGGCGCCCAGAACCTCGGAACGCTCTATCGACTGAGTCCGTCCGGAGACTTCTCGGTGCTGCACGATTTTCAAGGGCCCGAGGGCGCAGGGCCCTTCGGCGCGCTCATGCAGGCTTCGGACGGATACGTCTACGGCACGACGGTATCGGGAGGCGACACATCCGGGGGCGTGATTTTCCGCGCCGACCTTTCCGGCACTGTTGAACGGATCCACAACTTCATCGCCGCGGAAGCAACAGCTCCCAACGGCGCCCTGGTCGAAGGGCTCGACGGAAACCTTTACGGGACATCCTTTGCCGGAGGAAGCGGGGGCGGCGGGACCGTCTTCCGCTCCGACAAGGCCGGAAACGTGACGGTGCTCTTCAGCTTCCCCTCCCCCGATGGCGGCTCCAACCCGAACGCCGGCCTGTCTCGCGCCGCCGATGGATCCTTCTACGGAACGACGGAGTACGGCGGCCCGGGAGGCAGCGGAATCGTCTTTCACATTACGACCGAGGGAGATCTCACGACCGTCGCCTCGCTGCCGATCGGCAACCCGTTGGAAATCGCTCATCCCGTTGCCGGCGTCACGCTGGCTCCCGACGGAAGTCTGTGGGGCACGGCCGCGGATGGCGGGCTCGACAACGCCGGCGGCGTCTTCCGGATTCCGCTCCCGGACACGACTCCCGCGATCCTCTTCGAGTGCGGCTCCGGCGACGTCGCCCTCTTCCCGACGAGCGCGCTCACCGAAACTTCCGACGGCGGTCTCTGGGGATCGGCCGCGGGCACGGGTCCCTTTGGAACCGTCTTTCGCCTCTCCACCGCTTCCCGCCCCGTGCTCGTCCACACGTTCCTGGGAGACCCGGACGGCGACGGATCAAAGGAACTGTGGGCGGGAACCGACGGCAACCTCTACGGCACGACGAGCCAGTTCGGGCCCAATGGTGCGGGCACGGTGTTCCGCCTCGACCCCTCGTCCGGTGCCTTGACGACGCTTCACGGTTTCGCCGGCTCGGACGGGGGCGAGCCCGAGGCCGGGCTGATTCAGGGGACCGACGGCAACTTCTACGGCTCCACCTACGCCGGCGGAGCCTTCGGCGCCGGAACGCTTTTCCGCATGGACTTGAAGGGCAGTCTCACGACGCTGGTCGACCTCGGCTCCACCGACCAGCCCGGGTCACCTGTCGGACGCCTGGTTCAGGCCTCGGACGGGAATCTGTACGGCGCGAGCCTCGGTGGCGGAGCCAGCTCTTCCGGCACCCTCTTCTCGAGCGACCTCTCGGGCAGCCTCACGACGCTCCACAGCTTCGACCCGGGCGCTTACGCCCGCAGCGGCCTCATTCAGGCCGACGATGGAAATTTTTATGGGGGGACGGCGCCCAACGGCCCAGAAAGCACAATTTACCGGATCGACAGTTCCGGCGCCTTCACGACGATTCACAGCTTCGTCGGCAACAGCCACGTGCTCACCGCGCTCCTCCAGGCAAGCGACGGGCGCCTCTACGGAACCACGGTGTTCAACCCCTCGATCTTTCGCCTCGACCCGTCCGGCGAAAACTTCGAGACCATTCGCGAATTGGGCGACCGGTCGGGCAGCCTGATGCAGGCCACCGACGGCATGCTGTACGGCACTTCCGCGGGTGGAGGCTGGGATCACGCCGGTTTCGTCTATCGGCTCGACCTCTCCAACTCTCCTCCGACGATCGAATCCATCTCGCCCACGTCCGGCCGCGCGGCGGGCGGTGTCATCGTGACGATCGCGGGCGAGCACTTCCACCCCGACCTCACGACCGTCCCGAACGATTCGTCCCCTTTCAATGCGCACATGATCTTCAATGCCACCCCGGCGTTCCCGGCAGGATCCTTGAACGACTACACCGTGACGAACACGGACGGCCAGTCGGCGACGCTGCCTGGCGCCTTCTTCGCCGATTTCCTGGACGCCCCCGGCGACAACCAGTTCCATGCCGAGATCGAAGCGATCTTCCGCAACGGGATCACCGCCGGCTGCGGCGGCGGCAACTACTGCACCGACGCGCCGGCCTCTCGCGCGCAGATGGCCGTGCTGCTCCTCAAGGTCGAGCACGGCCCGGCCTACGTGCCTCCCCCGTGCCTCGGGGTCTTTCCAGACGTCGTCTGCCCTTCTCTCTTCGCCGACTGGATCGAGCAGTTCGCCGCGGAAGAGATCTCGGCCGGCTGCGGCGATGGCAACTACTGCCCGGGCGGCTCCGTGACGCGGGCCCAGGTCGCGGTATTCATCCTGAAGTACGAACACGGCTCCGCATATGTGCCGCCGCTCTGCGCCGGCATCTTCGGGGACGTCGCGTGTCCGAGCCAGTTCGCCAACTGGATCGAGCAGTTCGCCGCGGAAAAGATCACGGTCGGCTGCGGCGACGGCAACTACTGCCCGGACATCCCGACGACGCGCGGCCAGATGGCGGTGTTTCTGACCAGGGCGCTCACCCTCCCGTAGCGCTCCCCGAAAAGAGCGGGCGTCGCCCCGGCTCGCCCTACTCGATCTTCTTGATCGCCGCTTGCGCCGCCCAGCGGATGCGCGGGTGCTCGGCGAGCTTCTTCAGGATGGGCAGCCCCGGCGTCGCTGCAGGCTTGCCGATCGCGCCGAGTGCGCCCGCGCAAGCGCGCAGCACATGGATCTGTTCTCCCTTCACCGAGCACGCGGCGATGAGCGCGGGGACCGCGGGCGCGGCGCCCTTGCCGATGGCCGCGATGGCGTTGGCCGACATCAGGCGCACATTCGGGTCGGTGTCCTTCAAGGCCGCCGTCAGCTCCGGAAGCGCCGGCAATGCGGCCGGGCCCATCTTGACCAGCGCCATGGCCGCCAGCCCGCGCGTGACCGGGTTCGGATCCGAGAGCGCCTTGCCGAGCTCGGCTGCCGTGCCGGTCGGCTGGCGCGGCTCCTTCACGTTGGCCGCGGCCGCCCAGGCGGCGGCACCCGTCTTCGCGAGGACGATGTTGTCGACGCCGAGGTTGTAGCCGGTGGATGCGGCGTTCTTTCCGAGGCACACGTAGGTCAGCGTGTGATGTCCCTTCGTCAGGCGCGGCCAGCCGACCTGGTACCCGGCGCCCACGTACGTCTCGTACGCATAGCCGTCGAACTCCATCTGCGGACGCACGTCGGCTCCCGGCTCGTGCTCGAGCTGCGGCGCAACGGGAGGCTTGCCGTCGAGGAGGATCGTGTAGATGCCGTAGTCGGAGGCCTGCGCGAGCTCCGTGTAGAGCTCGTAGTCGCCGTCGTCGGCAACGTCGAACGGGATCTCGAGCTTCGAGCCCTTGCCCTCTGCCTCGAAGAGGATCACGTCCTTGGACCAGAAGAGATCGGGCACCATCGAGATCTTGCCCTTCTCCGCCTTGACGCCGGCCATGTTCGCCTCGACCTCGATCTGCGTTGCGTTGCCCTGGGGCAGACGGGCCGAGCCGTACGGCACGGGCGGCTGGTCCTCGGCGATCCCCTCCTGGTACCAGAAGGCGACCGAGGACATCAGGTCCACGCGCTCGCCGAACCCCGACTTGACCGCGCCGTCCGGCTTGAATGTCCAGCCCTTGTGCTCGATGTCGAACTTGAGCGACGTCGTAAACGGGACGGGGTCGAGGAGGTGCCAGCGGTAGGCCGTCATGCGCGAGCCGAGGCCCGTGCCGTCGGCCACCGTCACGCCGTAGTACGGCCCGTCGTCCACGTGCAGGCCCCACGCGTCGTTGAAGTAGTCCTCGCTGCCGGTTCCTTCGATCGAGGGCTTCGTTGCCCCGTCCACCCAGAAGAACTCGTCGCCCTCACCGAACCAGCCCGCCTCGGCCTGCACGACGGAGAGGACCGTCCCGACGTAGTGGCCGCGGCCCTTGACGTTCAGGAACTCGTAGTTGCTCCCGTCGGCCGGAGCCGGCAGCGACTGCCGGTAGCGGGCGTGGAAGTAAGGCGTGTTCGCGGGCAGCGACGGGACCTTCTCCCAATCCACGTGGAAGTAGAGGTTTGCCACCCTGCGGCGGCCCTCGTTGGTGATCGTGACGCGGCAGGACTTGCGAAAAGGCATCGGCCAGTAGCTGTTGCGAGCTCGCCCCGCCGAGCTGTCGCGCACCATGAGGGATTTCACCGAGCGCTCGAACCCGTGCCCGACGGCAAAAAAGTCGCCGACCGGCGCATCCACGCTCGGCGTCGCGCTGCCGTCGTAGTAAACGCGCAGGCGCAGCAGGCGCGGCCAGCCGTACTCGTTGTCCGCGATCGTCACCCAGAGGTGCGTCAGGATGCCGGGCCCCTCGAGATCCGCGAGAACGGTGGTTTCGCCGGGGATCGGCCGTTTGCTGTCGTCGTTGGAGTTCCAGTCCGCGTTGTTCGACGAGGACCGGTACGCCAGGAAGTCCTTGGGCTCCATGAGGTGGTACGGGTCTGGCATTCCGGGCGAGGGCTGCTGGGAGCGCGCCGGAACCGAGGCGGTCAGCAGCGCGAGCGCCGCCGCGACGGGGACAAAGCTCTTCTTCATGATGTCCTCGACTTTCGTGGGCGTACTCTAACGCCCATGGCCGCCCGCGCCAAGAAGCTCCCGAGGATCGTCGCCGCCCTCCGGCGGCTCTACGGCCCCCCGCCGGCACCGAAAGTCACCGACCCGTTCGCCCTGATCCTCCGGGAAAACGTCACCTATCTGGCCGACGACGCAAAGCGCGAAAATGCCTGGAACGCCCTGCGCAGCCGCGTGGGCACGGACCCGGAGGCCATCCTCGCGGCGCCGCGCGGAGAGCTTCTGGCGATCGCCCGCGCGGGAATCCTCGCGGCCGACCGCGTCGATAAGATCCGGGAGATCGCCCGGATCGCGCTCGACGACTTCGGCGGCGACCTCGACGCGGCACTCGACGCCTCGCCCGATCAGGCGAGGAAGGCGCTCAAGCGCTTCCCGTCGATCGGGGATCCGGGCGCCGAAAAGATTCTCCTCTTCGCGCGCCGCGAGAAGGTCCTCGCCCTCGACTCGAACGGTCTGCGGGTCCTGACCCGGCTCGGTTATGGAAAGCAGGAGAAAAGCTACGCCGCGTCGTATCGCTCTGTCCGAGCGGCAACGCGGCCGGAGTGGACGGAGGACTTCGACTGGCTCATCGCCGCGCACCAGTTGCTGCGGCACCATGGCCAGGAACTCTGCAAGGCGAACCGCCCGCGCTGCGAGGCGTGCCCGGTCCGCGCGGATTGCGCGTACGGGTCGCGGACGGCCGGGCCATAATGCCCCCCGATGGGAAAAACGCTTTCGGTCGCATTCAGCCTGCTGGTCGCCGCGACCATACTGCGCGCACAGCAGCCGGCTTCATCGGATCCCGTTCTGGTCGGCGCCGGCGACATCGCCGACTGCAAGGCCCTCTC
>JANMBR010000261.1:0-3111 GCA_031360505.1 Acidobacteriota bacterium
GGAAGAAATCCGCGGCGACGAGGTTGAACCCGGCCTCCGGCTGCTTTCCACCCGGGGGCGTCGGGCTTTCCTCGATCGAGAAACTCTCCACCCATTCGCCGCCGGAGAGCGGCACGAGGCCGGCCCAGCTCGCCGAGCGCACGCCGGGAGCTGTTGCAACGCGCTGCCGCAGGTCTCGTAGAAAGGCCTCCGCGCGGGGCGCGTCGTAGCGTTGGAGCCCGAGGTGCACGGAGGCGAGCGTGAGCCCGCGCGGCTGGAAGCCGACGTCCATCGCCAGCGCGCGCTGGAGGCTGCGTCCGAGCAGGCCAGCGCCGACGAGCAGCAGCAGGCACAACGAAACCTGGGCCACGAGCAGCGCCCCCCGGGCGGTCGAACTCGGCTTGCCCGAGGCGCCGGCGGTCTGGAGGCTCGCGCCCACGGAGCGGCCCGACGCCTGGAGCGCGGGGAGCAGGCCGAAAGCGAGGCCGGTCGCGACCGAAAGCAGGAACGAGAAACTGAGCGCCCGGCGATCGAGGGCCGGAGCGAACATTGCGAGCGAGAAGTCGCCGGGCAGCGGCATCTTCACGATGAGGCCGAGCGACCAGCTCGCGACGAGCAGGCCCGCCGCGCCGCCGAAGATGCCGAGCGCCACGCTTTCGGTGAGCAGTTGCCGCACGAGGCGGGAGCGGCTCGCGCCGAGCGCCTGGCGGACGGCGATCTCTTTGCGCCGGGAGGCCGCGCGCGCGAGCAGGAGGTTGGCGAGGTTGGCGCAGGCGATCGCCAGCGTCACGCCGACGGCCCCAACCAGCATCGCCAAAAAGCCCACCGGGTTTCCCGACTGGCCGAACCCCGCGGCGTTGCGAAGGGTCGGCTGCAGCAGGACCTTCGCATCTGCAGACGCATCGTTCGGAAACGCAGCGGCTTCCTGACGTGCGGCGACCGCGACGGAGGCTTGTGCCTGCGCGATCGACACGCCCGGCTTCATGCGTCCGAAGACCGTGAGCCACCCCCAGCCGCGCCGCTCCAGGTCGAGCGTGCGGAACTCGCCCGTGGCCAGCCGCGGCCAGGCGCCGATCGGAACCCAAAGGTCGGGCGCCACGCCGAATGCCGTTCCCCGGAAACCGGCCGGCGCCACGCCGATCACGGTGAACGGGGCGCCATTCAACTGGATCGCCTTTCCCGCGATCGCGGGGTCGGATCCGAATCGCGTTCTCCAGATTCCCTGGCCGAGCACGACGAGGGCTTCTCCGGATGTCTCATCCGCCGCGGTGAAGAGGCGCCCCGAGGCCGGGAGGGCGCCGAGCACGTCGAAGTAGTTGCCGGACACGACGGCGCCGCGGATCCGCGAGGGGGCCGCGCCGCCCGCAAGGCTCATCTCGCGCTGCCGCCATGCCGCGAGACCGGCGAAGCTTCCCGCCGTCGCGGAGCGGACCGACTGGTACCACGGGTAGGACGCGGTTTCCCCGGTGAAGTCCACGAGCGCGTCGGGCCGGTCGACGCCCGGCAGCGGATGGAGCACGACCGCGTCGATAAGACTGAAGATCGCGGTGTTGGCGCCGATCCCGAGCGCGAGGATGAGGATCGCAGCGGCCGTGAAGCGGGGGCTCTTCGCGAGCGTCCGCAGTGCGTAGCGCAGGTCCTGAAGAATGGCCGCCATCAGCGCACCCGGTATCCGCTCTCCTTGAGCTCCTCTTCCGAGTGCGCGCGCTCCTCGCCCTTTTCCTCCTCGACGACGCGGCCGTCGAAGAGGTGGATCGAGCGGCCCGCGTGCTTGGCGAAGCGGGGGTCGTGCGTGACCATGCAGATCGTCGCGCCGGCGCGGTGGAGATCCTGGAGCAGGTTCATCACGGCATCGCCGTTGACCGAGTCGAGGTTTCCCGTCGGCTCGTCGGCGAGCAGGATGAGCGGCGAGCCCGCGATCGCACGCGCCACGGCGACGCGCTGCTGCTGGCCGCCCGAGAGCTGCGAGGGGAAGTGCTTCATACGGTGCGCCATGCCGACCTTTTCGAGCGACTCCTGGACCCGCTTCTTGCGCTCGTGGGCGGGCATGCCGCGGTAGGTCAGCGGCAGCTCGACGTTCTCGTAGACCGAGAGGTCGCCGATCAGGTTGAAGCTCTGGAAGATGAAGCCGATCTCGCGGTTGCGGATCCGCGCCCGCTCGGAGAGCGTCAGCGACTCGGAGGGCTTGCCGTTGAGCGCGTACTTGCCGCTCGAGGGCGTGTCGAGCAGACCGAGCAGCGAGAGCAGCGTCGACTTGCCGCAGCCGGAGGGACCGGCGATCGAGACGAACTCCCCGTGCGCGATTTCCAGGTGCACACCGGAAAGGGCGTGCGTCTCGACCTCGTCGGTGAAGAAGACCTTGGTGACGCCGTCGAGCTTGATGACCGGGTGCCCGTTCGTTCCTGTGCCTGTGCCTGTGCCTATGCCTGTGCTTGTGCCTGTGTCTGCACTCATGCCTCGCTCCTCCTCTGCCTTACTTCAGCCGCACGCGGTCGTACGCGTCCCACGCGCTCATGTCCGAGAGAATCACCTTGTCGCCCGGCTTCAATCCTTCGAGGATCTCCACCGTGTTCACCGAGCTCTTGCCGAGGCGCACCTTCACGCGCACGGCCTCGTCGCCGTCCGCGTTCACGCGAAAGAGGCCGACCTGGCTCTTCTCCTGCCCGAACGCCGGCCGTCCGACGAAGAGGACGTCCGCCAGGCGATCGAGCTCGATCGTCCCGTCGACCGAAAGGTCCGGGCGCGCGCCCTGCGGCAGGGCGCCCTCGAGCGCCGCATCGACGGTCACCGTTCCGTTCTGAACCGCGGGGTCGATGCGCGAGACCTTGCCCGCCACGAGGCCGTTGCGCGTGTCGATCGAGACCGGCTGACCGATCTGCACGTCCTTGGCCTGCGTCTCGGCAATCTTCAGCTGCGCCTTGAGACGTGTCGGCTCGGCCACCTTGGCCAGCGTGGCACCCGGCGTCAGCTGCTGGCCGACCTGCACCGGCAGTTCCTGCAGCACGCCGGAGATACCGGCGCGCACGTGCAGCGCTTCCTTCTGCGAGTGTTTGAGCGCGGCGAGCGCGTTCAACTGCTCGACGTGCGCCTCCTGCACGGCCACCTGCGCCTTCACCGCGTCGGCCACGCTCG
>JANMBR010000293.1:0-9079 GCA_031360505.1 Acidobacteriota bacterium
GTCGGGATCTTTTCGTCCTGGAGGATGTTGCCGATGACGTCGTGGAGCGCGATGTTGGTGCCCATGGCGAACTCGCCGACTCGGTTGGAGTTCTCGTCGGTGGCGGTGTAGGCGAGGAAGTCCGCGACGAGGTCCTGGCGGTCGCACTTGACGTCCACGAGGCGGCTGTTTTCGATCGTCACCGTGAGCGGGTTGTTCTTGAGATCCCCGTAGCGGGCGCAAAGGTAGTCGCCGACGACGCCGTCGGCCACGTACACGCCGTCCACGCGGGCGGGCGCCGTCAAGACCTCGCCGCCGGGAAGGTTGCCCCATTTCGAGGTGGAGATGATGCCGGAGGTCTTCAGCCACTTGATCGAGGGATCGAAGCTCGCCTCGACGTGCGATCCGCCGGGGGAGGTCGCGACGATCTTCTCGGTCTCGATCGCCCGCGCGAGCAGGCGGGACGAGATCGCGTCCACGTCGTCGAAATTCGCCCGCATGGCCTCGACCATGATCCGGTGCGAAATGGACACCATGTGGGCGTGCCGGATGTGGCGCCGGTCGATGATGGCGGTGAGCGCGCGGCGGAAAGCGAGCTCTCCCTCTTTCGGCTGGCCCGCGTAGATCGAAACGTCGGCGCGCTCGAGCGCGGCCTCGATCTGGGGCGGCAGCGTGAGCATCGGGCGCGGCCCATAGTCCTCCATGACGTGGACTTCAATCGTGGAGCCGAGCTCGCGCACCTGGTCGGCCAGGCTCGCGGCGATCTCCTCGGTTTCGTTGTCCGTCACGATCGCCACGCGCTCCTCGGGCTGGACGCGCAGGCACGTGCGAATGGCATTGCGGGCGCCGGGAATCAGGTCCTCGGCATAGGTCGTCTGCAGCTCTCTCACAAGGTGAGTCAGGATGCGCTCCTTCGTTTCACGCCCGCCCTGCCGGCGGCGTCAGTTTGCCATGGGGGTGAGCGGCGCTTGGGTCGGCAAGCCGTATTCGGTTTCCTCGCAGATGTAATCAACGACCTTTTTCAGGTCGCCGTCGGAGGCCTCGAAGACGCGCAGTTGCCGGTCGGCGCCCGATCCATTTTCAAGGATCCAGTTTACCGCCTCGACCTCCTTGCGGGAACCCAATTCGTCGACGACGTCGTCCACGAACTCGAGCATCTCGGCGACGAGGCTGCGGAAGGGCACTTCGACTTCTCTGCCGAAGTCGATGAGCTTGCCTTCGATTCCGTAGCGGCTCGCGCGCCACTTGTTTTCGAGAATGAGCGCGCGCCGGTACCGCCGGAATCCCAGATTCTGCAGCCGCAGTTTGTAGAGCTTGACGCAGATCGCCTGGAAGAGGGCCGCAAGTGTGATCGTCTCCTCGAGGCGCATGGGCACGTCGCAGACGCGGAACTCGATCGTCTCGAAGAAAGGGTGCGGGCGCACGTCCCACCAGATTTTCTTCCCGTTGTCGATGCAGTTGGTATTGACGAGGATCCGGACGAACTCGTCGAACTCCGCCGGCGTCTCGAAGTGCTCTGGCATGCCCGTACGGGGAAACCGGTCGAACACTTTCGTGCGGAAGCTCTTCAAGCCGGTGTTGCGCCCCAGCCAGAACGGGGAGTTCGTCGAGAGCGCGAGCATGTGCGGAAGAAAGTAGAGCGACTCGTTCATGATCTGGATTGCCAGGGCGCGGTCGGCGATGCCGACGTGCACGTGGAGGCCGAAGATCAGGTTCGCGCGCGCGAGCTGCTGCATTTCCTGAACGACCGAGTCGTAGCGCGGATCGGGAAAGATCTTCTGGTCGGCCCAGTTCGAGAAGGGGTGAGTGCCGGCCGAGGCGACGCGCATGCCGTTCTTCTTCGCGAGCCGGATGATCTCCGTGCGCAGCTCGCCGACGTCCTGCCGGACTTCCTGGATGTTCTTGCAGATGCCCGTGCCGATCTCGATGACCGACTGGTGCATCTCCGGCTTGACCCGCTCTTTCAAGACCAGCTTGCCTTCGTCGAGAATTTCCTGGACGTGGGAGCGCAGTTCGCGCGTCAGTGGATCGGTGATCTGGAACTCTTCCTCGACGCCGAGGGTGAAAGCCGGGCGCTCCATTTCGGTCTCAGGCCTCGCCGCGCGGCCGGGGGGCCGACTGCGCCCGCGGTGCGGCGGGCTTCTTCGTGCGGCCGGTCGAGCGCTTGGCCGGGTCCTGGCCGCCCGCGAGGTAAGTCGTCCAGTGGTAGTTCGTCAGCGGCTCCGGGCCCTGCGCGACGCGCTCGATCAGCCACTTCGTGGAGTGCTCGACGACCCAGTTGAAGTTCTCCTGGCCGACGGACTCGACGGCGGCATCGGGCGCCGGGTTTAGAAAGTCGATCGCATAGGGGATTCCGCCCCGGACCGCGAACTCGAGCGTGCAGAAGTCGTAGCCCAGCGCGTTCATCAGCTTCAGGCAATCGCCGTGGATGCGCTCGTACATCGCCGGGGCGATGGGCGCAGCGTTCTGGACGTAGCGGTTGGCGTGCGGCTGCCGCGGGTCGTACTGCATGATGTGGATGTACTTACGGCCGATCGCGTAGCAGCGGAAGTAGTCGTCGAAGACGATCTCTTCCTGCAGCGTCATCACGTTCTGGCCGGAGTCCTTGTAGGCCTCGAAGAACTCGTCCGGATTGGTCACGCGGTAGACGCTCTTCCATCCTCCGCCCGAGTACGGCTTGAAGTAGGCGGGGAATCCGATGTGGTGGAACATCTCTTCCCACTCGAGCGGGAACACGAGGTTCGACATGGACGCCCCGGTCGTGTCCGGCGGATGCTGGTTCGAGGGGAGGATGACCGTTTTCGGAACCGCGACGCCGACCTGGCGCGCGACGACGTTGTTGAAGAACTTGTCGTCGGCCGACCACCAGAAGGGGTTGTTCACGACGATCGTGCCGTCGGCGACGGCTTTTTTGAGGATCGCGCGGTAGAACGGGATGTCCTGGCTGATCCGATCGAGGATCAGGTCGTAGCGCTTCGGGCTGTCGAGCGAGATGCCGCCCGTCTGAAACGGCTCCGCGACGACGTCCGCGCCGGAGGCGTTGATGCGCTCGATGAGCGCGAGTGGAAAGGATCGTTCCTGGCCGAAAAGAATGCCGATGCGTTTCATGACGACGTCCTTTGTTGGATTGAGTGGTCTCCGGGCGAGGCCCGGGAAGCCGGAGATTATCTCACCGGGGGGGCCGGGATCTGACGCCCCAAACGGGCCGTAGGGGCGGCCCTTGGGCCGCCCGGGGTAGCCACAGTGTTGCAGATGCGGGCGGGGCAAGCCCCGCCCCTACGGTACGGGGGCGACCAAATTGGCGCGGTTGCGGTCATCGCACCCGGTGCCGTAGGGGCGGCCCTTGGGCCGCCCGCTGAAGCTACAACTCGAACTCGAGTGAGCCCGCGAGTGGATAGTCGCCAAGATTCGTGGTGAGGCCCGCCCGGATGGGGTTAGCCAGGATGTACAGGGCTGTCTGGTCCAGCGGTTCGTTTTCTCTGAGGGCTCGATCGAAGAAGCTCCGCTGCCAGAAGCGCCCGGATTGTCGTCGTCTCCTACGGGACATGCCGCAGAGTGACTTCCAGGTTCCGACAAAGGTCGACAGGGAGACCTGCTCCCCGACGCCGACGAGCAGATGCACGTGATCGGGCATCAGACAGTAGGCGTAGCAGCGCGTCGCCGTCTGGGCACAGTGTTGCTTCAGAAGTCGAACGCAGTCTTCGCCGAACTCGACGTCAGCAAAGATGGGACTCCGGGGCGCAGTTCCAATCGTGACCGAGAAGGCGCGGCCGGGCTCCGCATAGAGGCCAGCCTCCAGCCGCAGGCGCTTTCGCCTCGGTAAGTCCATCTGAATAACAGTTGTCGCGAGACGGTTGCCCGGGCGGGGCAAGCCCCGCCCCTACGGCCACGGGAGCCGGTGCCGTAGGGGCGGCCCTTGGGCCGCCCGGGGTGTTCACGGCGTCGCGGTCCCCTTCACGTACTTCTCCATCCACGCCATGTTTCGGACACCGAGGTCGAGAATCAGCCGCGGCTCTCGGATGCCGTGGGGCTGGCGCGGATACGTGACCATTTCGACGGCGACGCCGCGGCGCTTGAGGGCGCCGTAGAACTCGTAGCCCTGCGAGATGGGGACCCGGACGTCGGCTTCGCCGTGCTGGATCAACGTCGGGGTCTTCACGTTGCCGACGTGCGCCATTGCCGAGTGGTCGCGGTAGACCTCGAAGCGGCCTTCGTCCCAGGGCTCGCCGCCGAAGTAGTCGGGCAGAAACGACGGGATGTCGGACGTGCCGGTGAAGGACACAAGATCCGTGACGCCCGCGCCGACCGATGCGCCCTTGAAGCGGTCGGTCTGCGTGATGGTCCACGAGGTCATGTAGCCGCCGTAGCTCCAGCCGAGAATGCCCAGCCGATCCGGATCCCCGATGCCCATCGCGATGACCTTGTCCACGCCGGTCATGAGGTCGCGGAAATCGCCGCCGCCCCAGTCGTTGTTGTTGGCCTGGCGAAACGTCGTGCCGTAGCCCGACGACCCGCGCGGGTTCGCGCGCAACACCGCGTAGCCTTCGGCCGCGAACGCGGCCACCGGGTACGGTCCGGGCGACGCGATGCTCGCCGCCTTGAACACGCCCGCGGGGCCGCCGTGCACGACGAGCAGCAGCGGATACCGCCGCCCCGGCAGGTAGCCGACCGGCAGCGTGAGCAGCCCCTCGATCGCCTCGCCCTTATCGCCCGCCCACGTGATGACGCGCGTCTCGCCGTAGGTATGCTTCGGCAGGTTCGCGTTGACGTTCGACACGCGCACGGGCTTGAACGGCGAGACCGGCGAGACGTACGCCTCGATCGGGTCCGTCGGCGTCTGGCGGACGTAGCCGAGCCACGTGCCATCCGCGTTCAGGTTGGCCCCGCTCGCGACCTTGCCCTGCTCCGTGAGCGTGTCGATCGCGCCGGTGCGCACGTTCTGCGCGTAGATGAAGTCGTACACACCCCTGGCTTCCGTGAAATAGAGCGTCTGGCCGTCGGCGGACCAGCCCGCGAGGTCCGGGGCTTCGTCGAAGGAGTGCGGCAGGTCGCGGCCTGGCGCGCCGCCGTCCGAAGGCGCGACGCGGATCCATTCCCGGTGCGCCCAGCGCGGCGGATCGTTGGTCGTGATGAACGCGATCCACCTGCCGTCGGGCGAGTAGCGGGGCGTCATCTCGGCGGCGCCCGTGTTCGCGAACGGGCGGGCCGCGCCGCTCTCGACGTCGACGAGCGTGATGTCGGAGCTCGGCCAGGCGTCCGCGATGGGGCGCGTGGTGTGCGCGAAGGCGATCGTCTTTCCGTCCGGCGACCAATCGAGCGCTTCGCCGCCGCGGCCCTCCGGTATGCCGCCGACCGAGAGATTGGTGGCCATGAGCTGCCGCGCCTCGCGCGCGCCGCCGGCCTCCGCGGGCACTCTGATCACCCACAGGCGCCCGGGGCGGTCGTCCTGGTCCACGACCCGCGCGTCGTCCTTCTCCTTGTCGCGCCGCTCCTTGTCGTCGGGCGCGGGCTCGGGCGCGACGAAGGCGAGCGACTTGCCGTCGGGCGACCACGCCGTCTGCGAGACGTCCGACTTCGTGGTCGTCAGGCGCCAGGCCTCGCCGCCCCCGATCGGAAGCAGCCACACGTTCGCGTTCTTGTCGCCGCGCTTGGAGATGAAGGCGAGCCACTTGCCGTCGGGCGACCAGCGCGGCCGGCCCGAGGCTTGTTCGGCGAACGTGATTTGTCGGGACTCCTTGCCGTCGGTCGTCGAGAGCCAGATCTGCGTGCGGTATTCGCTCTTGTCGCTCTCCATGACCGTTTCGCGCGCGACGAAGGCGACCCGCTTTCCGTCCGGCGACACCTGGACATCGGAGACCGGCCGGTACTTCAGCATCTCGAGAGGAGTCCACTTGTCCGACGGACCGTCGGCCGCGAGCGCGGCCATCGTCGTGGCAAGAAGCACGATTCCGATTGCCGCGCATCGCCTGTGCATCAATCCTCCCAACGCCTCTTACAGCCAGCCGCGTTTGCGGAACCAATAGAGCATCCCGCCGGAGAGCACCAAGCAGATGGCCCAGAAGACGGGGTACGCCATCGGCGACTGGTTCTCGGGGATGGGCATGTTCATCCCGTAGACGCCGGCAAGAAACGTCAGCGGGATGAAGATCGTGCCGATGATCGTCAGCACCTTCATGACCTCGGAGAGCCGGTTCGACATCGAGGTCATGTAGGTCTCGGTCAGGCTCGTGCCGACCTCCCGGTAGGTCTCGATGATGTCCATGATCTGGATGAGGTGGTCGTAGACGTCGCGCAGGTACGTCCGCGTGACGTCGCTCATGCACTCGTGGGGCTCGCGCTGCATGGTGTTGACGACTTCGCGCATGGGCCACACGGCTCGACGCAGCAGCAGCAGCTCGCGCTTGATCCTGTGGATCTCGTTGATCGTGGCGCGGTCCGGCCGGTCGAGAACGAGGTCCTCGAGCTCCTCGAGCCGGTCGCCGTAGTGCTCGAGCACCGGGAAGCAGTGGTCCACGATCGCGTCGATGAGCGCGTAGGAGAGGAAGCTCGCGTCGAGCTCGCGCAGGCGGGAGCCCGGTTTATCGATGCGCGCGCGGATGGAATCCCAGATGTCGCCCGGCGCCTCCTGAAACGTCAGGACGGTCTCGCCCTCGATGAACATGCTGACCTGCTCGCTGTCCAGAGCGTCCTTGACGAGCTGGATCATGCGGATGATGACGAAGAGATGCGGCGGACGGCCGTCCTGCGCCGGGTAGGGCTCGAGCTTTGGCCGCACGCCGGTCGTCATCATGTCTTCGATCGCGAGCGGGTGCAGTCCGTACTTGATCGCGATCGCGCGGATCGTCCCGGGGTCGTTCAGGCCGTCGACGTTGATCCAGCGGACTTTGACCCACGGCTCACGGCGGCTCGTGATGAAGGCATCGAAGTCGGTGATCTGGTGCTTCTCGACGCGGTCGGGGGCATAGTCGATGCATGTGATCGGAACGCGGACCGCCGGCTGCGGCATCGTCTCGAGATCGGCGATCGCGATGCCGGGCCGCGCGCCCGGCTTGCCGCGCCGGAAGCGGGTTTGGAGCTCGAGGCCCTCGCCGTCGCGGGACTCCGGTTCGTTGTCAGCCATGCCGCGAAGGATATGGCAGTTATGCAAGAGCCCCGCGGGCGGGGCAAGCCCCGCCCCTACGGGAACGAAATTGAACTGGTGTCGTAGGGGCGGCCCTTGGGCCGCCCGCTTACGGCTCCGCGCCGCCAACCAGATCTGGCACAGATCCTTGCGCACCATCGGATCCCCCGGCTTGCAGCCGAACGCCTGCGCGAACTCGGGAAGTGTCGATGGCGGGCCGATCGCGCGGAACTGCGACAGCGGGTGCGGGTTCGTGTTCATGAGGAGCTTCGAGAGCTCGGGCCGGATGTTGGCCGCCCAGACGCGCGCCCACGCGAGGAAGAGGCGCTGGTCGCCCGTCAGGCCGTCGATCGGCGCGGGAGCGGGCTTGCCCGCGAGCGTCGCCTGGTACGCGCGGTGCGCGAGCGCGAGCCCGCCGAGGTCGGCGGTCGCTTCGCCGAGAACGAGCTTGCCGTTGACGTGAGTTCCATCGTAGACGTACGAGTTGTACTGGTCCTCGACGCACTTGGAGCGCTCCTCGTAGTTCTTGAGGTCCTCGGGCGTCCACCACTCGCGCATGTTGCCCTGCGCGTCGAACTTGCGGCCCTGGTCGTCGAAACCGTGCGTCATTTCGTGGCCGATGACCCCGCCCATCGCGCCGTAGTTGACGGCGTCGTCCGCATTCGCGTCGAAGAAGGGCGGCTGCAGAATGCCGGCGGGGAAGACGATCTCGTTCTTCTGCGGGTTGTAGTACGCGTTGACGGTCGGGGGAGACATGTCCCAGTCGGTCTTGTCGACCGGTTGGCCGATCTTCAGAAGGTCGCGCTTGTACTCGAACTCGTTGGCGCGCTGCAGGTTCAGGACGTACGGTCCGCGGTCGATCTTCAGCGCCGAGTAATCGCGCCACTTCGAGGGGTAGCCGATCTTAGGGTCGAACGTATCCAGCTTTGCGAGCGCGGCTTTGCGCGTGGCCTCGCCCATCCAGGGCAGTGTCGCGAGGTCCGCGCGCAAGGCGGCGATCAGGTTCTTGACCATCGCGTCGGCGCGGGCCTTGGCCTCGGGCGGGAAGTAGTCGCGCACGTAGGCCTTGCCGAGGGCAAAGCCGATCGCGTTGTCGGTGGAGCTGACGCAGCGCTTCCAGCGGACCTCGTTCTCCGGAGTGCCCTGGAGCGTCTTGTCGTAGAAGTCGAAATGCTCGTCCACGAACTTCTTCGAGAGGCTCGGCGCCGCGGCGTGCACGAGTTGCCAGCGCAGGTACGTCTTCCATTGCGGCAGCGGGGTCGCCAGGAGTTCCTTGTTGACGGCCTCGAAGTACTTCGGCTGCCCGATGTTGAGCGCCGGGACCGGAGGCGCGCCGAGTTCCTTGAGATACGCGGCCCAGGAGAAGTTGGGCGTGAGCTGCGCGAGCTCGGCTATGGCTTTGCGGTTGTAGGTCTTGTCCGGGTCGCGGCGCTCGACGCGGGTCATCGAAGCCTCGGCCAAGCGCGTTTCGAAGGCCACCACGGTCTTGGCGTTCGCGGCGGCCTTCGCGGGGTCGTCGCCCATCAGGCCGAACATCTTCGTGAGGTGCGCGACGTACTGGTCGCGGATCTTCTTCGAGTCGTCGTCGGTCTTCGTGTAGTAGTCGCGGTCGGGCAGCCCGAGGCCGCCCTGGTAAGCGCCGGCGATGACCTCGCTCGCGTCGCGGCGGTCCTGGTCGGAGCCGAAGTTGAAGACCGCGTTGACTCCCTTCATCTGGAGGCGCGCGATCTCGGCCTGGAGCTGCGCGATGGTCGAGATCTTGTCGATCGCGGCGAGCTCGCCCTTGAGCGGCGTGATGCCCTGCGCTTCGATAGCGGCTTCATCCATGCAGGTCACGTAAAAGTCGCCGACCTTCTGGTCGTCCGTGTTGGGCGCGTTCGTCGCTTTCGAGACCTTCTCGAGGACCTTGTGCAGGCTCTCGCGGTTGCTCTCCTCGAGGATCGTGAACGATCCCCAGTAGGACTGGTCGGCCGGAATCGG
>JANMBR010000311.1:0-3354 GCA_031360505.1 Acidobacteriota bacterium
GGTTGAGTGGGGTGCAGCAGGTGTACCCCACGCCGCCGTGGTTGTAGGCGATGACGTTGCCCTGTCCGGGTGCCGTTCCCCCCACGGTGGCGTTTTGGTCCTCGAGGAGGACTCCCCAATCACGGTTGCCAAGAGGGAGCACGCCGGTCGCGTCGGTGCCGATCCAATTGCCCTGGATCACCGTATTGTGAGCGCCGCCGAAGTTGCCGGTGACGATGCCAAAACCCTGGAGGACAGGGCCGTTACCCGAAACGACGTTGCCGGTAATCGTGACCGTGCCCGTGCTGCCCTGCACCTGAATCCCGTTGACGTTCCCTAGGGGGGCGTCGCCGGACGCCGTCGTGCCGACGAGATTGCCCTGGATCAGGGTGCCGGGGATCGCGGTCAAAGAAATGCCCTGGTCGTTGCCGGAGATGAGGTTGCGGTCCGCGGGAGCGGGACCGCCGATCGTCAGGTTCGTGCCGCCCGCCGCATTGACGCCCCACGAGTTTTTCACGGCGGTCTGGCCAGCGGCGTCCACGCCGATGAAGCATCCCTGGATCTTGCTGTCGTTGGTTGAATTCGGCGCTATCCCGTTCGTGAAGCCGTTGATGACGAGGCCTCGGATCGTGCAGTCGTTCGCGCTCACAGCAAACGCCGCCGACAGGGATCCGGCTCCCGAGACGACGATCTTCAAGACCGCGTTGATGCCGCCGAGCGCGTTCGTGTTGGGCGATGCGCCCGGCTGCGTGTACCCGTCGATCGAGACCGCGTCGGTCAGGCCCGGCAGATCGGTCGCGG
Source organism: Acidobacteriota bacterium (assembly GCA_031360505.1). Taxonomy (GTDB): domain Bacteria; phylum Acidobacteriota; class Thermoanaerobaculia; order UBA5066; family Gp7-AA6; genus DAHUXD01. The sequence goes on from JANMBR010000311.1 coordinate 781, forward strand.
GAACGATCGTGCAGATGCCTGCCCCGTCGCAGCCTGCCCCGGACACGTTGAAGTCGATGATGTCGGCACCCACGTGCGCGTTGGCGTCGAGCATCGCCTGCCGCAACGACCCGGCGCCGCTGTCGCTCGTGTTGGTGACGGAGTAGGTAAGAGCGGATAGGCGGCTGGCAGCGAGAAACAGGGCGGCGAAGCGGAGTCCTCGAGTAACCATGAGGCGAACCTCCTTGCCGAGAGAGGGTGGAGTCTATAGCGCGAGCGGCCGGTACGTGGCGCGGTTGTCCGGGCCTTCCCAGACCGTCACCTCGGCCACCCGTGCCCAGCCGAGGGCCCCCGAGGACTGGAGCCGCTCTGTGAAGTGCGTGGCGAGGTTTTCGGCGGACGTGTTGCGGCCGCGGAAGGCCGGGTGGTCGTTGATGTAGCCGTAGTCGAACTCCTTCGCGAGCGCCTCGAGCGCGCGCCGGGCCGGCAGGAAGTCGACGGCCACGTCGTACTGCTGGAGCTTTTCTGCCTCGAGCACGGCCTCGACGCGGTAGGAGTGCCCGTGCAGAGGCTCGGGCCCGCCGGCGTAGTCGAGCAGGTTGTGCGCGGCCTCGAATCGTGCGGTGACGGTGACGCGGTACATCAGCGCAGACGCTCGAACTGTTCCTGAGTGATTCCGAGCTGATCCAGGCTGTTGTGAAACAGCCAGCCGCCGATCTGACGCGAGGGATGCGCTGGAATCGTGGTGGACCTGCCGTCCGGATGTTGCCACCGTGCGTGGCTTCCCTTCTGACGCGTTTTCACGAAACCGAGTTTCCCTGCTGCGCGTTCGAGCTCGGCCGCCCTAGCGGGCATTCACGGCGAGCACGGGGACATCGGGGGGAAGCGGGCGACCCTGCTCGCCGTACTCCTCGACGATCATTCCGAAGACATTTTCGAGCTCGGCTTCCGCCTCGGCCGGGCTGTCGCCGATCGCATGGCAACCAGGAATCGCGGGCAGGTAGGCGACGAACGTCCCGTTGTCGTCCGGCCGAACGACCCGGGTATAGCGGTTCAGGAGAGCGGAGAGGGGCTTCATGGCCTCGATTCTAAGCCTTTTTTCAGGCGAGGACGGTGGCTTCGCGCACGACCGACATCGAGGCTTGTGCCTCGGGCGGGATCGCCAGGAGGGTCTCGAGGACCTTTTTCGCGGTGGCGGTCTCGCCGGCCGACTGGTCGAGGTTGACCTCGAATCGCAGGCTCACACCGGAGGCGTCGCTCTCGAGTGAGAGGGCCCGCAGCGCCGGCATGGCTTCGCGCCAGCCGTTCGCGAGGGCGTGGCCCGCGCGGTTCACCTGGTCATCCGACGCGAGGCGCACCGCGTAGCGCGCGCCCTTGACGCCTTTCGCGAGCGAGGGCTCACCCTGCGCGAGCTCGCGCACCTCGAGGATGGAGATCCCGGCGGGCAGTTTCTCGGCGATGCGCAGCGCGGCGTCGGCCGGGAACGGTGCGATCCCCTCGGCGTCGAAGACCTCGTGGCGGCTTTCGAGGCCGAGGGCGAGCGCGGGACCCATCGAGAGTTTCATGTGCGGATTGAACCCCTCGGAGTAGCGCGCGGGCAGTCCCGCGGCGCGGATCGCGCGCTCGAGGACGTCCATGGTGTTGCGGTGCGACAGGAAGCGCGCGTCACCTTCCTTGGCGAACGCGATGCGGTGGCGGAAAACCTTGTCGCCCTGCGTCGCGCGGCGCGTCGCGGACGCGAGCTCCGGCATCGCCTTCTGGCGGTACGCGGCGCCCTTGGCCACGTCGCGGTAGGCGGCCGGATCGCTCGCCGGGGCCGTCGCCGCATCGAAGGTCGGCAGCGCCTCTCCCGGCATCGCCTTCGCGAGCACGGTGTCCTCGCCGTTGCCCGGCACGCCGCAGGCGTAGCAGTGTCCCCACTTGCAGTCCTCGGTGCGCATCTCCTTCTTGGCCTTGATGAGCTCGATCTGGAGCCAGCGCTTCTTGATGGACACGTCGAGGACGTCCCATGGGAGGATCTCGTCGAGGTCGTAGGCGCGCAGGTACGTCTCCTTCGGAATGCCCTCGGTCTCGAAGGCTTTCGTCCAGAGGTCGTAGCGGAAGTGCTCGGTCCAGCCGTCGAAGCGCACGCCGGACTTCCAGGCGGTGTGCAGGATCCGCCCCGCGCGCCGGTCGCCGCGCGAGAGCACGCACTCGATCTCGGCTTCCTTCGGCTCGTGCCACTTCATTTTCGCGCCGCGCACGTTGCGGAACTTTTCCTTGAGGTACGAGAGTTTCCTCTCGAGGATCTCGACGCCGTCGAAGGGCGCCCACTGGAAGGGTGTCCACGACTTCGGTACGAAGGAGCCGACCGCGACGTTGACGTTTTTCCTTCCGTGCTTCCTTCCCTGCGCGAGGATGCCGACGACGAGCTTCACGAGCTCGTCGAGGTCCGCGGACGTCTCGGTCGGCAGGCCGATCATCGTGTACACCTTGATCAGGTCCCATCCGCGCGCGAAGGCGACGTCGGCCGCCTGGATCATGTCGGCGTTGGTAAAAGTCTTATTGATGACGCGGCGCAGCCGGTCCGAGCCCGTCTCGGGCGCGAACGTGAAG
>JANMBR010000369.1:0-2507 GCA_031360505.1 Acidobacteriota bacterium
CAGGCGCGCGGCAAGGAGACGGACCGACGCACCGACATCTGGGCCTTTGGCTGCATCCTCTACGAGAGCCTTTCGGGAAGGCGCGCCTTCACGGGCGAAACGATCCCGGACGCCATCGGCGCGATCCTGCACCTCGAGCCCGACTGGGCGGCCCTGCCCGCCCGCACCCCCGAGCGCATCCGCGAGCTCCTGGTCAAGTGCCTCGAAAAGGACCCGGGCCGGCGCCTGCGCGACGCGGGCGATGCCCGGCTCGACATCGAGTCCGCGCTCGTTGGGATGTCGGGCGCGGGGGCGATCGGGGCCGCTGGAACGACCGCACGGTGGAAGACGTTGCTCGCCGTCGCCGCGGGCGCAGCGCTCGCGGTGGCGGCGTACTTCGCGATCAAGCCGCGCGCCCTGGGCAATGACGCTCCCTCCGGCATCCGGCAGCTCGCCATCCTCCCGTTCCGCAACCTGACGACCGCGGCCGAGGGAGAGCAATGGGGCGTCGCCCTCGCCGACACCGTCGGCGCCCGCCTCGCTGACGTAAAGGGACTGCAGGTCGTCACGCCGCACGCCGCGATCGAAGCCTCCGACTCCGGCGGCAACCTCGTGATGGTCGCACGCAGGCTCGGCGCGAACACGCTGCTCTCCGGGACGCTCCAGCGCGAGAACGGCCGGTTCCGCATTACCTATCGCCTCCTCGACGCGACCGGAAAGCAGATCGCCGCCGACGCGATCGACGGCCCGGCCCTTTTCGACCTCCAGGATCGCGTGGCCAAAAACGTCGTCGACGACCTGCACTTGCGCCGCAACGCGCAGCGCACTCCAACGCCCTCGGGGCTCGACACCCCGGCCCTTCAGGAGCGGTATCTCTCCGCCATCGGCTACCTCCAGCGCTATGACCGTCGGGACGGCGTCGAGAAGGCACTCGGCATCCTCGAAAAGCTCGACGCGGAGAAGCCCAAATCGGCTCTGGTCCAGGCGGCCCTCGCGCGGGCCGGCCTGGCCATGTACCGCCTCACGAAAGACAGGTCATGGGCGGACAAGGCCATCGCTGCGACCGACACGGCCCGGGGGCTCGACCCGGGCCTACCCGAAGTCGACATCACCACTGGCGAGACTCTCCTGGCGACCGGCAACGCGAAGGAGGCGATCGTGGTGTTCCAGCGGGCCCTCGCGGCCCGACCCGGCGACGTGAGGGCGCTGCTCGGCCTGGGCCGAGCAGCGGGCGACGCCGGCGACACCCCCGGGGCGGAGGCCGCGTTGCGGCGTGCGACCGAGATCGAGCCGTCGTTCGCCGCCTTCAACCAGCTCGCCGCCCTCTACTACACGCGCGGCCGGTACGGCGAGGCAGCAGACATGTTCCGCCGCGCCAGTCAGGCCGCGCCGGACAGCTACTCTGCCCTTGGGAACCTCGGCGGCGCCGAGACGATGCGCTGCAACTACCCTGCCGCCCTCGAGGCGTATCGCAAGGCGCTCGTGCTCGACCCGAAGAACGCGGACGTCACATCCAACCTCGGAATCACGGAGCTCTGGAGCGGGCATGCCGTGGAAGCTGTCGCGACGCTCGAGCAGGCGTCGCGGCAATCCCCCGACAGCTCTGCAATATGGGGCAATCTTGGCGATGCCTATCGCCGCGCGCAGTCTCCAGCCGGCAAGGCAGAAGCGGCCTATGAACGGTCGATCACGCTCGCCCGGGAACAGCTGCGCCTCAACCCCGTGGACACCGAAGCACTGGGATTCCTCGCCACAGGGCTTGCCAAGACGGGCCGCGCCGCCGAAGCCGCCGCGCCGATGCAGCGAGCGCTCGCTGCCGATGGCGACGACCCCGTGACCCTCGCGGACGCCGCCGTAGTCGCAGCGCTTGCCGGCCACGACACCGAAACCCTCGGCTTCCTGCGACGGGCGGTCTCGACCGGCTACTGCCGCGAGATCATCGCGCGCCAGCCGGAGTTCGTCCGCCTGCGCGACAATCCGGATTTCCGCTCGATCATCGCCGCGCCGCAAAAAGCGGCAGGCAGCTGAGACTAGGAGGATGTCATGGGGAACTCAAGCTCCCGGGCGGTCTCGATTCTCGTCTCCCTGATCATTGGTCTGGCCGCGGGCCTCTGGATCGGGCACACCATCGGCCTCCGGAAGGCCAAGACAGCGGCGCTCTTTGGAGCGCACCCCGTCTACATCGGGCCGACCGAGAAAATCGTCAACCCTCCCGACCAGCCCATCTCCTACAGAGACAATGGCGTCGTCTACTGGAAACCATGGCTGGCGGCGGGTAACACGGTCGCCATCACTTTCAGGGCGGCGGATTTTCCCCCGGAGGCGAACCACGAGCCGCCCTTCATCGGCGGCACGCCGAACACCGACCAGACGATTCAGTGCGCCGGCGGGAGCTGCTTCTCCTACGCCATCAACCCGAATCTCGAAAAGTACCTGAGAGAGAATCCGACCAAGGGGCTGTACTACAAGTACTGGCAGACTCTCAACAACAAGACCGCCGACGCCCGCATCATCATCAACTGGTGAGT
>JANMBR010000391.1:0-5403 GCA_031360505.1 Acidobacteriota bacterium
TCTGGGCGCTCGGAAAGATCGGAGATCCCGCGGGATTCGAGACGGTCCTCGCTTCGTCCCAGTCCGAGGACGCCGGGGCGCGCAAGATGGCCGCCTACGTGCTCGGATCGCTCGGCGACCCGCGCGCCATCCCGCGCCTCCGGGTGCTGGCGGACGATCGCGTCGCCGACGTGCGCTGGAACGCGGCCATCGCGCTCGGGTCTCTCGGCGATCCCTCGGGACTGCCGGTGCTGCGGTCCATGCTTGACCGCGCGGCGCTCGCGCGCCAGGCGCAGATCTCGAGCGAACAGGCGGAGGGCGCGATGATCAACGCGTTGAAGGCCCTCGTTCTGCTGCACGACACCGAGAGCCTGCCGACCATGGAGAAACTCGCGCGGGAGGACCCCAACCTGCGGGTGCGGGACGCGGCGCGCAAGGCGATCGAGGCCATCCGCCCGAAATCGTCGAAACGCCTTGAGGGTCTGGACGCCGTTTTGGTAGGCTGACGCCCTAAGAATTAATGTCGACCGCGCCAGATTCTCTCCCGTCGTCCCCGCCCGACGTCGAGCTCGACGGGGTCACCCGGCGTTCTACCATCAAGTGGATGGTGCTCGCCTGGACCGGCTTTGCCGCGGCCACGGGCGCCGGCCTCACGGCGACGGTCCGGTTTCTCTTTCCGAACGTCCTTTTCGAGCCGCCCACGCGGTTCAAGGCGGGGGACCCGTCGAGCTACGCCACGGGCGTCGACGAGCGGTGGAAGGAGAAATTCGGCGTCTGGATCGTGCGGGATACCAACTCCATCTATGCCCTGGTGGCCGTCTGCGTGCACCTCGGCTGCACGCCCAACTGGCTCCAGGCCCAGAACAAGTTCAAGTGCCCGTGCCACGGTTCGGGCTACTACATTTCGGGGATCAACTTCGAAGGGCCGGCGCCCCGGCCGCTCGAGCGCGCGGAAATCGAGGTCTCGGGCGAGGACGGACAGATCATCGTGGACAAGGCAACCCGGTTCTTGTACGAGCGCGGCCAGTGGAGTGACGCCAAAGCCTTCATCAAGATGGTCTAGGCCCGCTCTTTGGCATTCCCGAACGCAAGCGGAGGTTCGATTTGGGTTCTCGTTGGCGCGACATACAGCAGGCGATCGTCTCGAGCCAGTTCTGGAAATCGATTTTTCGCGTCGGCATCCCGAACACGAACCGCAAGCGGGTTCTGGCGATGCTCGGCAACGTCGTCCTGCACCTGCATCCGGTCAAAACCCGCAAGTCCGGCGTCAAGATGCGCTACACGTGGTGCGCCGGGGGCATCACCTTCTTCCTCTTCCTGGTTCTGACGTTCACGGGCCTGCTCCTGATGTTCTACTACCGGCCCACGGTCGAGTACGCCTTCGTGGACATCCTCGACCTGCGCGAGCAGGTGCCGTTCGGGATCATGCGCGAGGTGCACCGCTGGGGCGCGCACGCCATGGTCATCTCGGTCTGGATCCACATGTTCCGCGTCTTCATGACGGGCTCCTACAAGCCGCCCCGCGAGTTCAACTGGGTCATCGGCGTCATCCTGTTGGTGCTGACCCTGCTGTTGTCCTTCACCGGCTACCTGCTGCCGTGGGACCAGCTGGCAATCTGGGCCATCACGGTCGGATCCAACATGGCTTCGGCCACGCCGCTGCTCGGCATCCAGGGTCCAGGCACCAACCTGCTCAAAATCGGCGACATCCAGCTCGTCACCTCGACCAACGACGCGCGGTTCGGCCTGCTCGGCGGCCGCTTCGTCGGCGCGGGCGCGCTGCTGAGGTTCTACGTGCTGCACTGCGTCGGTATCCCGCTGATCGCGGCCTTCCTGATGGCCGTGCATTTCTGGCGCGTCCGCAAGGACGGCGGGATCTCGGGTCCGGTCTAGACGCATGTTCGTCATCCAGTTCATCAAGAACGCGATCGACTTCCTGTCCGCGCCGCAGTACCTGGTGACCGGGGCGCTGATCGGTTTGGTCCTCGCCATCCACTGGGCGCCAATGTGGTCGAAGAAGGGCGGGATCACGCTCTTCGTGATCATCGCCGGTGGGATCGGCCTGTCCTACCTCGACCCGAACTTCAACAAGGTCGCGTCCATGCCGGACAACGTGCCGATCGTCGGCATGATCTTTCTCGTCGGCTTCTTCTTCTGGTTTGCAATGAGCCAGGCTTACGAGAACGACCGCCGCATCGCCAATGGCCTGCCGCCGATCGAGGGCGAGGACTCCGGGCAGAAGGTCTTTTCCTGGCCGGACCTCGTGTACGTCGAGCTGATCTGCCTCGTCGTCGTCATGGCGGTCATGATCGTGTGGTCGATCTACTTGAAGGCGCCGCTCGAGGAGCCCGCCAACCCGACCGATTCGCCCAACCCGGCCAAGGCCCCCTGGTACTTCCTGGGGCTCCAGGAAATGCTGGTGTACTTCGACCCGTGGCTGGCCGGCGTCGTGCTGCCGTCGCTCATCATCGTCGGCCTGATGGCGATCCCGTACATCGATACCAATCCGAAAGGAAACGGCTACTTCACCTTCCGCGAGCGCCGCTGGGAGATCACGATCTTCCTCGTGGGCTTCCTCGTGCTGTGGTGCGTCCTGATCGTGCTCGGGACCTTCCTGCGCGGGCCGAACTGGAACTTCTTCGGGCCCTACGAGTTCTGGGACCTGAACAAGCTGGTGCCGCTGAACAACATCAATCTTTCCGAGATCATCTGGATCAAGCTTCTGAAACGAAGCATGCCCGAGTTCTGGCTCATCCGGGAGATGTTCGGCCTGGCGCTCGTCGGCTTCTATATCGCGGCGCTCCCGCTCGTGTTCTCGAAGACCCTTCTGCGCCGCTTCTACGAAAAGATGGACCCGGTGCGCTACATGATCGGCGTGTCGCTCGGCCTGATGATGATGTCCCTGCCGATCAAGATGTACCTGCGCTGGATCTTCAACCTCAAGTACATCGTCAACATCCCCGAGTTTGCGTTCAACATCTAGCCCATGCCGCGCAAACCGCCCGCCGAGCCGATCGATCACCACTACAACATCCCGCGGCTGAACCGCGCGTTCTGGTGGACCGGTCTGACCCTGACGGTGGTCTTCGTCCTCATGATCATCGCGGACTACACGCGGGACTGGAAGACGATCCAACGCACGTTCATGCGGCTGGATGCCAAGCTGACGCGCGAAGCCGCGCTGGCGGCCCGGGACAAGGCCCTCGACGAGGAGCACGGCAAGCTCATCGGAGAGCTCAAGGCGGCTCGCGCCGAGGTGGCCTCGCAGGGGGCGGCCGCCGGCAAACTCGAGACGAGGTTGAAGGCCCTCGATCCGAGGGTCTACCTCGCCGACCAGCAGTACAAGTTCACGAAGGCGTCCTTCGACGCCGAGCGCTACATGTACGAGGACGCGCTCGCAAACACCCCGAAGTCGGCGCCGCGGGTCAAGAAGTCGCTCGACGCGATCGTCCAGGAGCTCGACGAGCGGACCGTGCGCCTGGCGGAGTTGAAGAAGCAGCAGGCCGACACGCAGGCGGAGCTCGACCAGATCCATGCGAAGAAGACGGAGATCGAGACGACGATCGAGAGGAAAACGGCGGCCTTCCGGCTGACCCGCACGAAGTACGCCGGCATGAAGCAGGACGCGCTCTTCCAGCTGCGCAATTCGCCGATCCTGGACATGATCAACCCGTCGCTGCGCATCAACCAGGTGCAGCTGCCCGACCAGTTCATCAACGTCAACTTCATGAAGATCCCGAAGGTCGACCGCTGCACGACGTGTCACGTGGCCGCCGACCGCAAGGGCTTCGAAGACCCAAAGATCAAGACCGTCTTCCGTACGCACCCGAGCTTCCACCGGATGGTCGGCAGCGAGTCCATGCACCCGGCCACGACCTTCGGCTGCACGCCGTGCCACGGCGGGCGCGACCGCGCCACGTCCTTCTGGTCGGCCGGCCATTCACCGGCGTCCGAGGCGCAGGAGACGGCGTGGACGAAGAAGTACGACTGGGAATTCGACAAGTACAACGAGAGCCCGGTCCTCCCGCTCAAGTACGCGGAGGCGGGCTGCTACCGCTGCCACACCAGCGAGGTCAACTTCCCCGATGCGCCGAGGCTGGACGCCGGTATGCGGATGGTCGAGGGCCTGGGTTGCTGGGGCTGCCACCGGATCGAGGGCCTCGACAAGCAGCACCTGCCGAAGGTCGGGCCCTCGCTCGAGAAGGTCTCGGCCAAGGTCTCGCGCGACTGGACGACACGCTGGGTGATGAACCCGGCGGCCTTCCGGGCGAACACGCGGATGCCCAGCTTCTTCTACCTCGAGAACTTTGTGAACGTGTCGGGACCGAAGGCGCCGACGGTCGCGCAGAAGAAGATGGACGAGGACGGCCGCATCGAGAACAGCACGATGATCAACGCGATCGTGGCCTACCTCTTCGAGAAGTCCCGTCCCGCCGACGTGCCCGCGGTCGCCGGCAGGGGCGACGCCACCCACGGCGCGAAGCTCCTCGCGGAGCGGGGCTGCTACGGCTGCCACGTCGCCGACCCGAATGCGCAGCGGGACCTCGTTGGGACCTACCGGCAGTTTGGCCCGAACCTCTCCGGCGTCGGATCGAAGGCGTCGCGGGATTGGATCTACCACTGGATCCTGAACCCGAAGCAATGGAATCCCGACACCACGATGCCGAACCTGCGTCTGTCGGACGAGGACGCGCTCGACATCGCCGAGTACCTCGTGACCTTGAAGGCGCCGGCTGGCTTCGAGACCGCCGCGCTTGCGAAGACCGACGAGAAGACGCTCGACCAGATCGCGCTCTACTTCGAGATGTCCAACCACACGCTCTTCGACGCGAAGGCACAGCTCGCGAAGATGGACCTCCACGGCAAGGAGGTCTACGCCGGCAAGAACCTCATCGCGCACTACGGCTGCTTCGCCTGCCACGCGATCCCGGGTTTCGAGGACGCCAAGCCCATCGGCACGGAGCTGACGGAAGAGGGCTCGAAGGCCGTCCACCGCCTCGACTTCGGCTTCATCCACCTGCCGCACACGCGCCAGGACTGGTTCTGGCAGAAGCTCCACACGCCGCGCATCTTCGACCGGGACCGGGCGCGCGGGTGGGAAGAGAAGCTCCGGATGCCGAACTTCCGATTCTCCGACCGCGAGCTCGACCAGATGGTCACGACCGTGCTCGGCTTCCAGCAGTTGAATGCCGCCGCGATCATGGTCAAGGAGCTCTCCCCGCGCGAGGCCGCCATCGAGCGCGGGCGCCGGCTCGTCAAGGACCACAACTGCCAGGGATGCCACGTCATCGAAGGCGTCGGCGGTTCCTTCCGCTCGCTCGTCGCCGACACGTCGCTCGCGCCTCCGATCATCCAGGGCGAGGGCGCCAAGGTCCAGAGCGACTGGCTGTTCTCCTTCCTCCAGGCGCCGAAGACCGGGCAGAT
>JANMBR010000016.1:0-33333 GCA_031360505.1 Acidobacteriota bacterium
ACGACGAACTCGTTGAAGGTCGGCCCCGAATGCGGGATCCCGTACCCCGGGATCTTCGCGATCTCGCCCTTCAAGTACTCCGCCTTCGCATGGCACTGCAGCGCCACCTCGCGCAGGCCTTCCTTGCCGAGCAGCGACATATGGATGTTGGAGGCCAGCGCCATCAGGCCCTGGTTCGTGCAGATGTTCGAGGTCGCCTTTTCGCGGCGGATGTGCTGCTCGCGCGTCGAGAGCGTGAGGCAGAAGGCCCGCCGCCCGTCGGCGTCTTTCGTCTGCCCGACCAGGCGACCCGGGATCTGGCGCTGGTGTTCGCTCCTGCAGGCGAGGAAGCCGAGCAGCGGCCCGCCGTTGTGCATCGGGACGCCGAGCGATTGCGCCTCGCCGCACGCGATGTCGACGCCGCATTCGCCCGGGGGGGCGAGCAGCGCCAGCGAGATCGCCTCGGCGACGACCGCGATCGAGAGCGCGCCCTTGGCCTTCGCGGCGGCCGAGCCTGCGTTCCAGTCTTCGACGACGCCGTGGAAGTTCGGCGACTGGACGGCAACGGCGAAGGTCTTCTCGTCGCAGGCCGCGGCGAGCGCCTGGGCGTCGGTCGCGCCATCCTTGCCGAGCGGCACCTCCACGATCTCGAGCCCGAGATTCGTGAAGTAGGTCCGCACGGTCTCCCGGTATTCCGGGTGGATCCCGGCCGAGAGCACCGCACGCGTTCTGCCGCGCGAAAGCCGCTCGGCCATGAGCAGCGCCTCGACGAGCGCCGAAGCCCCCTCGTAGAGGGATGCGTTGGCCACCTCGAGCCCGGTCAGCAGGCACATGTGCGTCTGGAACTCGAAGATCGACTGCAGAGTCCCCTGCGAGACCTCGGGCTGGTACGGCGTATATGACGTCAGCCACTCGGCCCGGTAGAGCATCTGGTCCGCGATCGCCGAGACGTAATGGTTGTAGAGCCCGGCGCCGAGGAAGAAGGCGGTGTCGCGGGCGTTTGCGTTCTTTGCCGCCATCCCGCCGACGAACCGCCGGATCTCGATCTCGGACATCGGCGGCGGCAGGTCCGGCGCCTGGCGCACGGCCTGCGGCACGGCAGCGAAGAGATCGTCGATCGTCTTCGCGCCGATCACCGCGAGCATGGCCGCGCGCTCGGCGTCGGAAGTCGGAAGGAACTTCACTTTTCCTGCTCTTCCTCGGCTACGTAGTCGGCGTAGGCCTCGGCCGACATCAGCTTGCCGATCTCGACGTCGGTCGAGACCTTCAGCTTGATCAGCCAGCCGTCGCCGAACGGGTCGTCGTTGATGATCCCGGGCTCGCCGATGGCGCCCTTGTTGACGGCGACGACCTCTCCCGCGATCGGAGTGTAGAGCTCCGAGACGGCCTTCACGGACTCGACCGTACCGAACTCGTCTCCGGCGTCGTACATGTGCCCGACCTCGGGAAGTTCGAGGTACACGATCTCCCCGAGCTGCTTCTGCGCGTGTTCGGTGATCCCGATCGTGCCGGTGTCTCCATCCACACGGACCCATTCATGGCTCTCGGCGTAACGCAGATCTTCGGGGTTCAAGGTGGCCTCCTGACAATTACTGTGACGGTCTCTTGTAGAACGGCGTGGGCACGACGCGCGCCGCAGCGTCGCGGCCGCGGATGTCGACGTGGAACTCGGTGCCGATCGCGGTCGCGGCCGTCGGCAGCAGCGCGAGCCCGATCGGCCGGCCGAGCGTCGGCGAATGGGTGCCGGACGTCACGATCCCGGGGCCGGCCGGCGATTTCGCCGGATACCCGTGGCGCGCGATGCCGCGGTCCACCATCTCGAAGCCGACGAGCTTGCGTGTCAGCCCCGACTGCTTCTGAAGAACGAGCGCGTCGCGGCCGAGGAAGTCGCCCTTGGACAGCTTCACGATCCAGCCGAGGTCGGCTTCGAGCGCCGTGACGGTGTCGTCGATGTCGTTGCCGTAGAGCGCCATCTTCGCCTCGAGGCGAAGCGTGTCGCGCGCGCCAAGGCCGCAGGGCGCGGCGCCCTCGCCCTTACCCTCATCGAGCAGCGCGCGGAAGAGGCGGGAGGCGTCCTCGGGGCGGCAGTAGACCTCGAACCCGTCCTCGCCCGTATAGCCGGTGCGCGACACCAGTGTCGCCGCGCCGCAGACCTTGGTGTCGCGAAAGCCGTAGTAGGGCAGGTCGGAGGGGTCGGGCGAAGAGACGCGCGACAGCAGCGCGGCCGCCTTCGGCCCCTGGACCGCGATCAGGGCATAGTCGGAGCTGCGGTCGGTGATCCGCACGTCGCCCCGCGCGTGCTCGCTCGCCCACGCGAAGTCCTTGGGCGTGTTGCCGGCGTTGACGACGAGCAGGTACGCATCTTGCGTCTTGCGGTAAACGAGCAGGTCGTCGACGAAGGTCCCCTTTGCGGTCAGAAACCCCGAGTAGTGAATGCGGCCGTCGGCGAGCTTGCCGACGTCGTTGGGCGTCATCCACTGGAGGTACGCGAGGGCGTCCTTGCCCGTGACGTCGAACTCGCCCATGTGGGAAACGTCGAAGAGGCCGACGCGCTCCCGCACCGCCCGATGCTCCTCGAGGATGCCGGCGTACTGCACGGGCATCTCCCAGCCTCCGAAATCGATCAGCTTCGCGCCGAGCTCGCGGTGGAGACCGTAGAGCGGTGTGCGTCTGAGCGCCGTCGGGGCTGCGGCGGGGGCGGTCATGGGGACAGGAAATTAGCACAAGAGGCAAAAGGCCGCGGGCTGAAGACGGCCGATCGCAGACAGCGGACGAACACAATAGAATCTGTCCAGATTTCGGAGGGCCCTGATGCTCTCGACGGCCGGTTGGATTCCATGACCGACACCCCGGCAGCGCGGGCCCGCGGGGCCGCGCGCAACTGCGAAACGGCGGGGCTCACCGCCGAGGCGGACATGCTGTACCGCCTGGCGGAAACCCTGGACGCCCAGGACCGAGCCGCGGCGTCCGCCTCGCTCGCGCGGGTGCTGATCGCCGCCGGGAAGGTGGACCAGGCACGCCCCTACGCGCTCGACGGCAACGACCCGGTTCTCGTGGCGCGGCTCCTGCTCGAGGGACACGACTTTGCGCAGGCGCGACGCCTGCTCGACGAGGCCCGGCAGCGCGACCCTTTCGATCCGCGCATCGCCTCGGCGCGCGGACGGCTCGCCTTCCTGGAGAAGCGCTTCGGCGAGGCCGTCTGGGACCTCCTCGAGGCGGCGCTTCTGCGCTCGGACGGACTGCCCGACGCCACCGACCGCCGGTTCCTGCGAACGGCGCGGGCGCTCGCGCCCGGCCAGATTCCGAACTGGAAGGAGGCGGTTTCGGCCGCCCGCGACCGGCTGGCGCAAGAGGCGCAGCGGTGCGCTCCCGGCGTGGCGTGGCCGGACCGCTCGCCCGAGCTTCTGCGCTTCCTCATCCGCCGTGGCTCCTCCTCCCCGCAGGGCGTGCTCGAGCTGGCCCGACGGCTGGCGGAGCTTCCGGCGCTGCAGGGCTTCGACGAGGGCGCGCTCTTTGCGGCCGCGGCGGCGGGAGAGCTGCGCCGGCTCGCGACCGGCAACCTCCTTTACCGGTCAGGCGACGCCGCGGGCGAAGTCTCTCTCGTCGTGCACGGCGCCCTCGAGCTCGTGCGCCCGACTCCGGTCGGCGACCAGCCGATGGGCGAGGCGCAGCCGGGGGACTTTGTCGGCGAGGAAGCGTTCGTCGGCATGGCGCGAACCGCCGACGCAAGGGCGCGCGGAGCCGTCACGGTGCTGGGATTCCCGCCCGACTTCTTCTCGCCGGAGCCCGACCGCGCCCGGTGGCTGAGGTACCTGCGCTCGCGACTCGCGCGCCGGCTCGGCCGGTTGAACGATCTCTTCCGCCAGTTCTTCCCCGACGACGCGGCTCCCGCAGCGCGCGAGGCCGGCTCCCGAGCGACGGCGCAGGGCGGCGACGAGCTCTCCCTCGCAGACCGGTCGCGGTCGCTGACGACCGTCGGCCTCGGTGAGTCGGATCGATTTCTGTTCGCCGTCTTCGCCGAGGAGAAGCACTACCCCGAAACCGCCACCGTCTTTCGCGAGGGCGACGCTGGCGACGCGATCTACGTGATCGCCCGCGGCCGGGTGCGGATCTCGCGGCAGATCTCGGGCGGCGAGGAGGCCTTCGCGATCCTCTCGCAGGGAGAGATCTTCGGCGAGATGGCGCTGCTCGAGCCGGGCTCGGGCCGCTCGGCCGACGCCGTGGCGCACGAGGACGCGGTCGTGCTCGAGCTCTCCCGCGCCCGCTTCGAGGCGCTGGAGTCGGCCGATCCCGAGGGCTGCGCGGCGCTCTCGAGCCTGCTCTGCCACCTCGCCGCGAAGCGCTCGGTGGAGACGGCGGAGAGATTGGCGAACTGGCGGGTCCTTGCCGGACCGGGGTGACTATTCCTTCTTCAGCGTCTCGCTGATCCGCGCCCGATCCTTCCCCGCGTTGCCCGCGACGAGGATCCGCACGAGCTTCGACTTGTAGCCGGGCGCCGAGAGGACGAAGTCGTGGACCGCGGGGCCCTTGAGCTCGAGCGGCGAGGAGGGACCGAAGCTGGTGGCTGAGCCGAGCGTCTTCGCGCCCTCGCTCACGGTCGCATCGGGCGGCTCGAGAACGAACTCGACGGGACCGGTCGTGCGATCGGCGGGAGCCGGGAGCCGCTCGTACGCCATCCGATCGAACCGGTCCAATTCCTCGTCGATCGACGCAGAGTCCTTGCCCGATTCGTCGGTGACCTGGATCTCGAGAACGAACGGCCTGTAACCGGGCAGCTCCATCTTGACGGAGTGGATGCCCTTCGGCAGCTCGAGCTCCTTGCCTCCGCCGCGGTTGTCCCAGTCGTCGGCAATCCCGATGTACCGCCCGTCGACGTAGAGCCGGGCCTGGTCGGGGCTCGACGTGAAACGCACGGCGCGCCGCGTTGCGACCACCGCGTCGGGATTTGCCGGCCGATTGGAGGTCGACGACGGAGCCGGCACGGCGACACCCGCATCGGCCACCCTCGGGCTCTCGGCCGCCGCGGCGGTCGGCTTGCGGCGCGGCGTCGGGCGCGGTTTCGGGGTTGCCGCCGCGGTCGGCGCCGCTTCGGTCGGCAGCAGGGTCGGCTCCGGCACGACGGCCGGCGCGGCGGTCGGCTCGGGCATCGCGGGGGCCGCCATCGCCGCTGCGGGCGACCGTGTCGGGCCGGCCGCCCGGATCGGCGCCATACCCCTCTGCCGGTCGCGCAGGAGCAGGAACGACGCCGCGACGAGCACGGCCAGCAAGCCGAGGATGAGCGGCATGCCGCTGCGGCGCGGGGGCGTGGGCGTCGGGACCGTTCCCGCCGCGGACGCCGACGGCCCCGTCGCGGCCCCGTCGGGCGCCCGCAGGGCAGCAACCGTCGGCGGGGTCGGCGGCGCCGAAACGGCGCGCCGCGTCAGCTCCGACTCGCGCTGGAACTTCTCGATCCTTTTCAGCTCGCGGACGAACTCCTGTGCGTTGGCCGGCCGCCGGTCGGGCGCCTTGGCGAGCAGCCGCGCGACGACCTCGCGCGTCGACACGGGCAGGTCCGACCGAAGCTCCAGGGGATCGCGCGGCTCGGTGTGGAGGATCTGGTAGACGAGCGTCGTGATGGAGTCGCCGGGAAAGGGGCGCGCGCCCGTCAAAAGCTCGTAGAGCACGATCCCGAGCGAGAACAGGTCCGAGCGCCCGTCGAGCTTCTCGCCTTTGATCTGCTCGGGCGACATGTAGGCGGGGCTGCCGACCATGTGGCCGGTGCGCGTCAGCTCCGACGTCGAGGCCTCCGTGAACTTACCGATCCCGAAATCGGTGACCTTGACCCGGCCGTCCTTGCCCACGAGGACGTTGCCGGGCTTGACGTCGCGGTGCAGGACGCCCCGCTCGTGCGCGTGTCCGAGCGCCTCGGCGACCTGGCGGATGATCCCGACCCTCGCCGACAGCGGCAGCTCCGCGCCGGCCGAGAGGTAGCGCGTCAGCGGTTGCCCGTCGACGTACTCCATCGCGATGAAGCACACGCCGTGGTCCCGGCCCACGTCGTACACCGTGACGATGTTGGGGTGCTGCAGCCGGCCTGCCAGCCGCGCCTCCTTGAGAAAGCGGGTCTCGAGGTCCTGGAGACTTTCCCCGCCGGCGCCTTCCGGGCGAACCGTCTTGATTGCCACCGGACGCTCGATGTCCGGATCGTTGGCGAGGTAGACGACACCCATCGCCCCCTGGCCGAGTACGGACGCGATCTGAAATCGCCCGAGCTTGGACCCGGCGGGCAGCAGGCTCATTCGTCCTTATTTTCGGAAAGGTTCCGGTCGGCATCTTTCTGGCGCTCGGCGATGAGCGCCCTGGCCTCGGCGGCCCGGTCGGCCGGGACCACGACGCGCGACACGCCGAGCGCGCCCAGGTTCTCGGGCCAGGGCGAGGCGGACGGGCCTTCGATCTCGCAGGGAATGTCCTCGGATTCGAGCAGTCCCGCGATGATCTCGGCCTCCTCGTCGTCACCGGCGGCGGCGACCTCGACCCACTCCTCTTCGTTCTCGGTCTCGTCTGCCATGAGGTTTCCTCTCCTACTTCGTTACGCGCAAGAGCGTGGTTCCCTTCTCGAGCACCCGGCCGATCACCGCGCCCGCGGGCGCTCCCCGTTCGCGGCAACGGGCCGCGTACTCTTCTGCCTGGTCCTGTGGCAGCGCCACGAGCAGGCCGCCCGAGGTCTGCGCGTCGCACACGAGCAGAAAATCCTCGTCGGTCACGCCCTCGGCCACCTCGGCGCGCGGACGCAGGTGGCGGGCGTTGTTCCGCGAGCCGCCCGGCGCGACCCCCTCCGCGACCAGCCGCCGCGCCTGCGAGAGCAGCGGGAGGCGCGCGATCGAAACCTCCGCCGTCGTGTGCGAAGCGTCCATCATCTCGTGGAGGTGGCCGAGCAGGCCGAATCCCGTCACGTCGGTCGCGGCGTGGATGTCGAACCCCTCCATCGCCTCGACGGGAGCGCGGTTCAACGTGCACATGACGTTCACGGCTTCTTCGAGCGCCGCATCCGACAGCTTGCGCTTCTGCGGCGGTCCTTCCCCGGACCCCGCGGCGGCAGAGTCCATGCGCCCGGCGCGGACGGTGATCCCGATGCCGAGCGGCTTGGTCAGGACGAGCGCGTCGCCCGGCTTCGCCCCCATGTTGCGCGTGACCTTCTCCTCGTCCACCACGCCGGTGACCGACAGCCCGTACAGCGGGATGTCGTGGTCGATCGAATGGCCCCCCGCGATGACGGCGCCCGCCTCGGCGACCTTTTCGGCCCCCCCGCGCAGGATTTCTTCGAGGACCGTCGAGGGCAGCACCTTCATCGGGAAGGCGACCACCGCCAGGGCGAGGACCGGGCGCCCCCGCATGGCGTAGACGTCCGAGAGCGCGTTGGTCGCGGCGATCCTGCCAAAGAGACGCGGGTCGTCCACGACCGGCGTGAAGAAATCGATCGTCTGGACGATCGTCTGTCCGCCGGGAAGCCGGTAGACCGCGGCGTCGTCGGACTCGGCGTTGCCGACGAGCAGGTTCGGGTCCGACGCGGAGGGCACGTTCTTCAACAACGCGGCCAGATCGAACTGCGGAATCTTGCACGCGCAGCCGGCGCTCGACGCGAACGTCGAGAGCGCCGGGTAATCCGCCTTCACCGTAGCCATGGGCGGATTATAGAGAGGAGCGCCTCCGGGGCGTCGACCCTCGACGATTGCCTAGTCGTCGTCGCCGCGGAGCAGGAATCCGAGCACGAAGCCGACGGCGGCCGAAATCGCCACCGCGGTCCCCGGGTTCTCGCGCACGTATCCGCGCACGTCGTCCCAGATGTACCCGTAGTCGCTCTCGATTTTCTTGGCGGCCGACTTGACGGTCTTGCGCACGTCGTCGCTCACGTCGTCGAACTGCTCCCGGGCCTTCCCGTAGGAGTCGCCGAGCACTTCCTTGGTTCGATCGATCTTTTCTTCCACGAAATCCCTCGCCCGATCGAAAGGTGTGTCTTTTGCCATGGTCCCTCCGAAAGAGGCCGCATCATATACCCTTGACCCGTTGACGACCGCGAGCACGGGGTTCGAAAAGCGCGAAGGGGCGGGCTGGTCCCTCCTGGCCGTCGTCTCCGAGACCTTCCGCGGCTTCCGGGCCGACCGGGGCCTCGACCTCGCGGGCTCGCTCGCCTTCACCACGATCCTGACGGCCGTGCCCCTGCTGGCGAGCTTTTCGCTCTTTCTCGTCACGTTTTTCCGCGAGAACGACGACCAGATCCTCTCCATCGTCAACACCCTGCTGCCCTACCAGACCGCGCACCTGACCCAGAGCATGCGCGACTTCATCGCCGAATCGATGGCCATTTCCGGGGTCGGCCTGCTGCTGCTCGTGGTCGCCTCGGTGCGGCTCGTTTTCGTCGTCGAGGCCGTCTTCAACGCGGTGTGGGGCGCGCCTCGCCGGCGAATGAGCCTGACGCGCATTGTCCTGTACACGTTCGCGCTGCTCGCGCTCGGCCTCGTCCTCGGCGGGATCGGCTGGGGCCTGCGCACCGTCCGCCACTCGGTGGACGTGGACTCGGGCGTGAAGGCGGTCCTCCTCGCGGCCGCGCCCTTTCTCCTGAAGGCGTTGCTGCTGATGCTGCTCTTCCGCTATCTCCCGAACGCGCGCGTGCGACTCGGGTCGGCCGCCGTCGCGGGAGCGGCGGTCGCGCTCGCGCTCGAGCTGCTGCGCCTGGCCTTTGGCGTCTACGTCGAGACGCTGCTGCGCATGAACCTGATCACCGGATCCCTCGGGTTCATTTTCCTCGCGGTCCTCTCGCTGTACCTGGCCTGGGCGCTCATCCTCCTCGGCGTCGAGCTCACGCATGTTCTGCAGACCCACGTCGCGCGCGCCGCCGGGCGCCTGGCGCCCCGGGGTCGGGGCGAGCGAGCGATCCGCATGCTGCTGCGGATGTCCTCGTCGGCCCCCGTACCGCTGGCCGAGATCGAGCCGGAGCCCGATGCCCCGTCGGCCGAAACGCTCAGGATCCTGGAAGACCTGCAACAGGCGGGCATCGTCGAGGGAGCCCCCGGGGCGGGCTACCGCCTCGGGCGATCGGCACGCAAGATCACGATTGCGCAGGTCGTCGGGGCCCTGACGCCAAATCTCTACCAGGTCAACCGGCAGGAGGACCGAGTCGCGATGGTTCTCGAGCCGCTGTTCTACCGCCTCGAAACCGAGCGCAAAGCGCTGCTCAGCGCCACGCTGGCGGACCTGCGCCGGCGCTGACGATCAGGCCGGCCGCGGCCGCAGCACCTTCAGGAGCGGCGGAGCGACGAAGGTCGTCGCGAAGACGGCGACGAGGACGGCGACGAACACTCGATCCGGCAGTGCCTTCGACGAGAGGCCGACCGAGGCGAAGATCAAGCCCACCTCGCCCCGCGGCACCATGCCGGCGCCGATGAACGCCCGGCGGACCTTGCCCCAGGCGCAGAAACCCGCGGCAAACTTCCCGAGAAATCCGACGACGGTCAGCAGGAGCCCGAGCAGCAGGGCCGGCCGATTCTCCGCGACGAAGGGGTTCAGAAGCTTCACGTTCACCTCCGCGCCCACGTAGACGAAGAACACAGGGGCGAATATGTCCACGACGGGCTTCAGGGCGTGGTCGATGTCGTGCCGGCGGTTGGTCCGGGCCAGCGCCATCCCGGCGGCGAACGCGCCGACGATGGGGGCCGAGTCCGCCTTCTTCGCCGTCCACGCGACGAGCAGCGCAAAAGCCACGCACGCCGCGCCCAGCATGCCCCGCACGCTCGTCTTGCCCACGACCTTGATCAGGCGCTTGCCGAGCGGAATGCCGACGGCGATCGCGACGATCAGAAACCCGATGGCCAGCCCGGTCGACTTCGCCACCATGGCGCCGTCGATCTGTCCGCCCCCGGCCACTTTCGAGACGACCGCCAGGATCACGAGGCCGAGCACGTCGTCTGCCACCGCGGCGCCAAGGATGATCTGGCCCTCCCGCGTGGCGAGCACTTTCAGCTCCGAGAGGACCCGGGCCGTGATGCCGATCGAGGTCGCCGTCAGCGCGGCGCCGACGAAGGTCGCGGTCAAAGTCTCGTAGCCGAGGGCGCGTGTGACGAGATAGCCACCGGCAAACGGCAGGACCATTCCGGCCAGCGCGACCGCGAGCGCCGGCGGGCCGACGCGGACGAGGTCGTCCAGGTTGGTCTCGAGACCCACCTCGAACAGGAGCAGCACCACGCCGATCTCGGCGAGCACGAAGATGGAGTCGGAGAGGGGCACGAGCCCGAGGATGGAGGGCCCGAGCAGAATTCCGGCGAGCAGCTCGCCGAGCACGGCCGGCTGGCCCACACGCTCCGCCAGCTCGCCGAACAGCTTCGCACCGAAGAGGGCCGCCGCGAACGCGAGGAGCACCGCTCCAAAGTCGACGCCGTGTTCCATGCGGCGAATCCTAGTCGATCGCAGTTAAGCTCGGCGGCAATGCCGAGCGCTCCGGCCGCCGCGAATCGCTGGATTGCCGCCGCCGCGGTCGCCGCCGCAGCGCTGGTCCTCTCGGCGCAGCTGCTCGTACGGCCCGTCTCCGGCCTCGCCGACAACGGCGACTACCAGCGGGTGATGGGCTACGCCGGATTCGAGCATTCGAGCGACGTCTTCGCCGAGCGCTATTTCTCCTTTCTCCGGACGCAGTACCGCGTCCTCCCGATCGGTTCCTTCCGGAACGGATATCTCTCCTCCGAAACCGCCCTCGCGCTCGCCGCCCGGTTCGTCAGCCCCGCGTCCTGGCGGGGAGGCCTCTTTGATCTCCGCGTGCTCGCCGGCATTCACATCCTCCTGTTTCTGCTCGCGCTGGGAATCCTCGTGCGCGCCCTCCGGGAACTGACAGTCGCCGCGCAATGCGCCGCCGCCCTGCTGCTGGTCTTCTTTTTCACGGACATCGGGTATGCCGGTCCTTTCAACTCCTTCTACAGCCAGACGGCCTCCCTGCTCTTTCTGCTGCTCGCCGCCGCGAGCGCCGCGCAAGCGATCCGACGGGGCCGCCTCGACGGACGGCTCGCGGTCGCGTACTTCCTGAGTGCCGCGCTCTTCGTCGGCTCAAAACCGCAGGAAGCGATCCAGGCGCCGCTGCTCGCGCTGTTCGGGCTGCGCCTTGCGGGCGTCGGGATCCGCGGTGCGTGGAGAAGGCCCGCGGTGTGGATGGCGCTGGCGCTCTGCCTCTTCGCGGCCTGGTACGGGCGCCACACGCCGCGCCCCTTGCGCGCCGCGGCTCTCTACCAGGTGCTTTTTTACGAGACGCTGCCCCACTCCCCGACGCCGCAGTCCGACATGCAGGAGCTCGGCCTCGATCCGGAGTGGCTGCGGTACTCCGGAACGGACGCGTTCCAGGCGGGCTCGCCGCTGCTCGAACCCGCCTTCCGCGAGTCCTTCCTGGCGAAGACCGGCTACGTGCGCATCGCGCGCTTCTACCTCGCGCATCCCGGCCGCTTCGCCGATCGGATCCGGCGTGCGTCGCCCAAGCTCTGGTCGCTGCGGCCGAGCTACGGCAACCTCGAGGCGTCGCCGGAGTTCCCGACGCGAACGCTGACGACGCGCTTCGCCGCCTGGAGCCGGCTCCGGCAGAAGCTCTTCGGACGCATTCCGATCCCGACGGTCGCGCTGCTCTTCGCCGGCAACGCCGCGCTGGCCCTCGCGACCTGGCGGCGGGCGTCGCCAGGGGGCCGGCTCCTGCGCGAGGGCCTCCTCGCCGCAATCCTCATGTCGGCAACGGCCTTCGGCGTCTGCCTCCTGACCAATGCCCCACCGGATTTCTCGCGCGTCTTCTACGTCGCCGAGACACTGTGCGATCTGCTCCTCGTCGCCGACGCGACGTGGCTCGTCCAGGCGCTGGGGCGGCCCGCGAAGGCGGCCTGACCGCGGTTTGCCCACCTCCGCGCCGCCGTGCTATTCTCCGCGCCCTCTCCGTGTGGGGCTGTAGCTCAGTTTGGGAGAGCGCCTGAATCGCACTCAGGAGGTCGTCGGTTCGATCCCGATCAGCTCCACCAAATTCGCGATCACAAATCCATCATTCGGCCGCGGCCGGTTGCGATCGCCACCGCCCCGACGAGCAGCATGACGATCCCGTTCGCGACCAGGACCGTCGGCGCGGAAAAGACGCTGGCCATCGCCCCAGCGAAGAGGTTGCCGAGGGGCATCGCTCCACGGAACGCGAGCGAGTACACGGAGACGACTCGGCCGCGCAGGCCGTCGTCGACGTTGGACTGGACGAGCGTCATGAACAGCGCGAACACGACCATGAGGGCCGCCCCGGCCAGCGCGAGCAAGACGTAGGAGACCAGCGGTGTGCGCGAGAGCGCGAACCCCGTCATCAGCGCGCCGAAGAGCATCTGCATGGATATGGCCAGCAGGCCCTTGCGCTGGACGTTGCCGAAGACCGCCACGCCGAAGGCCCCGGCGATGGCCCCGACGCCGAAGCAGGCGAGCAGCACGCTGTAGCCCTTGGCATCGCCGTGGAAGACGCTGCGCGCGAAGATCGGCAGGAACGTCACGAGCGGCATCGCGCAGAAGCTTCCGATGAACGAGAGGACGATGAGGCCGCGCAAGGCCTTCTGGTTCCACGCCGTCGACAAGCCGGTTTTCAGGCTCGCGAAGACACCCTCGGTCGGCTTGACCACGCCGCCTCCGCCGGTCAGCAACCAGATCGCGACGATCGGCGCGAGGAACGACAGCGCGTTCAAACCGAAGCAGTATGCGGCGCCGAGCTTGTAAAACGCGATGCCGGCGAGCACCGGACCGATGACGCGAGCGAGGTTGAATTGGATCGAGTTGAGGGCGACGGCGTTGGGCAGGTCCTGGCGGTCCACGAGCGTCGGCACCAGGGCCTGGTAGGCCGGCCCCCCGAACGATTGGGCTAGGCCCACGACGAACGACAGCGCCAGGATCATCCACACCTGCACCGAGTGCGCGACGAGCAGGCCAGCGAGCAGCGCGGCGCTCGCCATCTGGACGTACTGGGAGCGCAGGAGTATCTTCCGGCGGTCCACACGGTCGGCCAGCACGCCGCCGAAGAGCGAGAAGACGAGAAACGGCGCGTCGCCGAGGAAGGCATCCAGCCCGAGCAGAAAAGCCGATCCCGTCATCGTCAGGATCAACCAGTTCTGGGCGACCTCCTGCATCCAGGTGCCGACGCTCGACGTGAACGCCCCCGCCCACATGAGGCGGAAGTCGCGATACGAGAAAGCCTTGAACGCCTTGCGCAAACCGGGCGTAGCTTATGCCGGGTTTGTCCGGCCGCGGTTGCCGCGGCCCGCTCTCAACCCAGGCGTCCCTCCTGGAAGTCCTCGAAGGCCTGGACCACCTCGGCCCGCGTGTTCATGACGAAGGGACCGGCGCGCGCGACGGGCTCGCCGAGGGGACGCCCGGCGATGACGAGCGCTCGCAGCGGCGCATCCGCGCCGGCCTCGAGCCGGGCCGAGCCGCCGTCGTTCTGGAAGAGCACGAGCTCGTGCGGCCGCGCGGGGGCCTTCCCGGCTCCGAAGAGACCCGCGCCCTCGACCACGTAAGCGAACGCGTTGAAGTCCTCGGGCAGCGGCTGCTCGAGCACCGCGCCCGGAGCGAGCGTGACGTCGAAGTACGCGATCGGCGTCCGCGTGTCGATGACGGCCCGCGCGCCGAGCGCCTCGCCGGCGATCACCCGCGCGGTCACGGCACCGTCGGCGGAGCGGCCGACGGGAATTGCGGCAGCGGGCACTTCCTGGTAACGCGGCTTCATCATCTTGTCCTTGCGCGGCAGGTTCACCCAGAGCTGGAAGCCGTGCATCCGTCCGCCCCTGGCGGCGAAGTCCGGCTCCGGCATCTCGGAGTGGACGACGCCCGAGCCAGCCGTCATCCACTGGACGTCGCCGGGCCCGAGCTTGCCGTGGTTGCCGCGCGAATCGCCGTGCTCCATCCGCCCTTCGAGCAGGTACGTGACGGTCTCGAAGCCCCGGTGCGGATGATCGGGCGCGCCCCTGGCCTGGTCGGGCCCGAGATCCATGGGGCCCATCTCGTCCAAGAGCAGGAACGGGTCGAAATGATCGAGCGCGGACGTCGGAAACGGCCGGTGGACGAGGAACCCGGCGCCCTCGAGCGTCTCGACGCTCGGCAGCACCCGTCGGACCGTGCGTGTGTTTTCCATGATGACCGTAATACGCTTGCCGCGAGGAATCCGATTCGCGGGGGCCTTGTTGGCAGGGGAGCAAGGAGATCCATCATGGCAAAGGCGACGTTTGGGGCGGGGTGTTTCTGGGGGGTCGAAGAGGAGTTTCGAAAGATGCCCGGTGTCCTCGAGACCGCCGTCGGCTACAGCGGCGGCAAGGTCGAGAACCCGACGTACAAGGACGTCTGCACCGACACGACCGGCCATGCCGAGGTCGTCGAGGTGGAATACGACCCGGCCACTGTCTCTTACGATGCGCTGCTCGAGGTCTTCTGGAACGGCCACAACCCGACCCAGTTGAACCGCCAGGGCCCGGACGTCGGAACGCAGTACCGGTCCGCCATCTTCTTCCACACCCCGGAGCAGGAGGCGGCCGCCCGCGCATCGAAGCAGCGCCTGGAGAAGAGCGGCCGTTTCCCTCGGCCGGTCGTCACCGAGATCTCCCCGGCAGAGACCTTCTGGCGGGCCGAGGACTACCACCAGCAATACCTCGCCAAGCGGGGCCTCGGCTCCTGCCACGTCTGACAGCAGTCTGTAGCCCCGCCCCGCCTCAGATCCGCGGCCGACGCGCGAGGCGCTCCCGGATGACGACGAGCGCCTCGCCGCGCTCGGCTCCTTCGAGCACGAGCCGCGGCGGACGCACCCTTTCCGAGCCCATCCCGCACTCCTGCTGCACGAGCTTGATGAGCTGCACGAACTTGGGCACGACGTCCAGGCGCAAGAGCGGCAGGAACCACTCGTATAGCTCGCGCGCCTCGCGGCCCTTTCCGGCAACGGCGAGATCGAAGAGACGCACCGACTCCCCAGGCAGGGCGTTGACGAGTCCCGCGATCCAGCCGACGGCCCCGGCGGCGATTCCCTCGACGATCAGGTCGTCCACGCCGACGCAAATCGCCAACCGCTCGTTCAGCGCCGAACGGATCGCGGCGATGCGCCGCACGTCGCCGCTCGACTCCTTGACCGCAACGAGGTTGGGGTGCCGGCCCGCGAGCTCGGCGAGCTCCTCGGCTGACACGTCCGTGCCGTAGGCAATCGGATTGTTGTAGAGCATGCATGGAAGCGGCGTCGCCCCGATGACCGCTGAGAAGTGCGCCGCCGTCTCGCGCCGGTCCGGCCGGTAGACGTACGGCGGCAGGACCATGAGGCCGTCGCAGCCCTTTTCCGCCGCAAGGCGCGCGGTGGCCACGGCCTCCGCCGTCGAGAGCGCCGCGATGCCGGCCACGAGCGCGGCGCGGCCGCCGAGAGTCTTGCGGCAGACTTCGAGAACGGCGCCCTTCTCGGCCAGCGACAGCGTCGCCGATTCGCCGAGCGAGCCAAGCGGCACAAAGCCGGCGCAGCCCGAGGCGAGCATCGCCTCGAGGTGTCTCGGCAGGAAATCCAGGTCGAGCGAGAGGTCGTCCCGAAACGGGGTCGTGATTGCCGGAAATACGCCCTGCCATTTCATGCGCGCTCCTTATTCCGAGGCAACGAGGTTGCCCACCAGCGCCGGCCTGGCCGGCGGGCGTACGGTATCCGAATCCCACCCGAAGAGAAACGCGAGCGCCGGACCACAGACGCGGCCCTGGCACGGGCCCATGCCCGCGCGAGAAGTCAGCTTGCCTTCGCGCGCGCTCGCGCAAGAGGAGAGGCTCGCGAGCCTCGCGTCCTCGCAGCGACAGACGATGGTGTCCGGCCGCGCCAACCTCGCAAGCTCCGGGCGCGGCTCGAAGGCGCGGTCCATGGCCGCGGCGAGGCGTCGCCCGCGCGCGCGCACGACCGCCAGCCCGCGCCACTCGGCCGTTTCGTCGAGGCGGCCAGCCGCTGCAAGACCCGCCGCCTGCCCCTCGGCGATCGCAACGTCCACGCCGGCGATGCCGCACGGCTCGCCGGCAGAGAACACACCGGGGAGGCTCGTCTGCTGTCGCTCGTCGACCCAAACCGCCCCGGCGCCCGCGCGCATCGCGCATCCGAGCAAGCGCGCCAGCTCCGTGTTCGGCACGAGGCCGTACCCGATCGCCGCGAGGTCGCAGGGCACCTCGAAACGCTGTGCGCCATCGGTCAGGATCACGCTCTCGAGCCGGCCGTTGCCGCGCGCCTCGGCCACCCAGGTCCCCGCGCGGTAGGGCGTGTCGAAAAACCTCGAGCGGTATCGCGCGGCTTCGAGCAGCTTGCCCGGAAAGCCGGCCAGCACCGCGGTGAACCGGGCGAGCGACGCCAGGCCCGCCTGCTCCGCGACGATCGCCACATCGACGCCCATCTTCGCCAGCGTCGCCGCGACGGGCAGAAGCAGCGGGCCCGATCCGGCCACGACCGCCGTCCGCCCGCCGAGCGCTCCGCCCGTCTTCGCGAGGGCCTGTGCGCCGCCCGCGCCCATCACTCCCGGCAGCGTCCAGCCGGGAAACGGCAGGAAGTGCTCGCGGGCGCCCGTGGCGAGGATGATGCACCGCGCGCGGATGCGGCACGATCCCCCGGGCGTTTCTGCCGAAAGTCTCCAGCCGCCGTCATACGCCACCGCGTCGAACACCGATGCGCCAGCGCGCACGATCGCGCCCGAGCGCGCAAGCCGCTCGAGCCATGGGCGTGCGGCCTCGGGCGGCGCCGCTGCCGGAAGATGCCGATGGATCTGACCACCCGGCGCCAGCCCCTCATCGAGCACCACGGTCCGCGCGCCCGCCTCCGCAGCGCGGCACGCCGCGGCGACGCCGGCAGGCCCCGCGCCAACCACGGCGACGTCGCACGCGAGCGTTTCGGTCCCCTCCTGAAACCGGAAACTGGAAACCGGAAACCCGGCCCCGCCGGTCTCGACCCGCATCCCCTCCCGCACCAGTTCCATACATGCGCGCCGATGCGCGGCGCCGTCGATGGTGACGCGGCACTCGAAGCAGATGCCCATGGCGCACAACGCGCCGCGCGGCTCGCCCGAGACGGATGTCCGGCAGGCGCGCACGCCCGCGTTCTCGAGGGCCGCGGCGACGGTGATTCCCGCGTCGGTCGACGAAGCGCGCCCGTCGATCGTCAGTGAGACCGACTCACGCATGCGCCGCCGCCGGGAACGCGCGCATCGGTGAGTACGGGGTCGGATCGATCGGGCTCTGGCGCCCGAGGATCGCGTCCGCCACGAGGTGCGCGGTGCCGAGGGAGGTCGTGATGCCGAGCCCTTCGTGCCCGGCGGCGACGAAAAGTCCATCCACGGCACCCGAGCGTCCAATCAGCGGCAGGTTGTCGGGCGTCGAAGGACGAAATCCCGTCCACGTCCGGATCGCGGAAAGCCGAGCGAGCGCCGGCATGAACTCGAGGGCGCGCCGGATCATCCGGTCCCGGATCTGGCGGTTGATCGAGGCGTCCAGGCCCACGAACTCGCGCGAGGACCCGAGGAGCATCTGCCCGGTCGCGCGCGGCTGGAGGTTGAAGGCGACCGACTCGGGCGAGGGCGTGTGGGCGCTCTTCAAGTACCCGAGCTCGACGAGCTGGTGCCGGCAAAAGCCGGGATACCGGTCCGTGATGACGAGGTGGCCCTTGCGGGGCTGGATGGGAAGGCCGGACGTCAGCAGAGGCGCCGCAGCGCCCGCGGCGTTGACGACGGCTCCGGCGTCGATCGGGCCTTCCCGCGTCTCGACTTGCCGCGCGCCGACCCGGATCGCTTCGACGCCCTCCCGCTTGACCGCTCCGCGCGCGACCGCGCGATCGAGCAGCCAGCGCGCCGCGTTGACCGGATAGACCACGCGGTCCCCCGGCACGCGCAGCGCGCCCGCGAGGCCCGGCCG
The DNA here is from genome assembly GCA_031360505.1 of Acidobacteriota bacterium. Lineage (GTDB taxonomy): Bacteria > Acidobacteriota > Thermoanaerobaculia > UBA5066 > Gp7-AA6 > DAHUXD01. Next base: position 17,893 of record JANMBR010000016.1, read on the forward strand.
CAAATTCGGCTCCGCACGCGCGAGCTCTTCCGAGGACAACTCTTCGACCTCGACGCCGCGGCGGCGGTAAAAACCCGCCTTGCTCGCGACGTGCGACATCTCGTCGGCGTCCGCGGCGACCCAGAGGGTCCCCGTCAGATCGTCCTCGCACGCGGCTGGCATCTCGCCCGCGAGCCCGGTCCAGAGCCGCCGCGACAGCTCCGTCAGAGCGAACTGCGCCGGCGAGTCGTCCATCACGACGATGTGCCCCATTGCCGCCGCGGTCGCGCCGCCCCCGGCAAATCGCGACTCCAGGACCATCACGGAAAGGCCCCCTTCGGAGAGCGCGTCCGCGCAGGCTGCGCCGACGATTCCGGCGCCGACGACGAGGACGTCAGGCGATGGCATCGACGCCGAGCCCGTGGCGGAACGGGTCGCGCGGGTCGAAGTAGAGCGTCGTTTTCCCGGTGATGAACGCCCGGCCCTGGATCCGCGGAATGAGCTTGCCCTCGCGCTCTTCGAGCCATCCGGTGAAGAGGCTTCCCGAGATCGACTCCTGCCGGTAGCGCGCGCCGATCGCGAGCTTCCCGCGGGCGTGGAGCGAGGCCATCCTCGCCGAAGTCCCCGTGCCGCACGGCGAGCGGTCGTACGCGCCGCCCGGGCACATGACGTAGTTGCGGCTGTCCGCGTCCGGCCGGGCGGGAGGCCCATACAGGATGACGTGGTCCACGAGCTCTCCTCCGGCTCCGCGCACGCCCTGTTCGGCGAGTGCGCGCTGAATCGCCAGCGTGACCGTTCGCAGCCGCTCGCGGTTACCCGGTTCCACAACCTCGCCGGGAAGCTCGGCCAAAAAGAACCAGTTGCCGCCGTACGCGACGTCGCCGATCACGCGGCCGACGCCCGGCACTTCCACCGCGAGGTCGCGGACGCGGCAGTCGGCGGGCACGTTCTCGATCGTCACGACGCCGTCCACCCCGAGCTCGGCGCCGACCGGGCCCACGGGAGTGTCGAGCTTCACCGCGCCCGGCGTGATGCGCCCGAGGTGCTCGAGGGTGCGCACGACGCCGATCGTGCCGTGACCGCACATCCAGAGCGGACCGACGTTGTCGAAGAACACGACGCCGGCGACGGCGCCGCGCGAGACCGGCGGCGTGAGCAGCGCTCCGACGAGGGCGTCGTGGCCGCGCGGCTCGAGGATCGCTCCGCGCCAGAGCGGGCCGAAGCGCCAGTCGAGCTCCTCGCGGCGGGCCTCCATGGTCGTCGCCTCGAGCTCGGGCCACCCGCCGATCACGACGCGGGTCGGCTCGCCTTCGGTGTGCGAGTCGACGACCTCGATCGCCTCCGGGTCCCGTGTCGTCACAACGCGTCCCGCGTGAAGCCTCCGTCCACGAGGCGCCAGACGCCGCGCGGGTTTCGGTCGATGAGCTCTTCCGGCAGCGTGGACTGAGGGAAATCCTGGTAGCAGATCGGGCGCGCGAAGCGCTGGATCGCGGCCGTTCCCACCGAGGTCGCGCGCGCGTCCGTCGTCGCCGGGTAGGGGCCGCCATGGTGCATCGCGTGGCAAACCTCAACGCCGGTGGGATACCCGTTGAAGATGAGGCGCCCCGCCTTGCGCCGCAGAATCGCGATGAGCTCGGAAAAATCGGCGAGGTCCTTCTCGGCGCCGTGCATCGTCGCCGTCAGGTGCCCGTGCAGCGCGCGCGCGAGCTGCAGCATCTCCGGGCGCGACGCGCAGCGCACGGCCAGCGCCGCCGGTCCGTAGATCTCGTCGTGAAGCCGCGGGTTGTCCGACCACGCCCGCGCGTCGGTCACGAGCAGTGCGGCCGACGCCTCGGTTGCCGGGTGCGGACCCGCGCCCATCGCGCGCGCCCCGATCGAGACGCCGGCGATGCGGGAGACTTCACCGATGTCGCGGTCGTAGGCCGCCTTGATGCCGGCATGAACCATCGTGCCCGGGGGTGTGGCGGCGAGCAGATCGCCCGTCTCCTTCAACAACGCACTGGCGGCGGGCGAATCGATCACGAAAAGCAGGCCCGGATTCGTGCAGAACTGTCCCGCCCCGAGCGTCACCGAGGACGCGAGGCCCTTCGCGATGGCCTCCGCCCGGTCGGCGATGGCGCCGGGCAGGATGAAGACGGGATTCGCGGAGCCCATCTCCGCGTACACCGGGATCGGTTCGGGCCGCAGCGCCGCCGCGTCGAAGAGGGTCCGCCCCGCGGCGAGCGACCCCGTGAAGCCGACCGCGCGGATGGCGGGATGCGTGACGAGCGTGATGCCGACCTCGGGCGAGGGCCCCTGCACCATGCCGAAGACGCCTTCGGGCATCCGCGTCTCCCGCGCCGCCGTCCGGATCGCGGTCGCAACGAGCTCCGACGTGCCGGGATGGGCGGGATGCGCCTTGACGACGACCGGGCAGCCCGCGGCGAATGCCGAGACCGTGTCGCCGCCCGCCACCGAGAAGGCGAGCGGAAAGTTCGAAGCTCCGAAGACCGCGACCGGCCCGAGCGCAACCAGCATGCGGCGGATGTCCGGCCGGGCCTGGGGCTTGCGGTCCGGCAGGGCGCGGTCGATCCGCGCCTCCACCCACGAACCCTCCTCGATGACCTGCGCGAAGAGGAGGACCTGGCTGACGGTCCGCGCGCGCTCGCTCTCGAGACGCGCGGACGGCAATCCCGTCTCCGCGGCGGCGCGCTCGAGCAGCCGGTCTCCGAGGGCCAGGATCTGCTGCGCGATGGAGCGCAGGAACTCCGCGCGGCGAAACGGGGCGAGCGCGGCGTACGGCTCGAAGGCCCGCTCGGCCGAGCGCGCAGCCGCGTCGATCTCGCCCGGCGAGGCTTCGAAGAATTCGCTATCGAGCGGCTCTCCCGTCGCGGGATTCTTCGCTCGGAACGACGCTCGGCCCGCCATGACGGTGCTCATGGCGCGCTCCTCTTTGCGATGTACGCGCTCACCTGCTCCGAGAGCACCGGCAGGGGCACCGCGCCGCTGCCGAGAACGACGTCGTGGAACGAACGCACGTCGAACTTCGGACCGAGCGCCTGCTCCGCCTGACTGCGCAACTCCCGAATCTTCAACTCCCCCATCTTGTAGCAGAGGGCCTGACCCGGCCAGGAAATGTAGCGATCGATCTCCGTTCGCACCTCGTGGAGGGACAGCGCGGTGTGCGACTCGAGGTATTCGAGCGCCTCGGCGCGCGTCCATCCCTTCGCGTGGATGCCGGTGTCCACCACGAGCCGGCAGGCGCGCCACATCTCGTAGGTCAGGCGCCCGAAGTCGCTGTAGGGATCCTTGTAGAAGCCAGCCTCGAGCCCGAGCCGCTCGGCGTAGAGGGCCCAGCCTTCGACGAACGCCCCGACGTCCGAGAAGCGGCGAAACTCCGGCAGGCCCGTCAGCTCCTGCTGCAGCGCGATCTGCAGGTGGTGGCCGGGCACCGCCTCGTGCAGCGTCAGCGCTTCGAGCGTGTAGAGCGGGCGTTTGTCCAGGGCGTAGGTGTTGACCCGATACTCGCCGGCCTGCGTGCTGCCGATCGGCGCCGAAATATAGCGGCCGCCGGTGTACTTGGGCGCGAGGTGGGCCGGCACGGGCTCCACTCCGTACGGCAAACGCGGCAGCTTGCCGAAGAGCGACGGGAGCTTGCCGTCCATCCGCTTGGCGATGGACGAGGCGTCCTTGAGCAGGTCCTCCGGCGTCTTCGCGTAAAAGCGCGGGTCCGTCCGCAGGAAGTTGAGAAACGCGGCGAAGTTGCCCTGGAACCCGGTCTTCGCCATCACCGCATCCATCTCGGCGCGGATGCGCAGCACTTCCAGCCGGCCGATCTCGTGGACCTCGTCGGCGGTCAGGTCGAGCGTCGTGAAGCTGCGCACGAGGTGGGCGTAGTACTCGCGGCCGCGCGGCAGAGCCGAGGCGCCGATCGTCAGCCGGGCGCGCGGGACGTACTCCGTCTTCATGAAGTCGAGGAGCGCCTTGTAGCCCGCGACGGCCCCCTGCATGATCGCGCGGCGGCCGGCCTCCGTGAGGCGCGCGCGCTGCGCTTCCGGGACACCGGGAGGGAACTTTCGGAAGGGCGCGAAGAACACGCTTTTCTCGGGGGCCGCGACGACGTGGGTCGCCATCGTGACGTCGTACCCCTCGAGCACGACCTGCGGCAGCGTGAAGTGCGCCGTGATCCCTTCGCGCATGAGAGCCATCTCGGCGGCGACGTAGGACGGGAACGCATTCAGGCGGGCGATGTAGTTCTCGTAGTCCTTCGGGGTCTCGAACGGCATGCGACCCGGAAGATCGGCGAAGTCCGTGTGGAAGCCGCTGTCGGCGTTGATGGGAATCCGGTACGCGCCGAACTCGAAAGCGGCGACCGAGTCCGAAAGCTCCAGGGCGAACATGTCGGCGTTCACGCGGTCCGAGGCAGAGAGGGCCGCGCGGTCGATGGCCTTCAACCGCGCGAGCGCCGAGCGCGCATACGCGGCGCGGCGCTCGAGGTCCGCGTGCGCCAGGGATGGAAGCTTGTCGTCGTAGCGGTGGTCGCCGGTGGACGTCGCGAAGAGCGGGTCCTCGGCCAGGCGCAGGGCCCAGGCCTCGTCGAAGAGCGCCTGGAGCCTGGGGTCCTCCCCGTCGGCCGCAAAAAGTGAGGGCGTGACGAGGGCGAGGGCGAGGAGCACCGGCACGAGTGCGCGCACCGCAGCTAAGACCCTTCGAGCTGTTTCTTGAGCGACGCGATCGCGGTGTCCGAGCGCTGCCCCTCGGGCAGCGCCTCCGCGTACGCCAGGGACTCCTCGACGGTCTTCTTCGCCGCCGCCGCGTTGCCCATCCCCTTATAGATGTCCGCGCGCACCGCAAGCACGCGCAGCTTGCGCGGCCCGTACACGCGGGCGAGGGCCCGGTCGGAGGCCTCGAGCGCCGTGCCGAACTGCTTGAGTCGCAGGTAGACGAGGGCCAGCCGCGCCGGCGGGTTGTAGTCCTCCGGGAATGCCTTCTCGGAGGCCTCGAGCATCGGGATGGCCTTGCCAATCTCGTCGGCCGCTAAGAACGCCGAGAGCCGGTTGGGGTCCAGCGCGGTGAGCTGTGCCGCTGTCTTCGTGTGCGCGGCCTCCGCGTCCAGATCCGCGACCCATTCGGCCGCGACTTTCTGCGCGCCGGCGGTGTCCCCGCCCTCATCCAGGGCGGAATACAAGGATCCGTACAGGGCCGATCGGTCGTCCGCGGCGAGCGGGAGGGTTTTGTCGGCGAGCACATCGCGGACGCGGGCCTCGAAAAAGGAAATCGTCTCCGCCCGGCCTGGGGCCGCGGAGGCAAGCTCCACGGCGCAATCCAGCCCCGACCCGGAGAGGTTGGCCGCCGAGGCCGTGTGCGTCACATTCGGCAGGGCCTTGCGGGCGAGGGCCACGCATTCCACCGGGTTGTGCGTCGTCTGGAGGCAGTAGAGTCGAGCCTCGACGGCGCGCGCGTACCGCGGCGACCTGGGCGAAAGCAGCGCGAGCGCCTCCGCGTATGCGCGTTCCGCCTTCTCGTACTCACCGGCGGCATAAAGCGCGTCGGCCTTGTCGAGCGCAGCGTCGGGGCCGCCGGCGGCCGCCGCGACGCCGGAGCCGCCCGCCGCCCGCGCGCCTTCGCGGAAGAACTTGCCCAGCTGCGCGACCGTCGCGCCGCCCACCCACCGCAAGACCACGGTCTGCCTGTTCGGATCGATCACGTAGAAGGACGGCCAGGCCCGGATCGGAAACTTCTTCAGGAAGGCCGCGTTCTGGGCTTTCTCGGTGTCGATCGACAGCCAGACGAACTCCCCCGCATTGCGCGACAACGCCTTGTCCGTGAAGACGAACGCCTGCATCGAGCGGCATGTGTGGCACCACGGCGCCCAGAGCTCGGCGAAAACCGGGATCTTTTTCGCCTTCGCCTCCGCGAGGGCCCGAGGGTAGTCGTCGTCGATCCACGGCAGCACGGAGGCCGCCGACTTCGCCGCAGGTGTCGAGGCCCGGAGGCCCGCGCCGATCGCCGCCGACGCCAGGCCGAGGAGCAGGAATCTACGGAATCTCATCTTGCGATCCTACGCCAGCACTGCCGGGCGGCGGTAGACTTCGCCCACGAAGGAGGATCGAACATGAAAATGTTGTGTCGCGTCGCGACCGCCGTGGCCGTGGTGCTCGGTCTTGCGGCCGGGGCGCTCGCGCAGGAGAAAGCAAAGAAGGCCGCCGCCCCCGTGGACGAGAAGGCCGCGATGGAGGCCTGGCAGAAGGCGATGACCCCGGGCGAGGGCCAGAAGAAGCTCGCGCCGATGGTCGGCGCGTTCGAGACGAAGGTCCGCACCTGGATGGACATGGACCCCTCCAAGCCCCCCGAGGACACCGCCGGCTCGTCGGTCAATACGTGGGCCCTGGGCGACCGCTACGTGCAGATGAAGTACGAGGGCCTCATGATGGGAGAGACCTTGAACGGCATCGGCTACATCGGCTTTGACAATGTTTCGAAAAAGTACGTGTCCACCTGGATGGACACCGCGGGCACCGGGATGATGTGGTCGACCGGCACGATGGACGCCGCTGGCAAGATCCTCAGCATGAAGGCCGTCGTCAACGATCCCATGACCGGAAAGCCCAGCCCCGTCGACACGAAAATCACAATTGCCGACAACGATCACCACAAGCTGGAGATGTGGGGCAAGAACCCGGGCGGAAAGATGGCCAAGATCATGGAAATCGAGTACACCCGCAAGAAATAGAACCGCGCCTCGCAGGCGTTAGCGATGGGCCCGGAAGGCGACCGGTGTTCCCGATACAAAGGCAGGGACTTTCCCCCTCCACCCGAAGTAGGATTGGCACCCTTTAGCAAGGTATAGAGAGGTAAAAATGAAAAAACTCCTCACGGTTCTCGGCATCCTCGGCAGCGTTCTCACGGTGGCCTGCTCCACGATGACCACCGCGGTCGATTACGACCACACGGTCAACTGGTCCCAGTTCCACACGTTCCAGCTCGCCGATGGAACCAAGGACCCCGTGACGTTCACGCAGAAGCGGATCGAGGACGCCGTCACAGGGGCGCTGACCTCGAAGGGTTGGGCTGTGGCAGCCTCGAACGCCGACATCCTCGTCTACACGCACGTCGTCCTGACCAACCAGAAGCAGTGGAACGCGACGAGCATGGGCGGAGGCTTCGGGTACCGCGGCTTCGGCGGCATGGGCGGCATGGCGACGGCTACCGAGACCAACATCCCGATGGGCACACTGGTGGTCGACCTCGTCAACCCCAAGACGAAGGAGATGATCTGGCGCGGCACGGCGACCGACCAGGTCTCCGGCACCGGCGAGGACCAGGGCAAGGTCAGCGAGGCCGTGGGCGCGATGTTCAAGAACTTCCCGCCGAGCCCGGGGACCAAGTAAGCCAGGCGACTCGATCCTCATTTCACGGCGGCCGGACCTGTGGTCCGGCCGCTTCATTTCTTAGCACCGCCAAGGAGACCCGATGACCGGCAGAAGAATCGCTCGCGCCCTGACCACACTTTCCCTCGCACTCGGCATCGGGGCCGCAGCCTCCCAGGCGCACGCCCAGCAGCTCATTGTCAAGGGCATGTACGGCATGATGAGCGGGACCCAGGCCCCTCCCGGCGTGTACGCGGGGATGTTTGGCGCGGTCTCCTTTGCCGACCAGATCAAGGGACCCAACGGCAACAGCGTGGAGGGACCCGATCTCACGCAGGAGCTGTTCGGCCCGCTCGTGATGTATGTGTCGGACTTCAAGATCCTGGGCGGCAATTACGGCGCCGTCGTGGGGGTTCCTTTCGCAAACTTCCTCCTGGACTTTCCCCGCCTCGACAATGCGGGCGCATCGACCGGCCTCGCGCTCTCCCAGCTCTACGTCTCGCCCGTGCAAATCGGCTGGCACTCGGACAAGGCCATGCCGATTTTCGGCGGAGGCACCGACGTCCTGTTTGCGTACACCTTTTACGCGCCCACCGGCCGCTACACGCCGGGCGCCCGGAACAACACGTCCCTTGGCATGTGGTGCAACGAGCTCTCGGTGCGCGCAACGGGATTCGTGGACAAGGAGAGGAACTGGCATGCCGCCGGGGCCCTCTTCTACGACATCAACAGCAAGAAGGAAGGCGTCGACTGGAAGCAGGGCAACGCCATCAACTACATGTGGGGCGTCGGCCGCAACTTCGGCGAAAAGAAGAGCCTGCTGAGCGGCTGGGCCGGCATCGCGGGCTACGCCCAGTGGCAGGTCAGCTCGACCACCGGGTCGGAGGTGCCCGAGATCCTCCAAAACCACAAGACGACGATCTACGGCGTCGGCCCGGAGCTCACCGCGCTGGAAGGCGCGTTGACCGTCCGTTACCTCTGGCAGTACGGCGGCAAGACCACGACGCAGGGCTCGGGTCTCTACGTCCAGTTCGCGATGCCTCTACCGTTTTAAAGGGCCGGGGCTCGGCTCCCCGCGCGGTCCTACACTGGGCGCTTGATCGATCTGTCCCTTCCGGGCGCGGACCTTGTGGCCCGCGGCCTCGACGTTGGCACGAGTAAACGAGTCGCCGACCCTTGCGCACAGGCGCTGGCGAAGATCGAGCGGGGCCACGACGGGGCCGAAGACCTTGCGTTGCGCTGTCGACGCAATCTGCGCCGAGATCGAACCCGCTCGGGTGCTGTAACAGGACTCTTACGCATTCGGGTGCCTTAGGGGCGGCCCTTGCGGCCGCCCGCAAGAGTCATCGTGCCCAAGAGGCGGGCGGGGGCGAGCCCCGCGCGTGCGGTCCAAACGCGTGAGCGAGCCTTCGGTTACGCGACGCTAGAACGTCCAGCCGATCGAAAGCACTGGACCCCAGTCGTTCTTGGCCTGCTGCGTCGAAGGGTCCCGGCTGTAGTAGCTGTCGAAGATGGACAGGCTCAGGTAAAAGTCCCGCACGATCTCCCGCTTGGCCTGCACGTTGAACTCGAGCCGCACGCGGCCGGAGTCGCTCAGGTAAGGGAGAAACTGGAGCGTGGAGTTCACGGTGATCTTGGGAAAGTCGTATGTGAACGTCGTGTACTGCAGGGCGATCAGGGCTGCGGCCTCGTAGCTTGGCGTGCCGGAGACCGGATCCTCGTGGTCCCCGGAGATACCCAGGAGAGCGCCCAACGTCGTGTTGTTGGTCTGGATGATGTATCGCCCGTACCCGGCGCCGATCGTGACGCGCAGGTCAAGGCCGAGATCGAGATTGCGGTCGCGGCTTCCTTGACCGCCGCGAACCGGTCCGGCAGGCCTGCCTGCGCCTGCTGGGCGTCTGCGGTTGCGCAGAGTCCGGCGGCCGCTGCCGCCGCCACGAGCAACCGGGCCGCTCCGGCCGGGGCTCGCCTCGTCCGATCCACTGAGCCGGAATTTCGCATTCGCTGCCTCCTTATTGACCCCGCGGGCAAGAAACAAACGAATCTTATGTGAGATCGGTTTGGAGCAAGGCCGCGTCCCGTTTGGTTGATAGGATCCAGCCTCGCAGAAGATGAGGACATGTCGCTGAAATGAGAAGGGCCTTCGCCGCCCTCATCGTCTGCGCCGCGCTCGGATTCCCGGGCGCGGCGCGGGGCGCGGCGCCCCCCGCCGATCCGTGGCCCCGCCAGTTCAAGTCGGGCGGCGTCACCATCCTCGTCTACCAGCCCCAGGTCGAATCCTGGACCGGCAACATGCTCACGTTTCGCTCCGCGATCGGCATCCGCAAGGCCGACCCCAAAGACGACGTCTTTGGCGTCCTCGTCGCGAAAGCGCGCACGCAGGTGGACAAGGCCTCGCGGATGGTGTTGCTCGAGGACGTCGTCGTCACGAAGCGCAGCTTCCCCACGCTTCCCGACAACGGACTCATCTACCTCTTCTCCCTGAAGACGCAGCTCGGACCGACGCAGCGCACGATCGCCCTCGACCGCCTCCTCGCGTCGCTCGCCGCTTCCGGCGCGGCCGCGCAGCCGGGCGTGCCCGTCAACAACGATCCCCCGAGGATCCTCGTCAGCCAGACGCCGGCCTTCCTGGTGTCGCTCGACGGCACTCCGGCGTTGCGGCCGATTCCGGGCACGCATTTCCAGCGCGTCATCAACACGCGGGCAATGCTCCTGGCCGACGAAGGGGCCGCGACGTTCTACCTTCGCGTCGGCGACGGATGGCTCTCGGCCGGCGCGATCTCCGGGCCCTGGGAGCCGATGCCGACGCCCCCGGACGGCCTCGAAGGCGCCGCGAAATCGGTCGCGGAAACCGGAGTCGTGGACGCCCCCGAGGGCCCGAGTGCTGCGGCGCCGGCGATCCACGTCAGCGAGACACCGGCCCGGCTGATCGTCTTCGCGGGCGAGCCTGTCTTCGCGGAGATTCCGGGCACGACCCTCGGGCGGGCGTCGAACACCGCAAACGAAGTGTTTCGCGACGCGGCGACCAGCCAGTATTTCGTCCTGCTCGCCGGCCGCTGGTTCCGCGCCGCCGACCTGGCCGGTCCCTGGGTGTTCGTGCCGAGCACGGAATTGCCCCCGGACTTCCGGAAGATCCCGGCCGACGCGCCGGGCGCAGACGTTCCGGCGTCTGTCGCCGGTACGCCCCAGTCCCGCGAGGCGCTCAGCGCCAATGGAATCCCGCAAACGGCGGCCGTCAAACGCATCGGCGGCCCGACCTTCGCCCCGAAGTTCGACGGGGCGCCGCAATTGGCGCCGGTCGACGGCACATCCCTCCAGTGCGTCGTCAACTCGCCGACACCGATGATCCAGGTCAATCCCAACGACTTCTACGCCGTGAGGAACGGCGTCTGGTTCACCTCCCCGGCGCTCGGCGGCCCGTGGGTCGTCGCCGCCACCCTTCCCGCCGCGATCTCCGCGATCCCGCCGAGCTCGCCCCTCCACTTCGTCACGTACGTCCAGATCTTCTCGGCGACGATCGGGTTCGTGTACGAGGGATATACGCCCGGTTATCTCGGCTCCATCGCGACGCCCGAAGGCGTCGTGGTTCACGGGACCGGATACGGGTATCCGCCCTGGATCGGATCGGCCTGGTATCCGGCGCCCGCGACCTACGCATCGTGGGGAGGCCCGTCGCCGGCCCCGAAAGGTGGACTCTACGGCTCCTACCGTGACGCGCTCAGCGCTGAAGTTCGCAGCGTCTTCACGACCGAGTCGGGAGGCATCGTCTCCACGAATCCACGGACCGGCAAGGCCTCGCCCTACGGACTGGTCCAGGCGGACAACGATGTCTACGTGGACAAGGACGGCCAGGTCTATTCGAATGCCGGAGGCAGATGGCAGCAGCACTCCTCGGCCGGGTGGTCCGACGCGACCGCCGACATGGCCTGGGCCGACCGAGAATCGCAGGCCCGCGCGGCCGGCGAGATCGCGTTCCAGCGCTTCAGCCAGAGCGTCGTCGGCGCAGCGCCGCCGGAATCGCCGGCGCCATCGGGAACGCCGAAGCCATGATCGCGCCCTCGCGCGCTGGGCGCCGTGCCGGCCTTGAGGCTGAACCGCGAGAATCACGGACGAAAGGGGGACGATCCCATGTTGAAACGCCCGTCGCTGCTCCTGCTCCTCCTCGCGCTCTTCGTCTGCGTCGCCGAGGCCCAGGCGCCTCCGGCCCAGTATCCGATCATGGACGCCGTCGCGCAGAAGATCGGCGCGATCTACGCGACGCTGCCCGCGGGCGCGGTCCACACCACCATCAACGGCACGGAGTACTTCGTGTCGAACGGGGAGTGGTTCCTGCCCTCGGCCGGCGCGAACGGTGTGCTTCCTGAGATCGGGAACGCGTTCTTGTCACTCTGAAAGGCTCTAAAAAATGAAGACCGGAAAAATGACGTCGAGACTCCGGCTCGCAGTCGGTCTGTTTGCAGCCTGCCTCGGCCTCGTTCCAGCCGTCCGCGGGGAATCGATCGACGCGCCCGAGCCCGCGACCCCGCCCCCAGCCGACACTGCGGCGGAGGCCAACAAGCTCGCCCAGGAGCTGGCCAACCCGGTCGCGAACCTCTGGTCCATGACTTTCCAGTTCAACAACTTTCAGCTGACGAACGACCGCTGGAACAACAACCTGAATTTCCAGCCTGTCTTGCCGAGCCTGACCGAGAGCATCAACCTCATCACACGGCCAGTGTCCAGCTCTACAACAGCGCCCCGTACCAGACCTCCACCGGAGCTGAGGCGCGGACGACCAATTTCGGCGACTGGACGCAGCTCGAGCTCTTCTCGCCGGCCAAGAGCGGCAACTGGCTGCTCGGATTCGGCCCGACATTCATCTTCCCCACCGCCGGCTCGGTCTATACCGGGCAGGGAAAATTTCAGGTGGGACCGGCCCTCGTGGTCGCCTACATGAGCAAGAAATACATCCTCGGCGTCTTCCCGCAGCAGTGGTGGTCCTACGCCGGCGACCCGACGCGGCCGAACACCAGCCAGATCAACATTCAGCCCATCGCGGCGTTGTTCATCGACGGCGGTTGGAGCGTCGGATACTCGGGCAACATCACGGCGAGCTGGAAGGCGCCTTCGGACAACCGCTGGACCGTGCCCTTCGGCGTGGCGGTCAGCAAAGTCGTCAAATTCGGGCGGCTCCCGGTCAAGATCGGGCTTGCGGGCCAGTACATGGTCGTGCGGCCGGATCCGGTCGGGCAGCGCTGGAACGTTCAGATCCAGTTGACGCCCGTCCTGCCCAAGCTCATCCAGGGCGTCCTCTTCTAGGCGGAGATGCTCAAGCGGCTATGATCCGATCGGTTCCGGCCCTCGCTGTGTTGGCCGCGCTCAACGCAATCTGAAACGCGCGCACGGCCATCCTTGACCGTCTCGGGCCGAGTCTTCTCCCCGGACCGGCGCGGCAAGCGCGCGCGCGAGGCGCCGGAGTGGCGCGGGGATTCCAGTGATAGAACTATCAAAACAAGGAGGCATTCATGCGTAGTCGGTTGAGCATCGGAATTGCGGTTGTCGGGTTGATGGCGCTCCTCGCGGGACCCTCGTTTGCGTCGGACGACAAGACCCCGGACGGCACCGTTCGCCTGTCGGAGGGCTCGGTCGCGGTCGGAATCGGTTGGAGCTGGGGCCGTGGAGAGCTCTCCTACAAGGGGAAGACCTACCACTTCAAGATCGAGGGTCTCTCCGTCGCCGAAGTCGGCGTCACAAAGGCGGAGGCGACGGGAGGCGTTTACAACCTGAAGAGCGTCGACGATTTCGCCGGCGTCTACGCGGCCGCGGCCGCGGCGGGAACGGCGGGCAAGGGGGTCGGTGTCTCGTCGCTGCGCAACGACAAGGGCGTGGTGATCAATCTGAAGAGCGAGTCCAAGGGCGCGAGCGTCAAGATCGCCGCCTCAGGGCTCAAGATCACGCTCGAGAAGTAACGGTTCGAAACCGGCGCCCATCGCTGAGCCCATTGACTCAAATCGGGGTGTCGCGGAGGCGCGACACCCCGACTTTTTGCGGCCGCTCGTCCGCCTTGCTGGTATAAGGCCCCCGGATCGCAACCATGGAGCGGATCGCGTGCGCCACACGCAGCAGCGAGGGCTTTGAGGCGCCCGGTCGTCGCGCTCGCGCTTCTGGCCGGACTGCGCGGCCCCGCGCACGGCCGCCTAGCGCTCTTCGCGCTGTCTCTGTCCTGGCTCGCGGGAACCGCCTGCGAGCGGGCGCTCGGCCCTCTCGCATTTCTGCCGCTCGCGGCCGGGGCGCTCACGATCGCACTCGGGGCGCTCGTCGCCGCCGACCGCCCGATGTCCCCGCCGTCAGCCGGCATCCTGGCTGTCGCGCTCGGCCTGTTGCACGGAGCCTGGAACGGCGGCGAGCTCCTGAACGCCCGCTCGGGAGCCGTCGGCAACGCCCTGGGCCTTGCGACGGCGATCTTCGTGGTCGTGGCGCTGATCGCGGCGCTCGTCGCGTCTCTGCGCGCATCGTACGCGCGCATCGTCGTCCGCGTGGCCGGCAGCTGGATCGCCGCCGCCGGCGTTTTCGCGCTGGGCTGGATGCTGCGCGCGCGATAGAAACCGTCCCGCCGCTCACAAGGAGCTCTTCCCCGCCTCGGCCTCGCCCATCGAGACCGAATCGCCCGCGGTGAACGCTCCCGGCGGGGAGCCGGCAGGTCAGCGACCCGCGGCGTCGCGGTCGGTCAGAAGGAGAGCCCGCGCGCTCGACACACGCCCCGCCGGGATCGAGCGGTCTCCCGCGCGGAGGCGCGCGAGCATCGGACTCTTCTCCGCTCCCGTAGCGAGCCAGAGGATTCGCCGCGCCCGGTCGAGCACGGCGAAAGTGAGCGTCATGCGCAGATGTCCCTGGTAGGGCCCGGCCAGGGCAACCGACCGATCCGTCACCTCAAGCGAAGGATCACCCCGCACGAGAGACGCGGTGTGCCCGTCGGGCCCGAGTCCGAGGTGAACGAGATCGAGCACGGCCGGGGTCCCGGCGATCGACTCGAGCTCGCCGGCATAGCGCGCGGCCGCCGCCGGGAGGTCCTCCGCGTCGCCCTCCACCGGCATGGCGTGCAGGTTTCCCGGCGGCAGATCAACGCGGCCGAGGAGACTCTCGCGGATGTGCGTGAGGTTGCGATCGGGGTCGCCGGCCGGGGCAACGCGCTCGTCCACCTGGAAGAGATGCACGGCGGTCCAGGGCACGTCCTCTCCGGCGAGGGCCGCGAGCATCTGCCACGGCGTGCGGCCGCCGCTGACCGCGAAGAGAAACTTGCCCCGCGCGGCCACGGCCTCCCGTGCGTCGGCCGCGATGATGGACGCGCCGCGGCGCGCGACGGCGCCGTCGTCGTCGAGGACCTCTTCCTTCACGAAGCGCTCTTGAGTTTCCGGTACCGGCGGATGAGCGCGTTGGTCGAGCTGTCGTGCTCGAGCTTCGGCTCCGCGCCCTCGAGCTGCGGGATGATGCGCTGGGCGAGCACCTTGCCGAGCTCGACGCCCCACTGGTCGAACGAGTCGATGCTCCAGATCGTGCCCTGCGTAAAGACGCTGTGCTCGTAGAGGGCCACGAGCTTGCCGAGCGCAGCGGGTGTCAGCTTCTGGGCGAGGATCGTGTTCGTCGGGCGGTTGCCCTCGAAGACCTTGTGTGCAACGAGCGCGGCCGGCGTGCCCTCAGCCTTGACCTCCGCGGCCGTTTTTCCGAAGGCCAGCGCCTCGGTCTGCGCGAAGACATTGGCGACGAGCATGTCGTGGTGGCGGCCGAGCGGGTTCAACGCCTCGACGAACGTGATGAAGTCGCAGGGGATCAGGCGCGTACCCTGGTGAATGAGCTGGTAGAACGAGTGCTGGCCGTTGGTTCCCGGCTCGCCCCAGTAGATCGGCCCCGTGTCCGCGCCGACGCGCGTTCCCTCGAGCGTGACGTGCTTCCCGTTGGACTCCATCGTCAGCTGCTGCAGGTAGGCCGGGAAGCGCTTCAGGTACTGGTCGTATGGCAGCACCGCGACCGTCTGCGCGCCGAAGAAATCGTTGTACCAGACGGCGAGCAGCCCCATCAGCACGGGCAGGTTCTTCTCGAAGGGCGCCGTGCGGAAGTGCTCGTCCATCTCGTGAAA
>JANMBR010000064.1:0-5785 GCA_031360505.1 Acidobacteriota bacterium
GGCAACTACTGCCCGACGCTCCCCGTCCGACGCGACCAGATGGCCGTATTCCTCCTGAAGGCCGAACACGGATCGGCCTACCTGCCGCCCGACTGTGCCCCGCCCGGTGTCTTCGCGGACGTGCCCTGCCCCGGCACCTTCACCAACTGGATCGAGCAGCTCGCGGCCGAGAACATCACCACCGGCTGCGGCAACAATAACTACTGCCCGCTCAACCCGAACACGCGGGGGCAGATGGCCGTGTTTATCGTCAAGACGTTCTCGCTCCAGTAGCCAGCAGCCGATCACGGGAGGGGGCCGTGCGGGATAGACTCCCGGGGCCCCCCTTCCTCTCGAACAGAAAGGCTGCACGACATGCGCTCGTCGCGACGGGGTCTATCTCTCCTGTGTGCGTCGGGCCTGCTGATGGCGTCCCCGGCGCTCGCGACGACCTACACGGTCACGGTCACCGGGGACAGCGGCGCGGGGACGCTGCGCCAGGCGATCCTCGACGCCAACGCCAACCCGGGCGCCGACACGATCGCGTTCGACATCCTCGGAACGCAAGTGCAGACGATCGCGCCGGCAACGCCCCTTCCGATCCTGACCGGCCCGGTGACGATCGACGGCTACACCCAGACCGGGGCCGTCCCGAACTCGAACGGGCCGGGGCTCGGCACCAGCGCGGTCATCCGGATCGAGCTCGACGGGTCGAACAGCGGGAGCGGCACCAGCGCGGCCGTTCTCTTCGTCGGGCCAAACGCGAGCGGGAGCGTCCTGCGCGGACTGTGCATCAACCGTGGCCTCTACGCCGGGGTCCGGGTCTCCGGCGCCTCCAGCGTGACGATCGAGGGAAACTTCATCGGCACGGACCCCTCGGGCACGATCGCCCAGCCCAACGTCTTCTACGGGATCCTCATGAACGACGGCCCCTCGAACATCCTCATAGGAGGAACCACTCCGGCCGCGCGCAACCTGCTGTCCGGCAACACCAACGCCAACCTCGACACGGGCACCAACGGCACCGACGGGGGCAGCGGACACCTCATCCAGGGAAACCTCATCGGGACCAATGCCGCCGGCACGGGAGCGATTTCCGGATCGCAGGCCGGGCTCGATTTCACAGGCACGCTCTTCGACACCACCGTCGGTGGCACGACGCCGGAAGCGCGCAACGTCATTTCTGGGATCGACGGGCCCGGGATCCGCTTCCGCAACTCGGTCGGTGGCACGGGCAACGTCGTTCTCGGCAACTACGTGGGCACCGACGTCACCGGCGCCAAGGCGCTTGGCAGCGAGGTCGGCATCTCGGTCGAGGCGGCCGGGAACACCGTCGGCGGGCCGGGCGCCGGCGAGGGCAACCTCGTGTCGGGCAATCTCACGGACGGGATCGCGGTCTACGGAAACGCCGTCGTGGTCCAGGGCAACCGCGTCGGTACCGACGCTGCGGGATCGGCGGCCCTGCCGAACCAGCTTCGCGGCCTCGTCATCTTCAGCGCGGACGGCACGCTCGTCGGCGGCGTCGGCCCGGGCGAAGGCAACGTCATCGCTTTCAGCGGCACTGCCGGCGCCGCCGTGCTCGGGATCGGCGCGGGGGGAAACACGATCCGCGGCAATTCGATCTACGCCAATGGCGGGCTCGGAATCGACCTGAGCGGCGACGGCGTCAACCCCAACGATGCCGGCGACGCCGATGCCGGCGCCAACGGCACCCAGAACTTCCCGCTCATCCGCTCCGCGGCGCCGCAGGCTCCGACCGCGGGCACGCGCGTCCAGGGGACTCTCGACAGCCTGCCCTCGACCGCCTACACGCTGGACTTCTATTCGAACCCGCCGTGCACGCCCCGTCCGCGCGACTTTCTCGAGGGGCAGGTCTATCTCGGGTCGGCCGGCGTCGCGACGGACGGCTCGGGCCACGCGGACTTCGACGTGACGCTGACTCCGACAATCGGCGCGACCGACGCCGTCACCGCCACGGCCACCGACCCGGCCGGGAGCACCTCCGAGCTTTCGCCGCGGATCGTGTTCTCGGTCTTCCCCACCTCCGGACCGCCGGCCGGCGGCACGTCGATCACCCTGGCGGGGACCGATTTTGAGGCGGGAGCCAGCCTCACGATCGGGGGAGTTCCGGCCGCCAACGTCACGATCGCCTCCTCCACCCAGATCTCGGCCGCCACGCCGGCGCTGCCCGCCGGGACGCTCAACGACGTGGTGGTCGGCAATCCCAGCGGGCTGTCGGGAACGCTCAAGGGCGGTTGGGTCTCCAACTTTCTCGACGTGCTTCCCGGGCACCCGTTCTTTTCCTTCGTCACGACGCTCGTCTCCAACGGCATCACGGCTGGAGTCGGCGGCGGGCTCTACGGCGTCGACCAGGGAACCAAACGCCAGCAGATGGCGGTCTTCCTGCTCAAGGCCAAGTACGGGGTCTGCTACATCCCGCCCCCGTGCAGTCAGATCTTCACGGACGTCGCCTGCCCGAGCCTCTTCGCCAATTGGATCGAGCAGCTGTCGAACGAAGGCATCACCACCGGATGCGGGGTCGGCGTCTATTGCCCCGAGAGCTTCGTCACCCGGCGCCAGATGGCGGTCTTTCTCCTGAAGACCCGGTATGGCGCGGCGTACGCGCCTCCCGCCTGCGCGGGCATCTTCGGAGACGTCAGCTGCCCGTCCGCTCCCGCGGTCGACTTCATCGAGGAGCTCTACAACGAAGGCATCACCGGCGGCTGCCAGGCGATGCCGCTGCTCTACTGCCCGGCCAACTCGAACACGCGCGGGCAGATGGCGGTCTTCATCGTGAAGACGTTCAGCCTTCAGTAGGGGCGAGGCCCAGACAGCCCGGCGGAGAAAGCGACCCTTCGGGCTCTGCCCTCCGGATGAAAGCGAATGAAGGCCGGCCTAGCCGACCGTTTTCGCATTCACCTTCCGGATCGAGTGGTCTAGCGTGCGCTTGCGCCTTCCTTGGCGATCACCACTCTTCGACCAGTACGACCCGCACCGCGGCCCGCTGCCGAACCGGTCACCGACCTCGTGGCTACCGACAATCTCTACTGGCTCAGTATCTTGCGCTCATCGGGGCGTATTCGATAGGTGGCCCTGTTCGATCCGTGATCCCATCCGGGAGCCACTGGCGCGTTACCAACAGGGAGATCCCATGAAAACATTCGGCGTATTCCTCGCAGTGAGTCTGCTTACCCTTTCCACGGCCTCGGCCTTGACCTACACCGTCACGACCACCGCCGATAGCGGCGCGGGGTCGCTGCGCCAAGCGATCACGGACGCCAACGCCAACTCGGGGGCGGACACCATCGAGTTCAACATCGTGGGGTCGGGAGTCCAGACGATCGCGCCGGCCTCGGCCCTGCCGACGATCACGGGCGCCGTCACGATCGACGGGTATACGCAGCCGGGCTCGAGCGCCAACACCAATGCCCCCGACCAGGGGACCAACGCGGTGATCCTCATCGAGATCGATGGGACGAGCGCCGGGATCGGCAGCGAGGCTGCCGTCCTCTTCTTCGGGCCCGCCAGCGGCGGCAGCGCGGTGCGGGGCCTCGCCATCAATCGCGGCAAGTGGGCGGGGATCCGCGTCTCCGGGGTCGCCGGCATGACGATCGACGGCAACTTCATCGGGACCGACCCCACGGGGACCGCCCCCCTCGGCAACACGGACTTCGGAATCCAGATCAACAATGGGGCATCGAGCATCACGATCGGCGGCACGACACCCGGCGCGCGCAACCTGATCTCGGGCAACGGAATGCAAGGCATCAACTTCGGCTCGGGCGGCACCGGCGGCACGGGACACCTGGTCCAGGGCAATCTCATCGGCACGGACGCTTCGGGCGGCAACGCCCTCGCGGGAAACCAGACCGGCGTCCATACCTCCTCCAGCATGAACATCACGATCGGCGGCACCACGGCCGCGAGCCGCAACGTCATCTCGGGCAACGGCGGCTACGGCGTCCGGCTCAACAGCGGGTCGAATCTTCTGCTCAGCGGAAACTTCATCGGCACCGACGTGACGGGAGGGGCGCCGCTCGGCAACATCAACTACGGAGTCCTCGTCGAAGCCAACGGCAGCACGATCGGTGGCTCCGCCGCGGGTGCGGGCAACGTCATCTCCGGCAACGCGATTCACGGGATCGAGATCAGCAGCGCGACCGGCGTCACGGTTCAGGGCAATCTGATCGGAACGGACGTCACCGGCACGTTCGCGATCGGCAATCAGAACCGTGGCATCTACATCCTGGCCAGCAACGCGACCATCGGCGGCACGGGGACCGGGGAAGGCAACACCATCGCGCACAGCGGCGCCGGCGGCATCATCGTCCAGGGCTCCGTCTCGGGCAATGCCATTCGGGGCAACTCGATCTACGCCAACGGCACCATCGGCATCGACCTGAACAACGACAGCGTGACCGCCAACGACGCCTTGGACGCCGACACCGGCCCCAATGGCCTCCAGAACTATCCGCTCGTCGCGTCGGCCACGCCGCTTTCACCCTCGGGCACGGAAGTCGTAGGAACTCTCGACAGCACGCCCTCGACGTCCTACGAGATCGACTTCTTCGCGAATCCCGCGTGCGCCGGCCGCCCGCACGATTTCGAGGAGGGCCTCATCTACATCGGCTCGTCGAACCAGGCGACCGACGGCGCGGGCCACGTCGCTTTCGACGTGACGCTGCCGTACACGATCGAGGCGGGTCAGCTGGTCACCGCCACGGCGACCGATCCGAGCGGAAACACCTCGGAGCTCTCGCCCCGCATCGTCTTCTCGATCAGCCCGCTTTCCGGACCGACCCCGGCCGGATTGCTGTTCGTCGTCCGCGGCACCAACTTCGCGGCCGGAGCGACCATCACGCTCGGAGGACTTCCGGCGACCGACGTCCTCGTGCAGAGCTCGACGCAGGCGGAGGCCAGGACGCCGGCCCTGGTGGCGGGTGCGCTCAGCGACGTGACCCTGACCAACGTGGACCTGTCCACGGGAACGCTCTCCAAGGGCTACGTCACGGACTTCCTCGACGTGCCGCAGAACCAGACGTTTCACGCCTACGTCACGACCCTCGTCTCCAACGGCATCACGGCCGGCGTGGGCGGCGGCAACTACGGCGTCGCGTCGAGCACGCTGCGCCAGCAGATGGCGGTCTTCCTGCTCAAGGCGAAGTACGGAGTCTGCTACGTCCCGCCGCCATGCACGCCCGGTTTCTTCACCGACGTCCCCTGCCCGGGCACCTTCGCTCCCTGGATCGAAGCCCTCGCCAACCTCGGGATCACGGGCGGCTGCGGCGGCAACAACTACTGCCCGGGCAATCCCGTCCGCCGGGACCAGATGGCCGTGTTCCTGCTGAAGGCGGAGCACGGGTCTACCTACGTCCCACCTGCCTGCGCGCCGCCGGGAGTCTTCACCGACGTGCCCTGTCCCGGGACGTTCACCGACTGGATCGAACGCCTCGCGGCCGAGAACATCACGGGCGGCTGCGGGACCGGCATCTACTGCCCGCTCAATCCGAACACGCGCGGGCAGATGGCGGTGTTCATCGTGAAGACTTTCAACCTGCAGTAGGAGAGGGAAAGCAGCAGCCCGGTGGAGAAAGGGATCCTTCGGGCTGCGCCCTCAGGATGAAAGCGAATGACGGCCGGCCTACCCGGCCGTTTTCGCTTTCACCTTCCGGATCGAGTGGTCCAGTGTGCGCTTGCGGACGCGGATGGCGGCGGGGACGACTTCGACGAGCTCGTCGTCGTTGATCCACTCGATCGCCTGCTCGATGTTGAGCTCGCGGGCGGGAGTGAGCTTGATCGCAAAGTC
>JANMBR010000102.1:0-7759 GCA_031360505.1 Acidobacteriota bacterium
CCCCGGGAAAGAGCTGGCCGAAGCCGCTCATCGGCCACCTCCTCGAGTCCGCTTCCAGCAACCCTCCGCGGTACGTCCGCGCCCAGTTCGAGGACGGTCTCTTGTTTCCGGGTGACGAGCATGGGCCGTGGGTGGAGGCGCAGCGCTATCAGGACGCTCCGTGTTCTGGCGCCTCTTCAACTAGGGCGAGCCGAGGAATGCCAGTCTCATGATCATTGCCCGATACGCACCCGAGCATCATCGGGAAACGCCGGAGATGAAGTCTCATCGAGATACCAGCCGGGTAGAGGAGAGCCGGTAAACTCCGAAGAATTCAGGCCTGACCCCCCTGGAGCTAAAGCACATGAGGAGTAGAGGATGACGGTATCCGTCTTCGTCGGCGTCAGCGTCGACGGCTTCATGGCGCGGTTGAACGGCGATCTCGATTTCCTGCCGCCGGGCGGCGGCGAGCCCCACGGCTACGACGAGTTCATGGCGAGCGTCGACGCGCTGGTGATCGGCCGCAAGACCTTCGAGACGGTCCTCGCGTTTGCGGCCTGGCCTTATGGCAAGAAACGGGTCGTGGTGCTGAGCAGCCGGCCCGTCGATCTGTCCGCGGTCCGCGACGGCGTCGTCGAGCAGATGGCCGGGCCTCCGGCAGAGATCGTGGCGCAACTCGCCGCTCGCGGCATCGAGCACCTCTATGTCGACGGCGGGATCACGATCCAGGGATTCCTGCGCGCTGGACTCGTTCAACGTCTCATCGTCACCCGCGTGCCCGTGCTGATTGGCGAAGGCATACCTCTCTTCGGCGCCGTGCCGCGCGACGTTCAACTGCGTCACGTCGCGACCAGGCATTTTCCGAGCGGCCTGGTTCAGAGCGAATACCAGGTCGTCGCCTGACGGCAGGGGGCGAAGGCCGCGATTGGGCTTATCGTGTGCATATTGGGATGGATCGCAGCGATGTGGAGCCCCTGTGCCGGAACAGTTCACTGCCGCAAGTGCGGTCGCGAATGAAAGGCGGCATGACCGTCGGCGATCGTCCATGAGCGCTGTTCAGAAGTGGTCCGTGTTCCTGCGCTCGATCATGGTGGCGATCGGCGTGCTGGTTTTGGGCATCGGCGCTTTGCGTCTGGGCATCGTCAAGGATCAGCATCTGGCCCTGTGGCCGGCGTCCGACCTCCTCAAGCTCGAGGTCCTTCAGGCCCAGCAGCCGCTCTCGAGCCTGGCGCCCGTTACCCTGGTCCAGGTCGCGATGTGGACGATTTTCGTGTACCTGGCGTTCGCGGTGCTGGGAGGCCTTCGCCGCGGCGTGTCGCGACGGCCATGAGGCGCGGCAAGCCCGCATGACGGTCGCCGAGCAGCGGGCGGCGGAAGTGTTCGCATCGATTCGGCGCGATGATCCGGCCCGGGTCATCGACCAGTTTGCAAGCCTTCCCGCGGCGAACCAGTACAGAAGGCTGTATGACCTTGTCGAGCGATACGTGCCGGCAGGTTCCGAGGTGCTCGACTGGGGATGCGGGAGGGGCCACTTCTCATACTTTCTCCTGAAGCGTGGATTTCGGGTGACGGCGTATTCGCTCGAACACCCGCCGGAGATCTTCGCGGCTCTCTCGGAGGCGGAGCAGGGGCGGTTGACGTTCGTGCGTGGTGTATTGGATCAGGCCCGCCGGCTGCCGTTTGCGGATGGTCAATTTGCGTCGGCGTTCAGCGTCGGAGTGCTCGAGCACGTCCAGGAACTGGGCGGCGACGAGCTTTCGAGCCTGTGCGAGCTGAGACGAGTCCTGGCGGGCGATGGCGTCTTCATCTGCTATCACCTCCCGAATCGGTACAGCTACATCGAGGCCGCCAGCCGACGCTTCGGGCGGAAAAAAAAGCTTTGCGACTTCCATCGCTATCGCTTTTCAGCGCGCGACATCGATGGCCTCTGCCGGGCGGCCGGGCTCTCCGTGGTCGAGAGCGGGCGCTATGGATTTCTGCCACGCAATTCGCTCAACGGGCTGCCGGCTCGCCTGCGCGATTCGCGATTTCTGACCGCGGCGCTCAATCGGGGCGACGCGGTGCTCGAGCGCCTGTTCTCGCCGGTCGTCCAGAACTACTATTTCGTGGCGCGGCCCGGTCCGAAGAGTCACGCACACGGAGGAGGTCAGCAATGACGATCGTCGCTAACGTCGCCGTCGCGGTCGTGGCGCTGTTGCACGGCGCCTTTCTCGTCCTCGAGATGTTCCTCTGGTCCAAGCCGATCGGTCGCCGCGTGTTCGGTCTGCCGCCCGACGTGATGGCAGCCGCGGCCCCGCTTGCCGCCAATCAGGGTCTGTACAACGGATTTCTCGCCGCCGGTTTGGTGTGGGGGTTGTTTCTGGGTGCGGCGGGCTTCGACGTCAAGGTCTTCTTCCTCGTGTGCGTCATCGTCGCGGGTCTCTTCGGGGCGGCCACCGCCAAACGTTCGATCCTGTGGCTCCAGGCCGTGCCGGGGGCGATTGCGCTCGCACTTGTTTTCCTGGCGAGATAGGGCCCTGTGGGATTCGCGGCGGCTGTCAACGCCGTCATCTCGTTCGCGGCCGGATTCCTGGAAGCCTTTCCGCGCTAGGCTTGCGCTCGAGAGGTCGGGGCATCATGAAGATCAAGCTCAGCAGCGTCATCGCGGAGGGTGGCACCGATCTGGTTGCCCTCTGCTTCTAGTGAAAGCCGTCGTGACGGAGCTTCCGCCGTGCCGCTGATCCTCTTCGACGGCATGTGCAACCTGTGCAACGCGGCGGTGCAATGGGTGATCGAGCGGGACCGGCGCAGCGTCTTTCGCTTCGGCGCCTTGCAGTCCGAAGCGGGGCGCGCCGCGCTCCGGGGTGAGGCAGCGGCTGAGGATCTGCCCGACAGCATCGTGCTGATCGACGCGGCCGGCACCCATACACGTTCCGACGCCGCGATCCGCATCGCGCGTGGGCTGGGCTTTCCGTGGTCGCTGGCGGCGGTCGGGCTCGCGGTGCCGAGGCCTCTGCGCGATGCCGTCTATTCGTGGGTCGCGCGCAACCGCTACCGGTGGTTCGGCCGGCGGGAGTCGTGCATGGTGCCGACCGCGGAGCTTGCGGCGCGGTTCGTGGACGCGGGCAAGGAGCTCGTCGCACCTCCTTCCCGCTGAGTCACGGCAACCGAACGCGAAGCCTTCTCCCTCTCCCGGCGGGACAGGGCTCTCGTTGGAAACCCTGTACCGCACGCTTCGCCAGACCGAGATGAAGATCGTGCCGTCGGGGGGCGCGATCACGCGGTAGCCGCGCACAATGTCTGGTGGTGGTCTTTCGATAGACTTCTGCCTTCTGCATGGAGCGAAAGGAAGGCCAAGAAATGAACGCGAGATCGAAGCGGCCGGCCGGCATGGCGTTTCTGGTTATCGGAATCGGGCTCATGGCCGTGGGAATGTCGGGTCAGCGCACGTTCGTGGGCATCGGAGTGGTGTTCCTGGCCATCGGCATTGCCTTTCTCGCGCGCAGCAAGTCCGCCAGCGGGAAGGAATAGGAGGCCACGTGGCGACTCGCGCGACCGGTACGTTCGAAGTGAAGATGTCGCCCGAGGCGATGGACAGCGAGGCCGAGGGGTCTGCGCTCGGCAGGATGGCGCTCGCGAAGAGCTTCCACGGCGACCTCGAGGGGACGGGCAAGGGCACGATGCTCACGGCCGGAACGAGCTTTGCGGGCTCGGCCGGTTACGTCGCCATCGAGCGTGTCACCGCAACGCTGCACGGGCGCCGGGGCACGTTCGCGCTCCAGCACACCGGTACGATGAATCGCGGCGAGGCGAGCCTCTCGATCCACGTGGTCCCGGACTCGGGCACGGGGGAGCTCGTCGGACTCGCGGGCAAGCTCGCGATCGTCATCGCGGACGGGAAGCACTCCTACGAGCTCGAGTACACGCTGTCGGCGCCGTGAAGGCCGTCTACTTCGCGACGCCCGCGGAGTTCGGCAAGTGGCTCGGCAAGAACCACGCCGCCGAGACCGAAATCCTCGCCGGCTTCTACAACAAGGATTCCGGAAAGCCGGGCATGACGTGGCCGCAGTCCGTGGACGAGGCGCTGTGCTTCGGCTGGATCGACGGGGTGCGCAGACGGGTCGACGACCTGCGCTACACGATCCGATTCACGCCGCGAAAGGCCGGCAGCATCTGGAGCGCCGTGAACATCGGGCGCGTCGAGGAGCTGACCCGGGCCGGGCGCATGCGGAGGGCCGGCGTGAAGGCGTTCGAAGCGCGGAGCGAAGCGCGGTCGCGCATCTACTCATACGAGCAGAAGCACGAGGGTTTGAGCGAGCCGTACGCGGGCGTGCTGAAGAAGAACGCAACGGCGTGGCAGTACTTCGAGTCCCGGGGAGTCTGGTACCGCAAGAAGGCGAGCTGGTGGGTCATGAGCGCGAAGAAGGAAGAGACGCGGATGGCGCGGCTGGCAAAGCTGATCGCGACATCGGCGCGCGGAGTCGAGCTTTAGCTTTCGGGGCATAGACTTCCGGCAGGAGGCCTCGTGCCAGAGCTCAACCATACGCCTTCGAACATATACCCGAGTCTTTTCTACGACGACGCGGGGGCGTATTGGGAGAAGGAGTGATGGCCCGGTGAAGATCTCCGAAGCCGATCGCTCCGGCGTGCGTCTCTTTCCGCCGCTCGTCTTCGCCGTTGCGATGGGCATGGCGTTTCTGATTCAGCGCCGGTTCCCCTTGCCGGTTGCCGGGGCCGAATACGCGCCGACGCTTCGTATGGTCGGTGTGGTCTTCATCCTCGACGCGATCGCGCTGGCGATCTGGGCGATCGCGACCTTTCGACGCATCGGCACGACACCGAATCCGGCCGGCGGGAGCACGGCGCTGGCGCTCGGAGGCCCCTATCGGATCTCGCGCAACCCGATGTACCTGGGACTCTGCGTCCTGCAGGTGGGCATCGGGTTGGCGGCCAACGTTTTGTGGCCCCTGATCCTGCTGCCGCTCTTCGTGCTGCTCATGCGGCAGGCCGTCATCGTCCCGGAGGAGCGCTACCTGGAGGCGAAGTTCGGGGAGCCGTACCGGGCCTACAAGGCGCGCGTGCAGCGGTGGATCTGATTCGGATGGAGCGAGGCCGGCCGTGAGCATCGAGGTTCGGATGCTTCGCTCCGGCGACGAGTCCGTGCTCGCGAGCGTCGCTCCGGACCTGTTCGACGACCCCGTCGACGCGCGTCGCGCCGCGGAGTTTCTGGCCGATCCGCGACATCATCTGGCTGTCGCCGTCGAGGACGGAGTGGTCGTCGGGTTCGTTTCGGCGGTCCACTACGTCCACCCCGACAAGCCGGCCCCCGAGCTGTGGATCAACGAAGTCAGCGTCGCGGCGACACACCGGGGGCGGGCGCTGGCGAAGGACCTCCTGCACGCCGTCCTCGAAGTGGCGCGGCGACTCGGATGCCGCGAGGCTTGGGTCCTGACGGACCGCTCGAACGCTGCAGCGCTGCGCACGTACGCTGGCGCCGGAGGAGTCGAGACGCCGCCGGATTCGGTCATGTTCACGTTCCACCTCGATCGGGAACCCTCGCGCTGATCTTCGATACGATTCCCGCCAGATGTCGAGCGTGTATGCGGTGAGGGGCCGGGCGCTCCTGCTCGCGGCGGCGCTGGTCCCGGCGGCCGGACTCTTTGCGGAGGAGACGGAGCGCGTCGAGTACGCCGTGCGCTGGGATCCGGCGCAGGGCGGCCCGTCGAACGTGGGGGAGCTGCTTTCGTTTCTCGGCGCGTCGGACGACGACGGCCGAGCGTACGAGGTCCGCTACTTCGACTTTCCGCGCCCGGCCAACGCGCCGCCGGGCGCGACGGCAATCCTGAGGCTGCGCAGCCCCGACCATGGCAAGGCGGAGGTCCGCCTGAAGTACCGCACCGACCAGCCGCTGCAGGAGTCCTGGGGGTGCCCGGACTCAGCGCGGTTCAAGAAGAGCGAAGAGGTGGACGTCGCCTTCGCGGCCTCCGCGAAACCCACACGGGTCTATGCGTACAGCTGCACGCTCGTCGCGAAGGCCCCTCCCGAGATCCTCGGCGCCACGCCGAAGCCATGTGCGGCGCGCATGGTTCGTTACGACCATGGGGGCGACAAGATCGAACAGTGGACGCTGCCGGGCGGCGCGGTCCGGCTGGAAGTGTCGCGCACGACGTCGAACGACGCGGCACACGAGGCGAACTTCGGCGAGCTCGTCGACCGGCTGCGCACGCAGGGAGTGAAGCCGCTCGACGAGAGCAAGACCGAGCTCGGAAGCCGGTGCCCCGAGTCGAAGGGCCCGTGAGCGGGGCGCGAAGAAATTCCGCCGTGCCCGGACGAATCCGCTCGATATGATTCACCTCCATGGCCGGACGCATTGACGATCGGTTGAAGGAGCTCGGGATCGAGCTGCCGGTTCCGAGCTTGCCGGGTGCGAACTACGTGCCGTTCGTCCGGACGGGAGACCTCGTCTTCCTGACGGGCCAGCTCTCACAGTGGAACGGGGAGCGCAAGTTCGTCGGCAAGCTCGGGCGCGAGTTCCGCGTCGAGGAGGGGCAGCAGGCGGCGCGGCTGTGCGCGTTGAACCTCATCGTCCATCTGCGCTCGGCGCTCGACGGCGACCTCGACCGTGTGCGGCAGTGCGTGCGCGGGGCCGGGTTCGTCAACGGGACGCCCGACTTTCTCTCGCACTCGCAGGTCATCAACGGGGCGTCCGATCTTTTCGTGCAGGTCTTCGGCGACGCGGGGCGTCACTCGCGGATGGCGGTCGGCGTGAGCGCGTTGCCCTACGACGTGGCGGTGGAGGTCGAAGCGGTGTTCGAAGTCCGCTGATGGAGCACCCGGAGGCGCGGAAATGGCAAATGCAAAACTGAAGACGAAGGAAACCGGCGCGAGCGTTGCGAAGTTCCTCGGCACGGTCGAACAATCGCGCCGGGTGGACTGTCTCGCGCTCGTGAAGATCCTGGAGCGGGCCACCAAAGCGAAGGCGAAGATGTGGGGGACGTCGATCATCGGCTGCGGGGATTACCACTACAAGTACGAGAGCGGCCGCGAGAACGACTGGTTCATGGCGGGGTTTTCGCCGCGCAAGAAGGAGCTGGTCCTCTATCTGATGGGCGGCACCCAGCGCGAGCCCGCCCTGTTGAGGAAGCTCGGCAAGCACAAGGTCGGCAAGGGCTGCCTGTACATCCGCCAGCTCGCGGACGTGGACACGAAGGTTCTCGAGGAGATCATCGTCCGTGGCGTCCGGTACCTGAAGGACCAGGCATGATGTGGGCCCGGCTCGTTCCGCTCGCGGCTGCGATCGCCCTCCTGCCGCGCGTGCTGGCGGCCACGGCGCCGACCCCGACGCCGCAGCCGTCCATCCAGCTGCCGCCGGAGCTGGCGCGAGTGCTGACCGATTACGAGTCGGCGTGGCGCGCCCGCAACGCCGCCGCGCTCGCGCGCCTTTTCGCCGAAGACGGCTTCGTGATGTCCAACGACCAGCCGCCGGTCCGGGGCCGCGCTGCGATCGAGAAACAGTACACGGGCTCTGGCGGCCCGCTCGTGCTGCGCGCGTTCGCCTACGCCGTGGACGGGAAGGCGGGCTACATCCTCGGGGGGTTCGCGCAACGCGAGGGGGCGGCGGACATCGGAAAATTCACGCTCACGCTGTCTAAAGGCGCCGACGGCCGCTGGCTCATCTTCTCGGACATGGACAACGGGAACCGGCCGTAAGGATCGTCTGAAGCACCGCTCGTTCTGGCTCCAGGAGGTCGCGGGCGACGCGGCAGACGCGCCGCGACTCGAGGGCGACACGCGGGCCGAC
>JANMBR010000113.1:0-4691 GCA_031360505.1 Acidobacteriota bacterium
TTGGGGAGTGCGGCGACGGCAACTACTGCCCGAACGCGCCGCTGACCAGGCGACAGATCGCGGTCTTCCTCGCACGGGCGCTCGGGCTACACGGGCCGAACTGAGCATCGAACACAGATCCTCTAGGGTCGTCGCGATCGACGCTCTCCGAACCTCATTGAGAGGTCAGCACACTGCAAACTAAGATACGTATCGACCGGACGCCACGCGTGAGCCCTCTGAAAGCTCTCAATCTCCAGCAGCTTCGCCGCTACGCGATCGCGCGGAGCCTGTTCAGGGCCACGAGCCTGCCGCGCGCCATTGCGCGCCTGGGCTTTGTCCAGGCCGACCCGATGCGGGCGCCCGCTCGTGCCCAGGATCTGATCCTTGCGCACCGCGTCAAGAACTATCGCGCCGGCGAGCTGGAGAGCCGCTACCCGCGCCTGGCGGTCGAAGAGGCCTTCTTCGTCAACTACGGTTTCCTGCCTCGCGAGACCCTGGCCCTGATGCATCCGCGCGAGGCGCCGCACGCCTGGGACGCCAGGATGCGGGCGCGCGCCCAGGAGGTGCTGGCCTTTGTACGCCAGCATGGTCGTACCCACGCGAAGCACGTGCAGGCGCATTTCGACCATGGTCGCATCAAGCGCTGGGGCGGCGACCTGAATGTCAGCTCGCATCTGCTGGAGGGCCTGCACTATGGCGGGCAGCTGCGCGTGGCACGGCGCGAGTCCGGCACCCGGGTCTACCAGGCGATCGACCACACGCCACAGGACGCCAGCCCCGAGGCCCGGCTCGCGCGCGCCGGCCAGTTGCTGGACATGGTGGTGCAGCTCTACGCGCCGCTGCCTGCAGCCAGCCTCGGTTATCTGTGCCGACTGCTGCGCCATGGAGTGCCGCACCTCGCCGCGGAGGCGAGGCAGATCCAGGAGCACGCCAAGTCCCGCTATGCCCATGCCGAGGTCGACGGTGTGCTCTGGTTCTGGCCGCAGGGCGAGAATCGCGTGGCCGCTCGACACAGGATCGACGACAGGCTGCGCTTGCTCGCGCCCTTCGATCCCGTGGTCTGGGACCGACGGCGCTTCCAGTTGTTCTGGGGATGGGAATACAAGCTGGAGGCCTATGTGCCGGCCCACAAGCGCCGCATGGGCCACTACGCGATGCCCATGCTGTGGGGCGAGCAAGTACTGGGCTGGGCCAATCTGAAGGTGGTCGATGGCCGGCTGCGGCACGAGCTGGGCTTCGCCGGCCCGCGACCGCGCGGCAGCGCCTTCCAGCTCGCGCTGGATGAGGAGTTGCAACGGATGCGGGAGTTCTTGGAGCTCTAGGACGCTCGCCGCGATCGGGGTGAGAGAATCGATGCGATCAATGGGGGACATATGAAGAACAAACTCCGGATCACCGCCTGGCCGCTCGCGCTGGTGGCGCTGCTTCTGCTCTCGCCGACCCGAGCGGTCGGGTCGCCGCCGATGAAAGACGAGGGGCCGAAGGCCGATTGCGCCTTCAGCAACCCGGGTTACTCCGGGTGGTGCAGGGTGACGATCAATATGCCGGCGGGTGCGACTCCGCTGCAAGCGTGCACGTACATCGTGGGCTGCCTGAACGGCAACGCATGCCCGTACAACTATTGCAGCGGCGCAAATGACATCCGAAGCGGCTGGAGACTGGAGGAGGCCAAGCCTTCAAAGCCTCCCACGCCTTCGCGCTGAAGCGGCGACCGAGGTGAGCGGAGCCGAAATCCGGAAAAGAATCGAGCCTCCCGATTTTTGCCGGAAGACTCGATGGTCTGAAGAGTTAGTACCGAATCGCTGCTTCAATGCTCCGGGTTGATTTGGTCGGGATGCCGGGATTCGAAAACTAGCACTGTTCAAGGCCTCTCAGTAAGTTACGCGCCCGAGTGCGAGTCGGGGTGCGAGATCACTTCCGCCGTCGGCTTTCTCCCTCGCCTCGCAAGGTCTTCTAGGAGATCCTCAGTCGTGAAGGGGACCGAAGAGTCAATCAGCGGGGAGCGCCACGGTTTTTCGTCCACAGCAGCTGAATCTTACGGTGTAGGCCCAGGGCGTACGTCTTTTCAGGTCCTGGAGCGTGTCCTCGGGCGAGTAGGCGGCCGCCCGATCGGGATGTCAACTGGCGCGGCCATCTTGGCCGCGCCAGTTGACTCCAAGTACCTTCCGACGTAATCCGACAGGGCTAGCGATCGTCGCCGTCACGCCCTTCGGAGGCGGGCACGGTCGGGCGCACGCTCACCAGCCCACCCTTGAGAAGCCAGGCACGCTGACTCGGGGCGAAGCGGGGAGCCAGCAGGGAGTCATTGATCTCACGGGTGACTACAAAACGGTTGTACCCGGTCGCTGGGATGAACAGCCGGGCGTTGTCGGGGAATCCGTCGGAGCCTGCGTCCGCGTCTCCTTCGGCGGCAGAAACGACGCCGTCGTTGTTCAGATCCACCCGGGCCACCTCGGCCGCATAGGCCTCGAACAAACGCTTCGCGATGTTCGTTTCGCTCGGCTTGAAGGAGGCCGGCCGCGTGTAAACGTCCAGGAAGATTTCATTGGCCAGTCCGCTCGGGACGAACCGCTGACGAAACTCTCGTTGTGACTCGATGTCGGCATCGAAGAGATCGGGATCGCGCGGAAGATTGGGTCTGTCGCCGTAGACCGAGGGGTCGTTCTGGATGCCCTCCGGCCCCGAGCCCGGAATGATCGACGGGCAATGCGGGTCGACATTGCTGGTGGGAGTCGTGGGAAAGCCGCCGAGAGTGAAGGGAAGCTCATAGAGAGGGTGAATCCAGTTCGTCGTGTAGTTGAACTCCCAGTAGGAATGTACGTCGAGCTGTTGCACCGCGTTGTAGGCGCCCATGCTCAGCGCGAGCTGGACGACGTTCGTCTGGACGGTGGGAAAGTGGTCGTTGTCGTTGGGATAGTGGACGGGGTTGCCGTCCGCGGTGAAGAACTTCCCCGGGAGGTTGTGACCGCTGCCCATTGCCTTGATCGCCGCGGCATCGGCGGCCGTGATCTTGCCGAACTGGGCATGGCCGTCGGGACGCGGCGCAGCGACCTGGGGAACCACGAGGTCGTGGATCATCCATCCCTCATACCAGCCGCTTTCGTTGTTGATGACGAAGAGTCCGGAGATGTCGGTGAACACGTCGATGAATGCCCCAATGTCGTTGGGATCGGTCGGTAAGCCGGGCTTCGGCTCGACGACCAGGCGCACGGCGCCCACGGTGGCCAGGCCGCAGTTGCCGCCTTCTGCGGTCAGCATTGCCGAGTCGTTGACGCCGGGAATGACGCTGGTGAAGACGTTGGGTTCGAAGCCGTGCGAGCTCAACAGGTAGTACTGAAACAGCTGGCTCTTCGTGTCGGCCTCGGCATAGGCCTGCATCGGCAGATAAGTATGGGGTCGATTTGCAAGCTGCGCGAGGCGGTCCTTGAGCGCCCCGGGAAGGGCCGCGATATCCCCGCGGTTCCGTACCGTCGCCTCGTCCTGTGCGGCCTGCGGATTTGCATGGCATGGCGCCGGCGGTTGCTCTCCGTAGGCCGTGTCCATAGCGCCGGCAGCCACGCCGAGAACCAGAAACGCGGAAGCAGCCATGCTCCCGACGAATCCCACCACGTCTTGAAATCGCTTCGGGGCATAAGATCGATTCATCTCAACCTCCCTTGATCATGAGCGAGGCAGCGAAATCGCCGACTCGTGTATCCGACGTGAACGTATGGCCGGCGTCCTCAGCGCTCGCGGAGTTAATGACGTTCTCATCAAGCATTCCCAAGACGCGTGAAGCCCGCACACACGCACAGCGGAAGAGTGGGTTAGTCGCGCGAAACATCGGGGGCTCGCCACTCCAGCTCCGTGATCTGCCGATCATGTTTGGCAGCTCTGCATCGGTCCAATCGTTTGTTTCGCTCAAGTTCAGAACCGCTAGCGGTCAAGCCGCTCCTGGCTCCGCGAACTCAAGGGGTCAGTCTTGGTTCGTCGACTTCATTCAGCCAAGGGGGAGTGTCGATCGTATGATTCCAGCGACGAGCATCAAGGCTGAGCTCTGGGCGAAATCAATCGATCAGGACTGATCCCGGTAAGGCTTCGCTTCCGCGAAGTCAACAAATCAAGACTGACCAGCCGCCCGGTTTTCGCCAAAAGGCTCGAAGCTGCGAAGACTTTGACGTGATGCAGCGGGATGATTTGGTCGGGATGCCGGGATTCGAACCCGGGACCCCCTGAACCCCATTCAGGTACGCTACCAGACTGCGCCACATCCCGACCGGAAGGCGCATTTGAACAGGGTCGGGGGAGCCTGTCAAACGCCGCGCTAGAATCGCTGCGATGCGCGTTCGCCTCGTATCCGAGTCCCATTTCGCCGCGGCCCACCGGCTGCACCGCGAGGATTGGGACGAGGCGACGAACCGGCGCATTTTCGACAAGTGCAACAACGCGAACGGTCACGGGCACACGTATGGGCTGGAGGTGACCGTCGAGGGCGAGATCGACCCGGAAACGGGCTACGTGATGGATTTTGCGCTGTTGAAGCGCGCGGTCGAGGAGACGGTGATCCAGAGGCTGGACCGGCGGCACCTGAACTTCGACGTGGACTTTCTCAAGGGGATCAACCCGACCGCCGAGAACATCGCCGTAGGAATATGGGAGCAGCTGGCGCCGCGGGTGTCTCCGGCGCGGCTGGTCCGGGTGGCCTTGCACGAGACCGAGAAGAACAGCGT
>JANMBR010000130.1:0-1747 GCA_031360505.1 Acidobacteriota bacterium
CGGCACGATGATCGAGGTCCCGCGCGCCGCCCTGCGCGCGAACCGGATCGCCTTGAACTGCGACTTCTTCTCGTTCGGCACGAACGACCTCACGCAGATGACCTACGGCTACTCGCGCGACGACATGGGCACGTTCCTGCCCGTGTACATCGCCGAGGGGATCCTCCCCGAGGATCCGTTCTCGAGCCTCGACCAGTACGGCGTCGGCGAGCTCGTCGCGATCGGCACGCGGCGCGGCCGCGAAGTGAAGCCGAAGCTGAAGGTCGGCATCTGCGGCGAGCACGGGGGTGATCCGCGCTCGATCGAGTTCTTCAACCACGTGGGCCTCGACTACGTTTCGTGCTCGCCCTTCCGCGTCCCGGTCGCGCGCCTGGCGGCGGCCCGGGCTTCGCTCGCGGAAAAGAGCGTTGGGATCTCCTCGACGGCATAGGGATCCCGTTCTGAATGAGGGAGGAAGAATGTTGGCGACCACCCTGATGGCAGCCCTGCTGATAACGGCGCCCCCGGAGCCCCCCGCGGACCTCGTGCTCTTGTCCGCGAAGATCTGGACCGGGGACTCGAAGAACCCGGAGGCTGAGGCCCTGGCCGTGCGCGACGGACGCATCGTCGCGATCGGCATGGACAGCGCCATTGAGAAGCTTAAGGGCCCGAAGACCGTCGTCGTGGACGGCAAGTGGCGCCGCGTCGTGCCCGGGTTCATCGACTGCCACACGCACATGTCGATGGGCGGCTTCGACCTGCTGGCCCTCGATGTGCGGCATACGAAGGACGGGGCCGACTTCACGCGGCTGCTCGCTGCGTACGCGAAGACGCGCCCGGCAGGGGAGTGGCTGACCGACGGCGCGTGGGACGAAAAGTGGTGGACACCGCCGGTTCTGCCGACGAAGGCCCTGCTCGATCCGGCGACCGGCGATCACCCGACCTGCCTCTCGCGGCAGGACGGCCACATGATGGTCTGCAACAGCCTCGCGCTGAAGATCGCGGGCGTCACGGCGGCGACACCGACTCCGCCCGGCGGCGTCATTGTCAAGGATGCGAAGGGCGAGCCGACCGGCGTTCTGAAAGACGGCGCCATGGGTCTCGTGTGGAAGTTCCGGCCGGCAAGGACGCAGCCGGAGATGCTCGCGGCCATGCGCGCGGCGATGAAGAACGCGGGGAAGTTCGGCGTGACATCGGTCCAGGATCTGCCGGGTGACGCCGACGACGTGCCCGCTTGGGCTGCCCTGCGGGACGCGGGAGAGATGACCGTGCGCGTCAACTACCGCCCTTCGCTCTCGAAGTGGGAGAAGGCCAAGCAGCTCCAGTCGTCGATGAAGAACGACGACTGGCTGCGCATCGGCGGCGTCAAGGGCTTCATGGACGGCTCGCTCGGATCGGGCACGGCAGTGATGTTCGAGGACTTCAGCGACGAGCCCGGCAACAAGGGCGTCTACGCGGCCGAGGCGATCCCCCTGTCGCTGATCGAGGGGCGCATCGCGGGCGCGGACAAGGCCGGCCTCCAGGTCGAGGTCCATGCGATCGGCGACCGTGCCAACTCGGACCTGCTCGGCATCTACGGCCGTGTCGAGAAGCAGAACGGCCCGCGCGACCGGCGCTTCCGGATCGAGCACGCGCAGCACCTGCGCGCCGCCGACATCCCGCGCTTTGCCGAGCTCGGCGTCATCGCGTCCATGCAGCCGTACCACGCCGTCGACGACGGCCGCTGGGCCATGAAGCGCCTCGGCCAGACGCGCGCCCAGGGCACCTA
>JANMBR010000160.1:0-7027 GCA_031360505.1 Acidobacteriota bacterium
CCCGCAATTGTCGTGGTGTTGGCTGATGCGGGCGGGGCGAGCCCCGCCCCTACGGCACCAGGAACAAGAGATGTTTCCTGCCCCCGTCGTGCCGTAGGGGCGGCCCTTGGGCCGCCCGCAATTGCCCGGGTGTTGGTTGATGCGGGCGGGGGCAAGCCCCGCCCCTACGACACCGATTGAGGTATCAGGGCGTTGGCGTTGGCGTCGGAAGCGCGGGAAGGACGTTGATCACGCCTGTCATCCCAACGCCACCGTGGATCTGGCAATAGTAGTCGAACGTATCGACTACATTGAACTGCCGCGTGTAGACGAAGCCCGTGTTCTTGACCTGGGAGTCCCAGAGGCCGTCCGGGGTGCAGAACCCCGACATGCACGTGCCGGACGTCGACGAGTGAACGCTACTCTGCCACTGCCACTCAACCGTCTGGCCGGCGTTGATCGTCGTGAATGAGGTGCCACTGACGGAGTCCTGAAACGTCATTCCTCCGCCGGCCGCCGGTCCGACAAAGACGATGTGATTCAGGTTCGGCGTCGGGGTCATCGTCGGCGTCCTCGTCGGAGTCGCGGTCCTGGTATTGGTGCGAGTCGCCGTCGGCGTCATCGTGAATGTCCGGGTCGCCGTCGGCGTCAGCGTCGCCGTGAACGTCCTCGTCGGCGAGGGGCTCGGGAGCGTGGGCGTGATCGAGGGCGTCCGCGTGGCTGTCACGGTGATCGTGGGAGTGAGGGTCCTGCTCGGCGTCAGCGTGATCGTCGGCGTGAAGGTCCGCGTCGGAGTCAACGTCGGCGTGACGGGAGTCGGCGTGAACGTCGGAGTCGGCGGGGGAGGCCCCGGCAGGCCCATCAGCTTGTCGAGGAACACGGCCATCTGGCCACGCGTGTTCGATGCGTCGGGGCAGTAATTCCCGCCGCCGCAGCCTCCGGTGATTCCCTCGTTGAAAAGCTGCTCGATCCAGTCCGCGTACTGGCTCGGGCAGAGCACGTCGTTGAAGAGCTGCGTGCAGGCGGGCGGCACGTACAAGGAACCGTGCTCTGTCTTCAGCAGGAAGACTGCCATCTGCGCCCGCGTCACCGGTGCGTCGGGGCAGTAGTTGCCGCCGCCGCAGCCCGCGGTGATGCCCTCGGTCGCCAGCTGCTCGATCCAGTCGGCGAACAGACTGGGGCAGGCGACGTCGAGGAAGGAAATCGGGTTGTCCGAGCAAAGCGGCGGGACGTAGTTCGAGCCGTGCTCGGCTTTGAGCAGGAACACGGCCATCTGTGCGCGCGTGACGGCTGCGGACGGGCAATAAATGCCGACGCCGCATCCCCCGGTCACGCCGCTGTGAAAGAGCGATTCGACGAAGAAGTAGAACTGGTTCGAGGTCAGCACGTCCGTGAAGCTGTTGCCGATGTGGATCGTCCACGTATTGAAGACCGCGCTGAAGGTCAGGTTCTCCGTGAACGTCGCATCCCAGTGCGCGACCGGGCGCGCCCCCGCGACCGTCATCAGGTAGCAGTCGCCCGTGGCGCTGTTGCAGTCCACGGTCGCGCCGGCTCCGGCGACGCCGTAGTCCGCCGCCGCGTCGCCGATCGTGTACGTCGGGCCCGCGGGCCCGCTGAGGCCGGAGGCTGCGCCAGTGAAGGCCTGCGGCGTCGTCGACGCATTCGTCCAGAACGGAGCAATCTGGACCGACTCGCCCGGCTCGAGCACGCCGTTGATGTTGGAGCTGCTGCCCGGGACAGGGCGAAAGTCCGTCTGAAGCTTCTGCGGCGTGACGGCCGGCGTGATCTGGCCGGTAAGGTCAGCCGTCGAGCCGACCATTCCGAGAACAACCAGAAGGAACGCGGAAAAGCGGCGACCGAACGAGGCGGAGTTCATGGCCGGGAGCATACGCCTGTTGGGGGCGAACGTCGGCGTACCGATCCCGGTCGAAGCCGAGGGCATGTCCTCTCGGGTATGTCCCCGTGCGTGTCTGAGTGACGGCGAGCGTGGGAGTGCTGCGCCCGGTTCGCCAAATACGCTATCCTTCCCTCATGAACCTGACGGTGGACTTCGAACGTGAGGAAGACGGGCGTTGGATCGCTCTGGTGGAGTCGATCGCGGGCTGCCATGTCTACGCAGATACCAGACAGGAGGCCTTGACCAAGGTCGAGGCCTTGGCCCTCCATGCCATCGCTGAGAAGCTTGAAGACGGCGAGGTGACGGCCGAGGAGGCGACGACGGTTTCGTTCGTCGTGTCCGCCGCTGCCTGATCGGTTCACAGCAACCAAAGCTCGAAGAGTCTTCGCCGCGCTCCTTCGCATCGGCTGGACAGTCAGACGCACCTCCGGCTCCCATAAACCCTCGCGAAGGAGGGGTGGCCCAACGTCATCTTCGCCTTTCACGACAACGAAGAGCTCGGGCCAAGAATGCTCGCACGCATCGCGACGCAAACCGGACTCAAACCCGAAGAACTCTGACCGCCTGCCGACGCCGGGCTGGAAGCGGTTGAGAGGATTGGTCGGCACTCCGAGATTCGAACCCCGGGGACACCGAGCTTTTCGCGGGCAAGCGCGACAGCGCGCCTCCGAAGCCTACGGGGACCGAGTCTGGCAGGGGCGCGCCAGGACCATGCCGTGATCTCTGCCCCAGGCGTCGCGGATCGTCTCGACACGCCTCTCGCCCGTTAGAACCGAACTCCGAGGGTCCGCAATCCGGAAGCATCGTGCGCCGGCGCGCGCGGGCAGCGACGAGAGAAAAAAGGCCGATTCGATTCTCTTCGCGTCCGGATCCAACCGGTAGTCTCGGACCGCGTGGACGACGAGCGGGGAGTACGCGAGAGTCGAATCCAGCTCGACGAGGCCATACCGTTGCCACCGGATTGCCGCGCGCCCGATCAAGGTCGATTCTCCCCAGTAGGTGGCAAACGTCGAGGGGGCCTCGCCCCAGCGAAACAGAGCGTCCCGGGCTCCCAGGAAGGCCCCGATTCCGAGCAGTCCAAAGGCGGCGATCGCGCCGAGTCGACGAGCGTGGGGGCGCAGGAATCCCAGCAGCCAGAGAATTCCCCCGGCCGCGGCGACAGCCGTCAGGGTCGTCAGGTAGACGAAGCGAAAGCCGTTAGGGTGACCGGTGGATCCCCAGCGCAGGACGGCGAGCAAGGCCGCGCCGGAATGGGCAAACAGGAGCGCGGACAGGTCCCGAGTGGGTCGGGCGAAAGCGAGAAGCAGCGTAGCCCCCACGGGAATGCCCAGGATCCATCCCAGACGGGACTTCGGCAAATCCTGCCGCAGGTCGGGGTCCGCGATGAACCAGGGAGCTTGAAAGGCATCCGCGACGATCGAGAAAGGGACGAGCCAGCTCTTTTTCCTCTGGATGTCCTTGAGCAGGTTCTGATCGGAGCCGCGGACGAAGTAGCTCTGCTCGCGGCCCTTCTTCAGGAAAAAGACCGGCGACGCGGTCGCGAGAAAGCCGATCCCGACGAAGAGCGCCATCGCGACCCGGCGTCGCAGGGCGACCGGGCGTTCCGACGGCCAGAGGGCGA
This sequence comes from Acidobacteriota bacterium, assembly GCA_031360505.1. Taxonomy (GTDB): domain Bacteria; phylum Acidobacteriota; class Thermoanaerobaculia; order UBA5066; family Gp7-AA6; genus DAHUXD01. Next base: position 3,498 of record JANMBR010000160.1, read on the forward strand.
ACCCCGCGAGCCCAACGACGGCAATCCACGCTCCGAGGTAGAAGTGGGCTCCGACCCCGGCGATCAAGCCGCCCGCGGCGGCTGCCGCCAGGCTCGATCGCCGGCGGGCGCGGACGAGCGCCAGCGTCGCCAGGTCGATGACCGGCGCGATCGCGAGACCGTTCCATCCGAAGCGCGCGATGATGATCTGCCAGCGCAGGCCGGCCAGGGCGAGCCCGGCCAGAGCCGCGCCTCCGCGCGGCAGCAGGGCTCGCGCCAGCAGCATCGCAGTCGCGATGGAGAGCGAGCCCTCGAGAGCTCCCGGCAAGCGGACGGCGAAGAGGGTCGTTCCGAGTGCCTGAAGAATTCCGCGATACCCCTCGAGATACAGAACACCGACCGCGGCGTGGGCGGGCCAGAGGATCCGAATGGCGTCCGCGAAGTCTCCCGGCCGGCCGCTCAACGCGAGGCTCGGCGCGATCGGGAGGAGCTCGTCGTACCAGACCGTGGGCGGAATTCGGGCGAGCCATGCAAACCGAACCAGGACTCCGAATGCCAGCGCGGCGCACGCGAGAAGGGTCAGCGTCTTGCCGCCGAGGGGCAGCGGTTCCAGGGGACGTGTGGACGATGGCGCCCGGCTAAACCGCAGGAACCCAAACGCAGCCAGGCCTCCCGCGCCGGCCGATCCGAGGAGGACTCCGAGCGTCAGAAGGAGTCTTGGCAGCACCCAGGAAGGGTCGCTGTCCGTCAGCACGTCCGCGCGGACGAGACGAATGAGGTCGATCCCGGAAACGAACGCAATGAGAGCGCCGAACAGCGCTGCGGCTCCAGGGGATCCCCGTTCCAGCGCGGCGGCGGGCCCCTTCATTGTGCGGTCTTCTCTCGTCGTGCCACGGCGATCAGCGAGCTTCCGAAGGGGATCGGAAATCGCCCGACGGCCCACTCTTCAGCGTTGGAAATCGCGCGCATTGATTGATTGATCCAGTGAGGCGGGATGCGCGGCGTCGTCGGCGTTGCGCCAAAGAGCGCTTCCTTCACGCGCACCGCGATCTTGAGGGGCGTCATCCACCGAAAGAAGTACCGGTTTTCGAGCAATCGCGCGGGGGCTCGCTCGACGATGGCCGCGAGGGTTTTGCGGGTGTACCGAGTGAAGTGGTGATTCAGGTCGTCGTGACTGGTCCACAGGAGGGGAAATGCAGGCACGGTGAGAATCAGGGTCCCTTCCGGTTCCAACAACCCGATGGCGCGTCGAAGCGCGGCCGCGGCGTCGGGCAGATGCTCCAGGACGTCCAGCATCAGGAGGAGCGAATACCTCTTTCCTGGCTGGAACGTCTCGTCAAACGGACCCACCCGGATGCGGTCGGCCCATGGCCCATCCCGCCGAAGCCCCGACGGGTCCATTTCGATTCCCTCGACCGTACCGAAGGCCTGCAGTTTCTCGAAAAAGAGGCCATCGCCGCATCCGACATCCAGGATGGAGGGCCATCCTCGCGCGGGCTTCCAACGTTCGAGAGTCGCGAGGATCAGGTCCTCCCGAGCCCGCCACCACCAATGCCGCTCGTACAGCTCGCGGTAGTTGAGGGAGTAGTCTCGTTCCATGGGAGCCCCGGGCGCTCAGGGGCGCGGTCGTCCCGGATTTCCGACGACGTCCCGCACGATGTAGTGCGGCCTCCCCTTGGACTCCTCGTAGATCCGCCCGATGTACTCGCCGATGACGCCCAGAAAGAGGAGCTGAATGCCCGCCAGCAAAGTGACCGCGACGAGCAGCGCCGTGAAGCCGGGTGGTGAGCGATGCAATGCAATCTTTGCGTAGAGCGCATACGCGACGTAGATCAGCGTCGCACTGATTGTCGCCGCACCGAGCAGGGCGGCCGCCCGCAACGGCGCCACCGAAAAGGCGAACATTCCGTCCAACGCCAGCCGCACCAGCTTCCAGAAGCCGTATTTGGAGGTTCCGGCGAAGCGTTCGGATCTCTCGATCGGCACTCCCGTCTGACGGAAACCGACCCAGCTTCGCAGTCCGCGCAGATACCGGTGGCGTTCGGGCAGGTTCTTCAGGTGCTCCACGACCCGGCGACTGAGGACTGCAAAGTCGCCCGCATCCAGTGGGAGTGGGAGATCGGCCATCGAAGCGATCAGCCGGTAGAACAGGTAGTAGCAGACGCGCAGGGGCCAGGGCTCCTTGCGGCCCACGCGTGAAGCGAAGACGACCTCGTATCCCAAGGCATGCTCCGCCAGCAGCCGCGGGATGGCTTCGGGCGGGTCCTGGAGGTCGGCATCCATCACGACGACGACATCCCCGGTCACGTAGTCGAGCGCGGCGATCAACGCATTCTGGTGGCCGAAATTGCGCGACAGAGAGATTGCGACGATTCGCGGATCCGCCGCTGCGGCCTGCTGCAGGAGCCCGAAGCTGCCGTCGGTGCTTCCGTCATCGACGAAAACGATCTGGTGGGGCCCGCCCGGGAGGCCATCGACAACCGCCCGCAGGCGCCGCAGCAGCTCGGGAAGAACGCGCTCTTCGTTGAGCAGAGGGATGGCGATCGACACGCTCGCCGCGACTCTCGCCTCGTGAGAGCCCCGGATCGCTTCTGGACGCCCTTGCTGCGCAGATTCCTGGATGATGTGAGTTCTCGCGGGGGATTTTAGCGGTGTCTGAACGGCGACGCGAACCATTTATGAGTCGCCGGCGCGGTCGATCGGCCGGGAGGTCAGAAGGGAGGCGGGGTCATTCGGGCATTCCTGCACTCCGTCTCAGGAGAGGGGTAATCGAGAAACACACGATCGACCCCAGGCGGCCCTTTCAGAACGAGACCAGAAAGCCCGCGCCTTTGACGTGGTCGCTGATGAACGGTGTAAATGCGATGCGAACGGTCGTGTCGCCGGAGCGCAGCTTCTTGTTCAGCGCAACGACACCACGGCCCACGAAAGTCCCGATGAGCGCTCCCGCGGTGACGTCCGAGGTCCAGTGGGCGTTGTGGTAAACCCGCGAAAACCCGACGAGCCCGGCAACCGTGTAGGCGGCCACGCTGACCCAGACCTCGTCCGAGTGCGCGCTGATGACCGACGCCACGGCGAAGGCCTGGGTCGCGTGGCCCGACGGGAAGGAGTTGTCGCTGCCGCTGAAGGGATGAAACGACGTGCTGCTCACCGACTCGTTCGGGCGCTCTCGCCCGACGACGAGCTTCAACGTCGGCGTGATGATCCCCGAAGCGAGGATGCTCGCGATCGCGCTGTCGAAGAAGATGTCCTTCGCATCCGTGTCGTGGAAGACGTACCCGGCGATTCCGTAGGCTCCGATGACCGCCCAGGAGTATTCCGCGCCGAAGGGCTCGACGACCTTCGTGAGCTCGTCGAGCGTCGAAGTCTGATGGCTCTGAGTCTTGTCGCGCATCGGAATGTCGAACGCGAAGCCGACCGCGGTCACGCCGGCCGCAATGCCGCCGAAGACGAGCCAGTCCTGACCGCTCCAGCGCAGGGGCGCCCCGAGCGTGGAGAGAGTGTCCTTGAGGGCGATCGTGCCGATGCCCGGCGGCGATTGCGCCTCGGCG
>JANMBR010000167.1:0-12786 GCA_031360505.1 Acidobacteriota bacterium
CCGCGCATCGGGCCGTGGCTGTTGCCCCCGTGCACCCTTCGCCACCACGCTGGCGTGCGCCCCGTCTGCCCCGAGGGCGACCGCTTCTGCGGCGTCGTCGTGTGGAAGCAGGACGCCGCCCAGTACGTCAGGACGCTTTAGACGCCCCTGGCTTGCGAAGGGCGCGCCGCGCTTCGGCGAGCTCGGGGCGGGTCGAGTCGGCGACGGCCTGGGCGAGGAGTTCTCCCCAGTACTGGCGGGCGCGCTCCGAGTTCTTCGAGCGCTCCGCGGCGCGCGCCGCTCCGACCAGGCTATTAAAACGGCGCGGCGCCTCGCGCAGGGATGCCTCGTATTCGAGCAGGGCGTCGGCCGGCCGCCCTTGCGCGAGCAGCATGTCGCCCAGCAGCTCGCGGGCCGGGAGGATGGCGCCCGGCGTCACGGGGTGCTTGCCGGTTTTGTCCTCCAGGTCCGCGCCGGCGCGGGCGAGAAGCACGGCCTCGTCCTTGCGCCCCTCGCCGTACGCGATCCACGCCGCCGCCGCCAGGCGCGTGGCTTCGACCTCGCTGGGCCAGTCATACCCGGGGGGCGGGGCCTTGGCGAGAGCGACCTGGACCTCCTGGAGCTTGCCGAGCGCAGCGCGCGCCCGGTCGAGCTGGCCCGAGCGCGCGGCGCCGACCGTCTGCGCGAAGTACGTCGTCGCGGGCGCGTACGAATAGCGCTCCCACGGAAGCTCGGCCATGGGCAAACGGAGCTCCGCGGCGCCCTTCCAGTCGCGGCGCTCGAGCGTCCATCGCGCGGGGATGGCCACGAGCGCGTATCCCGCGGCGAACTGAGCCTCGTCGAACTTCGTCGCCGCGACGGCCTCGTCGAGTACCCCTCGCGCGTGCGCGTCGTCGCCGATCTGAAGGTACGCATACTCGAGGTAGTCCATGGCGTGCATCGCGTCGAAGGCGGCGGTACCGGGATGACGTTGCGCCGCGAGGCGCCGGGCCGCGTCGGCCGAGGCGATGTTCGAGGCGATGGACTCCTGCCACAGCCCGAGCCGCGTAAAGATGTGCGACGGCATGTGGAGCGCGTGCGGCGAGGACGGAGCGATCTTCGCGTAGGAGCGCGCGGCCGGGAGCGCTTCCCGGGCGAGCGGCGGGTAGTCGAACGCGTGGATCATGTAGTGCGTGATGCCGGGATGCCGCGGCTCCACGGGAAGCAGCCCGTTGAGGATGGCGGCTCCCTTCTTCTGCCTCGCAAAAGTCGGGTCACTCGAGGACGCGCACAAGAGGAGCGCGTAGAAAATCATCGCCTCGTGGTCGTCCGGAAACCGGCGCGACACCGCCTCGATGGACTGCTCGTAGGCCGCCGCGCGCGCTGCGTGAGGGAGCGTCTGGGAATCACGGTAGAACACGCCCACCGCGCCGATGTAGGCGCTTTCCCGCTCGGTCTTGCCCCCGAGCTCGGCCGCCTTCTCGGCGGCGGCCCGGCCGGCGGCGAGCTCGGCCGGACTCGGAGCCGCCCAGATTGGGTGGTAGTAGGTCATGGCGATTCCCCAGTACGCCATGCTGCAGCCGGGATCCTTCGCGGCCACGATCTCGAACGATCTGCGCGCCTCCTCGTAGCCGAACGAGTGCAGCAGGGCCACGGCGCGGGTAAACTCCGCTTCCACCTCCGCACGACAGGACGTCGGAAAGTGCACTTCTCCGAGCGCCTCGGCCTCACCGTGGGAGTGGGTGTGACTCTCCTGCGCCGGCGCGCGCACCGGTCCGGCAGCAAGAACGGCGGCCGCTGCGAGAAAAACGATGGACCTTCTCATGGCTCTACCCCCTACGGAATGGCCTTCTTCGCAAGCTCGGCGCCGGGCGAGTTTTCGTCCCGCACGTGGAGCGGCTCGCCGAGCACGCCCTCCCACCGCGCGACGACGACGGAGGCGACACAGTTGCCCATGACGTTGATGGAGGTGCGCGCCATATCCATCAGCTCGTCCACCGCGAGGATCATGGCCACGCCCGCTTCGCCGGGCAGGCCGAAGGAGGCGCAGCCGGCCGCGATGATCACGAGCGAAGCGCGCGGTACGCCGGCGACGCCCTTGGAGGTCATGAGGAAAGTCAGCATCATCAGCAGCTCGGTCGACAGCGATAGTTCGACGTGCGCCGCCTGCGCGATCGTGAGCGCCGCGAGCGAGATGTAGAGGGTCGAGCCGTCGAGGTTGAAGGAGTAGCCGGCCGGGATGACGAAGCCGGCCACGGATTTGGGCACGCCGAACTCGACCATCTTCTCGAGGGCCCGGGGCAGCGCCGCCTCGGAGGAGGCCGTCGAGAAGGCGAGCAGGAACGGCTCGCGGATCTTGCGGAAGAAGAGGCGGATGTTCGCGCGCGCGAGCAAGAGCGCGGGGATGAGCACGAGCAAAGCGAAGAGAATGAGCGCGCCGTAGAGCGACGCCACGAGCTTGGCGTACGAACCAAGAACGCCCAGGCCGTGGTGCGACACCGATCCCGCCATCGCGCCGAAAACGCCGAGCGGCGTCAGCGACATCACGTAGTCCGTGAGCTGGAACATGACGGCCACGATCGAATCCATGATCCGCAGGAAGGGCTCCGCCCGCAGCTGCACGTGCGCGGCGGCCACACCGACGAGCGTCGCGAAGATGACGACCTGGAGCACGTCCTGCTTCGCCATGGCGTCCACGACGTTGGACGGGAAGAGGTGCAACAGCGTCTCCACGAGCGTCTTCGGGTGCACCATCACCTCGCCCGAGGGCGGCAGCGTCAGGCCGTCGCCGGGCCGCACGAGGTGTGCGATCCCGAGCCCGAGGGCGAGCGCCGCGGTCGTCGCGATCTCGAAGTAGATGATCGCCTTGACGCCCATCCGTCCGACCGCTTTCACGTCCCCGGTCTTGCCGATCCCCACGACGATCGTCGAGAAGATCAGCGGGACGATCAGCATCTTGATCAGGTTGATGAAGGCCTTCGACATGAACCGGAACGCCTCGTACGCGCCCGGGTGGGTCTCCGCCGGAAAGAGGGCCCCGCACACGACGCCCAGGATGAGCGCATAGAAGATGAGGGCGGTCGAGGAGAGCCAGGTCGGCCGCTTGGAGCGCGTCATCGGCGAAGAGTCTACCAAGGCCCGTGCGGCTGCCGCCCTTTCGATAGCATGGAGGCTGTGACGAGCCCGCGCGATCACGAGCAAGAGGAGACGGCCGCGGCCACCCGATGACCGACCACGAGGGCCGCGACGAACAGGAAACCGTCGTCACGCCCTCATCCACGCCGCGGACGTTCGCCCCAAAACCGCCGGTGTTCGCCCCCGACGCGCTGCTCGCGGCACGTTTCCGCATCGTGCGCTTCATCGCGCGGGGCGGCATGGGCGAGGTCTACGAGGCGGAGGACCAGGTGCTCGGCGAGCGCGTCGCGTTGAAGACGATCCGCTCCGACGTCGGCAACGACCAGCGCTCGATGGAGCGCTTTCTGCGCGAGGTGCACCTGTCGCGCAGCGTCACCCACCCCAACGTCTGCCGCATCTTCGACGTCTTTCACCACGACGGCGTGACGTTTCTGACGATGGAGCTCTTGCCCGGCGAGACCCTCGCTGAGCGCCTGACCCGCGCACAGCGCCTCGCGCCGACGGACGCGCTCCCGCTCGTCGAACAGATGGCGGGCGCGCTCGGGGCAGCGCACGAGGCGGGGGTCATCCACCGCGACTTCAAGAGCGGCAACGTCATGCTCGTCCCCGACGACCGGCGCCCGGGACAGATCCGCGTCGTCGTCACGGACTTCGGCCTCGCGCGCAGCAGCCGCCGCGACGCAAGATCGGCCGCCCCGCTGACGGAGACCGAGGCCGTGCTCGGCACGCCCGACTACATGGCGCCCGAGCAGATCGAGGGCCGCGAGCTCACGCCCGCCGCCGACATCTACGCGCTCGGGATCGTGATGTACGAGATGGTGACGGGCGAGCCCCCCTTCCATGGCGACACGCCGCTCTCGGTCGCGCTGAAAAAGCTCAAGGAGGCCGCGCCCTCGCCTCGTGCCGGGGCGCCCGACCTGCCTCCCGCCTGGGAAAAGACCATCCTGCGCTGCCTCGAGCGCAATCCCGCGGACCGGTACGGCTCGACGGCCGAGGTCGTGCGCGCGCTGCACGGCGAGGCCGTCGCGGTCGGGCCCCGCGAGCGCCGCCGACGCACGCGCGTTGTGCTCGGCATCGCCGCGGCCATCGTCGCCGCCGCCGGCTTCGCCGCACTGCGAATGCGGCCGACGCGCGCGGCCGCGGCACCCGCCTCCACGGCGGTCCGCGCGCCCCGCCGCGCAATCGCCGTTCTCGGCTTCAAGAACCTCGCCGGACGACCCGACGCCGCATGGGTCTCGACGGCGCTCTCGGAAATGCTCACGACCGAACTCGCGGCCGGAGAGAAGCTGCGCGCCATCCCGAGCGAGGACGTTGCGCGGATGCGCATCGATCTCGCGCTGCCCGAGGCGGACACGCTCGGGAAGGAAACGCTCGCGCGCGTGCGCGGCAACCTCGGCGCCGACCTCGTCCTGCTCGGCTCGTACCTCGCGACGGGCCCCGACTCGGCCGGCGCGTTGCGCGTGGACCTGCGTCTCCAGGACGCGGCGGCGGGCGAGACGATCGCCGTCGTCTCCGAAAAAGGCACGGAGGCCGACCTCGACGGCGTCGTCACGCGGGCCGGCGCGCGGCTGCGCGAGAAGCTGGGCCTCGGAACCGTGTCTGCCGCCGAGGCCGTCGCGGTTCGCGCGTCGCTGCCTTCGAACCCCGAGGCCGCGCGCCTCTACGCCGAGGGCCTGGCGAAGCTGCGCGTCTTCGAGGACCGGACCGCCCGCGAGCTGCTCGAGAGAGCCGTCGCCGCCGACCCGCGGCATGCCCTCGCGCACTCGGCGCTCGCCGCGGCATGGTCGGGACTGGGCTATGACGCAAAGGCGCTTTCCGAAGCGAAGCAGGCCTTCGACCTCTCGGGCGACCTCGGCCGCGAGACCCGCCTGCTCATCGAGGGCCGTTACCGCGCAATGGCCAACGAGTGGGACCGCGCCATCGAGATTTACCGGTCGGTCTTTACGTTCTTCCCCGACGACCTCGACTACGGACTGCAGCTGGCCCGCGCAGAGACGCGGGCCGGCAGGGCGAAGGAAGCGCTCGCGACCCTATCCGCCCTGCGCGGGGCCTTCTCCAGTGACGATGCGCGCATCGACCTTGCCGAGGCCGAGACGGCCCGCGCCCTCTCGGACTTCGCCGGCGTCGAGAAGGCGGCCTTGCGCGCCGCGCGGCTCGGCGAGAAGCAGGGCGCGCGCCTGCTCGTCGCGACCGCGCTGCTCATGCAGTCGAGCGCCCGGCGCAACCTCGGCGACGCAAAGGCGGCGATGGTGAGCTCAGAAAAGGCGCGCCGCATTTTCACGGCGGCCGCAGATCAGGCCGGCGTCGCCTCCGCAGCGAACGACATGGGCAACTGCCTGTACGACCTGGGAGACCTGCCCGGCGCGAAAAAATCCTACGAAGAGGTCCTCGCGATCTATCGCGAGATCGGAAACCGGCGCGGCTCTGCCGGGGCGCTCGACAACATCGCCAACGTCGTCGGCGACCAGGGAGACTTCGCGGCCGCGGCCCGGCTCTCCGGGGAGGCGCTGGCGATCTATCGCGGGATCGGCGACCGCGGCGGCGCCGCGCAGACCCTCAACAACATGGGAACGGTGCAGGTCGTCCAGGGCGATTTTCGCTCCGCCCGGGCATTCTTCGAGCAGGCACTGCCGCTCTACCGGGAAACCGGAGACGTCGGCGGGCTGGCCATCTGTCTGAACAACGTCGCCGAGATGGAGGCGGGCCAGGGCGACGTCGCGGGAGCGCGGGCGCACTTCGAAGAGGCGCTCAAGATCTTTCGCGACTCGGGGCAAGCGAGCAAGTCGGTCTATCCGCTCGTCGGCCTCGCGGGGACGCTCATCGAGACCGGAGAGCTGGAGCGCGCGCGGAAGATGCTCGAGGAAGGTCTGCAGATCTGCAAGGACGCCGGCGACCGGCACGAGTCGACGTACGTGCTCTCGAACCTCGCCGCGATCGCGCTCGCCGAGGATCGGCTTGCCGACGCGGGCAGCGCCCAGACCGAGGCGCTGAAGATTCGCGACGAGCTCGGCGAGAAGGGCGCGGCCGAGGTGAGTCGGCTGGGCCTCGCGCGCATTGCGCTCGCGCAACGGCAACCCGCGAATGCCGAGGCGGCGCTTCGGACCGCGGTCGCCGAGCTCGCGCGCGAGAAGCTGCCCGACGACGAAGCGACAGGGCTCGCGCTGCTCGCCCGCGCCCTGCTCGACCTGGGCCGGCCGGATGCAGCGGCGAAGGTGATCGAGCAGGCCCGCGCCCTCGTTGCGAAGGGGCAGAGCGACGCGGTGCAGCGCGACTACGAGCTCGCGGCCGCGCGCGTGCGCGCGGCGAAAGGGGACGCGGCAGGCGCGCGGCGAACCCTCGAAACACTGATCGCGCGGGCGAACGAGCGCGGCCTGGTCGCGGCAGAGCTCGAGGCGCGGCTGGCGCTCGGGGAAATCGGGATCGGTTACGGCGAAGCGGCCGCGGCCGCAGAGTTGCTCGCCGAGCTCGAGAAGGACGCGGCGGCCAAGGGGTTCCGGCTCATCGCGCGCGAAGCGGCGCGGGCGCGAAACGGACGCGAGGCGCCTGGGAGCGCCAGACTTCGGCCAGCTGGTTGACGCGCGTGACGAGCGACTCGAGGCGCTCGAGCATCTCGAAAACGAGGGCGTTGCCGTCGGCCGTGCGGCAGGCGAAGCGCACGATGCTCCTCGCGGGGTCGAGCTCGAATCGGCGCAATGTCGCCGATGGCTCAGTCGTCAGCCGGTACCCCTCGATCCACCGATCCCCCACCGCTCCCTCCAGCGCCACCGTGTAGACCATGGTGTCGGCGCCCCGGGGCTCGCCCCGGAGCGTGGACACGTCCACGTGCACCTCTGCGCCGCGCTGCTCGTTCAGGCCGTTCTCCGTGAGCATGGCTGCCACCTCTCCGCCGTCCTATGTCGCAATCCGGGGGCCAGATGGCTAAGTGGCTCCAACCAACCCCTTTTCCGGCATGAGGCGGAAAAATGACCGGCAAAAGTGTTACCTCCGGTAACGCTATACCTGTCCAAAAGGACAGCCGGGCCCGGGCTCAGTCCCGGCGCTTGAGAGAGAGCGTCAGGACGAACCGAGCGGCCGGTTCGGACCCGAGCTTTTCCGGCACGGTCGCCATGACCGACACGGGAATCTCCTCCCGGCCGCCGCTCTCGATCGCGCGCTGGACGAGGCCGGCCACGGCCTCGCCATCCTCGCAGGAGAACAGCACGTCGCCCTCGGCGCGCTTGAAAAATTGCGCCTGCACGTCCTTGAAGATCAGCGAAATCCTGCGGCCACTGGCCTCGATCCGCCGCATCGCCGTCAAGGCGCCGGCCAGGTCCGCGCCCGCGCACAGCGCTCCGAAGTACATCGAGCCGAGGTGGTTTCGCGAGCGGCGTGAGAGGGGAATGCGGATGACCGTTCGGCGCGCGCTCACCTCCACGACGCTCGGACGGAGGAAGAAGAGCAGCGGGATCTTCATGAGCGTCCACAGCCGCAGCCTCGTCGTCTCGCTCATCGAAAACGCCCTCGCCGACGACCGTATCACCCGTCCTGTCGCCCCTTCCGGGCTCGAGCCACCTGCCCGAATGGACGGCTAACTTTTTGGGCCGTTCGGCGCGACAATGGCGGGTGTTTCGGAGCAGGAAAGGAAATAGCCCCATGCGTTTCGCCACGCGGTTTCTGACCGCTTTGATTCTCCTGTATGCGGCCTCGACAGCCGCCGCCTCGGCCACCGTCCTGTGCGTCAAGCCCGTTGTTTCGGGGAGCGGTTGCTGGGCCACCGCCTACACGGATCTGCAGCTCGCCCTGGCCGCCGCCGGCTCCGGCGACGAGATCTGGGTGGCCGTCGGGACCTACAAGCCGACCGGCCTGGCGGACCGCACGATCAGCTTCGTGATGAAGAACAACCTGGGCGTCTACGGCGGCTTCGACGGCACCGAGACGCAGCGGACGGATCGCGACCCGGCCGTCAACGTCACGATCCTCTCGGGCGACATCGGAACGGCGGGATTCTCGGGCGACAACAGCTACCACGTTGTGACCGCGGGCGCCGCCGTGACGCTGAGCGGCGTTCTGGATGGCTTCACGATTTCCGGCGGCCAGGCCGACGGCGCAAACCCCAACGACCGGGGCGGCGCCCTCTGGATCAACGGCGGAAGTCCCAAACTCGTCGGTGTGACCTTCACCGCCAACTACGCCCTCTTTCGCGGAGGCGGCGTCAGGGTGGAGAGCGGATCGCCGCAGTTGCTCTCCTGCACGCTCGCTGGGAATACGGTGGCTTTTAGCGGCGGCGGCGCCGGCCTCTCGACAGGGGCGGGCGCGGTCGACATGGAGAGCTGCATCGTGCGCTCGAACTCGATCTCCGGGTCGACCACCGGCGGCGGCGGCGTCCAGACCGCGGGCAACACGACTCTCGTCAATTGCGTCATCGCGCAGAACAGCCCGAACGGCGTCCAGATCCTGGGCGACAACAACAAGATCCAGGACTGCACGTTCAACGGCAACAACGGCTACGGCGCGGCGTTCTTCTTGAGCAACAGCAACACGATCTCCAACTCGGTGTTCTGGGGCGACTTCACCGCCGAGTTCTTCTTCGACGGCTCCTCCTCGGCGTCCATCAGCTACTGCGACGTGCAGGGCGGGTCGCCCTTCGCGGGCTCGGGCAACATCCAGACGGACCCGCTGTTCCTGGCCGCGCCATCCGACCTGCGCCTCGGGCCCTCGTCGCCGGCGGTGGACTCCGGCAACAACACGCTCGTCCCGGGCGGAACGACGCTCGACGTGCGCGGGCTGCCCCGCTTCTTCGACGATCCCGACGTGCCGGACACCGGCGTCGGCAATGTGCCGCCTGGCGTCGTCGACATGGGCGCTTACGAGCGCATTCCGATCACCGTCACCGACCCCGCCAGCCAGACCGTCTGCGCAGGCGGCCCTGCCATGTTCAGCGTGACCGCCACGGGCCAGCCGACCCTGCTCTACCAGTGGAGAAAGAACTCGGTTGCGCTCAACGACGGCGGAAACATCTCGGGCGCGACCACCGACACGTTGACCGTCAGCCCGACAGGGACCGGAGACAACGGCAACTACGACGTCGTGGTCACCGATGGCCTCGGCCAGGCGCTGACCTCGGTCTCCGCCGCTCTGACCGTCAACGCGCGGCCCACGGCCTCCGGTTCCGGCACCGCGACCGTGTGCGAGGGAGTTTCCACGCCGCTCACGGGCACGGGCGGCGTGTCCTGCTCGTGGACGCCCTCGGCCGGGCTTTCCGACGCGACGAGTTGCTCGCCGATGGCCACCCCCTCGATCACGACGACCTACGTCCTCACCGTCATGGCGGGAAACGGCTGCCCTTCGACCAATGCTCCGAGCGTCACCGTCACGGTCAACGCGGTTCCGGCGCTCCCGGTGATCTCCGCGCCGCTCTCGGTGCCGGTCGGAGGCTCGGGAGCCTCCGCCAGCGTCGTCAACCACCCGGGCGCAACGTGGACATGGACCCTCTCGGGCGGCGTGATCACCGCGGGCCAGACGACGCGGCAGATCGTCTTCGACGCCGGCCCTCCGGGCACGACGATGGCCTGCACGGTCCTCGAGTCCAATGCGGGCTGCGCGTCTGCCGTGGCGTCGAGGAACATCCAGGTGGACTTCCTCGACGTGCCACCCGCGAACACCTTTCACAGTTTCGTCGTCGCCGTCGCCCGCAATGGCGTGACGGCCGGCTGCGGCGGAGGCAACTACTGCGGCATCGCCTCGGTCACGCGCGCGCAGATGGCGGTCTTCCTGCTGAAGGCTGAGCACGGGTCGACCTTCGTGCCCCCCTCGTGCACCGGTCTCTTCACCGACGTTGCGTGCCCGGGAGGTTTTGCGGTCGACTGGATCGAGCAGCTATCGCTCGAGGGCATCACCGGCGGATGCGGCGGCACCAACTTCTGCCCCACCAACCCCGTGCGCCGCGACCAGATGGCCGTGTTCCTGCTGAAGGCCAGCCAGGGGGCGGCCTACGTTCCTCCCCCGGCCAACGGAACGGTGTTCGCCGACGTACCGGTCAGCGCCTTCGCCGCCGACTGGATCGAGGACCTCTACTCGCGCAACGTCACCGGCGGCTGCCTGACCAACCCGCTGAGGTACTGCCCCTCGAACACCAACAACCGGCAGCAGATGGCCGTGTTCATCACGAAGACGTTCGGGTTGCAGTAGGTTCATCGACGGCGGGCGGCGATGCCGCCACCCTGCTCCCCGCGGGATTTGGCATAATCCCCCGTCTCGTTTCGAAAAGGAGAACCAATGCGTTCCCGTACCACCCTCGCCTTCTGCCTCGCGCTCGCCCTTGCCGCTGGCGCCGTTCTCGCCGAGGACCTTCGACAGAAGGTCGATCCATGGGTGATCGAGAAAGCGACGCGCGGCCAGGCGGAGTTCCTGGTGATGTTGCGCGAGCAGGCGGACCTGCGGGGCGCGCGCGCGCTGGCGACGAAGACCGAGAAAAGCGCCTTCGTGCTCGACGCCCTCGCCGCGAAGGCCGAGGCCGCCCAGATGCCCCTGCGCGCTTTCCTCGCCGGCCGCGGCGCGGAGTTCCGTCCCTACTGGGTCGCCAACATGATCTGGGTGCGCGGGGACCTGCGGCTCGTCGAAGAGCTCGCCGCCCGCGACGACGTCTTCCATGTCTACGCGAACCCGATCGTTCGCCTGAGCGGGCCCGTGGACTCGAGCCCCGCGTCGAGCACGCCGGACACTCCGGACGCCATCGAGTGGGGCGTCGCCAAGGTGCACGCTCCGGAAGTCTGGGCGCTCGGCTACAAGGGCCAGGGGATCGTGGTGGGCGGCCAGGACACGGGCTACGAGTGGCAGCACGCGGCCATCAAGGGCAAGTACCGGGGCTGGAACGGCTCCGTCGCGGATCACAACTACAATTGGCACGACTCGATCCACTCGGGCGGAGGCTCCTGCGGCGCCGACTCCCCTGAGCCCTGCGACGACTTCGGCCACGGCACGCACACGATGGGCACCATGGTCGGCGACGACGGCGGCGCCAACAAGATCGGCGTGGCGCCATCGGCAAAATGGATCGGCTGCCGAAACATGAATCAGGGCGCCGGGACGCCGGAGACCTACTCCGAGTGCTTCCAGTGGTTCATCGCGCCGACCGACCTCGCGAACCTGAATCCCGATCCCACCAAGTCGCCGAACGTCATCAACAACTCCTGGGGCTGCCCTCCGGACGAGGGCTGTACCGACGTCACGGTCCTCCAGACCGTGGTCGAGAGTACGCGCGCGGCCGGCATCGAGGTCGTCGTCTCGGCGGGCAACGCCGGAAGCGCTTGTTCGACGGTCCAGGATCCGCCGGCAATCTACGACGCGTCCTTCTCCGTCGGCGCGACCGACAGCTCCGACACGATCGCGGGATTCTCCAGCCGGGGCCCCGTCACAGTCGACGGCAGCAACCGCCTGAAGCCGGACATCTCGGGCCCGGGCGTTGACGTGCGCTCGAGCGTTCCGGGCGGAGGGTACGCCAACTTCAGCGGCACCAGCATGGCGGGACCGCACGTCGTGGGCGTCGTGGCGCTCGTCCTCTCGGCCAACCCCAATCTCGTCGGCGACCCGGACGCGATCGAGCCCGTCCTGACCGCGACGGCCATCCCGCGCACGTCGGGCGAGACCTGCGGCGGGGTTCCGGGCGACCAGATCCCCAACAACACGTACGGCTGGGGCCGCGTGGACGCGCTGTCGGCGTTCAGCGCCGATCTCGGTCTGACGCAAACGGCGTCGCCGAGTCCTACGCTGGTAGGCGTTCCCGTGACTTTCACGCTCACCGTCTCCAATCCGGGGCCCGGCTCGGCCCAGGGCGTGACGGTCTCCGAGGGACTCACCGTGACGGCGACGGTCGACCAGGCCACGCCGAGCCAGGGGTCCTGCACCGTGCTCGCTCACGGCGTCAATTGCAGCCTCGGACCGCTCGCGGGGGGCGGCTCGGCCACCGTCACGATCATCGGCACCCCGGGCGCGGTCGGCACCCTGACGAGCAACGCAGGCGTATCGATCACGGGCGTCGATCCGAATCCGGACAACGATTTCGCCCTGGTGCAGGTCACGGTCTCCGCCTGCCCCTTCCCGATTCCCGCGATCTCGGCGCCCGCTTCCGTACCGCCGCAGGCCACCGGCTTCGCAGCGAGCGCGTCCTCCGGCGCCGGCCACACCTCGACCTGGACGTTGACCGGCGGCGCGATCACGGCGGGCCAGGGCACGGGTGAGATCACGTTCGACTCGGGCGACGCGGGAACGACCATGCTCCTCGAGGTCGTCGATTCCCTCGGTGCCTGCGAGTCGCTCGCGGGCAGCGCGATGGTCTCCGTGGATTTTCTGGACGTACCGCCGTCGAACGGCTTCCACGACTTCGTGAACACCGTCTCGCGCAACGGCGTCACCGCCGGCTGCGGAGACGGCAACTACTGTCCAGCGAGCCCCGTCAACCGCGCCCAGATGGCCGTCTTCCTGCTGAAGGCCAAGCTCGGCGCTTCCCACGTCCCGCCCGTCGCGACCGGCACGCTCTTCCTCGACGTGCCCGCGAGCGCCTTCGCCGCGGACTGGATCGAGGAGCTCGCCTCCCTCGGCGTCACGGCCGGCTGCGGCAACGGCAACTACTGCCCCGACGCCGCGGTCACCCGAGCGCAGATGGCCGTGTTCCTGCTCAAGACCTTGAACGGATCCGCGTACACCCCGCCGGCCGCG
>JANMBR010000183.1:0-6129 GCA_031360505.1 Acidobacteriota bacterium
GATCTCGCGCGCAAAATCGTTCCAAGAAACCTCGCCGCGGTTGGCGAAATGGAACACGCCGGAGGCGCCCGCCTCCAGCAGCGCGACGATCGCCTCGGAGAGATCGGTCGTCGCCGTCGGACGGCCGATCTGGTCGGCGACCACGGAGAGCCGGTCCCGGCCGGTTTCCACCTGCTTCAGGATCGCCTCGACGAAGTTCCAGCCGCAGCGTCCGAAGAGCCACGAAGCGCGCACGACGAGGCTGCCGGGAAGACGCAGCGCCGCCTCTTCCCCGAGGCGCTTGCTGCGCCCGTAGGCGGAAAGCGGATTCACGGCGTCCTGCTCGGTGTAAGGGGCGCCCTTGCCGCCGTCGAACACGAAGTCCGTCGAGATCTGGACCAGCTGCGCTCCCACGTGCCCGCAGGCGTCCGCGAGGTGGCCCACGGCTTTCGCGTTGATTTCGAAAGCGCGCGGATCGGTCTCGCAGTCGTCCACCTTCGTGAAGGCGGCGCAGTTGACCACGACGTCGGGCGAGATCTCGCGCAGCGTCCGGGCGACCGCCTTCTCGTCG
Organism: Acidobacteriota bacterium; assembly: GCA_031360505.1. Taxonomy (GTDB): domain Bacteria; phylum Acidobacteriota; class Thermoanaerobaculia; order UBA5066; family Gp7-AA6; genus DAHUXD01. The sequence goes on from JANMBR010000183.1 coordinate 551, forward strand.
GCGATATCGAGGTCCGATTTCGGGCGCGCGAACACTTCGTGCCCTGCAGCCGCCAGCGCGGGGCCGAGGTCGGAGCCGAGCATCCCCGCCGCGCCCGTGACGAGGACGCGCCGCCGCGTGCGCGGGACCGGACGGGGAGCCGCGAGCAGGGCCGCGTGGGTCTCGATCGAGGGGCCGGCCGCGTCTGCCATGCGCCCGATCGCGCTAGCCCGGGCTCTTTGCGGTGGCCGAGGACGTGGCCAGGCGCTGCTCGTACTGCGTGCGGTAGAACTCGCGGTATGCGGCGTCGCGTTCCTTGATGGGCCGCCACCACGCTTCGTGGTCGCGGTACCAGCGGACGGTCTCAGAGAGGCCCTCCTCGAATGCGGTCGAGGACGTGAACCCGAGCTTCGCCAGCTTCGACGCGTCCAGGGAGTAGCGACGATCGTGGCCCGGCCGGTCGTCCACGAAGCGAATCAGGGTCTCGGGCTTGCCGAGCTCGCGTAGTACCCGACGCGTGATCTCGATGTTCTCCGCCTCGTTGCCGCCGGCGACGTTGTAGGTCTCCCCCGGCTGCCCGGCATCGAGCAGAAAGTCGACCGCCGCCGCGTGGTCGCGCACGAAGAGCCAGTCGCGAACGTTGCGGCCGTCTCCGTAGAGCGGCAGCGGCAGATCGTCCACGGCGTTGGTCGCGAAAAGCGGGATCAGTTTTTCAGGGTACTGGTAGGGGCCGTAGTTGTTCGAGGCGCGCGTGATGACCACGGGCAGGCCGTAGGAGGCCCAGTACGAGTATGCGAGACGGTCGCCGCCCGCCTTCGAGGCGGCGTAGGGGTTGCGAGGGTTCAGCGGCGAGTCCTCCGTGAACGACCCGCTTGCGATCGAGCCGTACACCTCGTCAGTCGAGATCTGGACGAACTTCCGGATGCCGCGGCGCCGGGCTTCCTCGAGGAGCACGAAGACGCCGCGCATGTCCGTCTCGATGAAGGACGCGTCGCCCAGCAGCGACCGGTCCACGTGCGTCTCGGCCGCGAAGTTGACGACCGTGTCGCAGCCCTCCATCGCCACGCCCACGACGTCCGCGTCGACGATGTCGCCGCGCACGAAGCGGTAGTTGGGCCGATGGGCGACGTCGGCGAGGTTGGCCGGGTTGGCCGCGTAGGTCAGCTTGTCGAGGTTGACGACCGACACGCCGTCCCCGCGGGAGGCGAGCACGTGGCGGATGAAGTTCGAGCCGATGAACCCGCAGCCGCCCGTGACGAGGATCTTCATACGATGCCGATTTCCGAGTTGTCGCCGACGAGAAAGCGGTGCACGCGCGGCCGTTCGAGCCCGGGATGGATTCGGACGTTCTTGCCGATCAGCGAATCCGCGATCCGCGCGGGAATCCGCTCGAGGCGGGATCCCTCGAGCACGATCGAGTTCTCGATCTCGCAGCGGTCGACGACGCAGTCGGGCCCGATGGCCGTGTAGGGGCCGACGAAGGCATCGCGGATCACGGCGCCGGCGCCGATGACGGCCGGGCCGCGCACGGTGGCGTTCTCGAGCTTCGCGCCCTTTTCGATCACGACCTTGCCCTCGACCCGCGAGTCGGGGCCGGCCTGCTCGAGTCCGCGCGCGGTGAACGTATCGAGGATGATCCGGTTGGCCTCGAGCATGTCCTCGATCTTGCCCGTATCCTTCCACCAGCCCGACACGAGGTGCGGGTGCACGCTCTTGCCGTGGTCCACCAGCCACTGGATCGCGTCGGTGATCTCGAGCTCGTTGCGCGGGCTCGGGCGAATCGCCTTCACCGCTTCGAAGATCGAGTCGTCGAACATGTACACGCCCACGAGCGCGAGGTCGGACTTCGGCTCTTTCGGCTTCTCGGTCAAGCGCACGACGCGCCCGTTCTCGAGCTCGGCAACTCCGAACTGCGAAGGGTTTCCGACCTTTGCCAGCAGGATCTGGGAGTTGCACCCGAGCTTTCGGTAGTCGTCCACGAGCGCCGTGATGCCGTCGGCGATCACGTTGTCGCCGAGGTACATCACGAAGGGCTCGCCCTTCAAGAACGACTCGGAGATGAGCACCGCGTGCGCAAGGCCGCGCGGGGCGTCCTGCTCGATGTACGTCACGCGGGCGCCGAACCGGGAGCCGTCGCCCAGGGCCGCCTGGATCTCCTCTTTCGTGTCGCCAACGACGACGCCGATCTCCCGGATGCCGGCCGCCACGATCGCCTCGACCCCGTAAAACAGTACGGGCTTGTTGGCGATCGGAACGAGCTGTTTGGCGCTCGTGTAGGTGAGCGGACGCAGTCGCGTCCCTTTGCCACCGGACAGGATGAGGCCCTTCATCGGGTGCCGATCATACCGAAAGCGGGGCCCGGGCGGCCCCCTACTGCCCGAGCAGCGCGTTGATCGAGCCGTTGACGTCGAGCAGCGTGCCGATGTCCTTCAGGTTGACGACCAGGCGGATGTCGCGGCGCGGAGTGGGCGGCAGGTCGAGGCCGCGGTACTCGAGAAACACCGTGTAGCAGGAACCCTTGTAGGTCACGAGGAAGCGGCCCTCCTGCACGAGGTTCTGGTCCGCGCTGTAGTTGATGCTCGCGTCGAAGCGAAAGTACTTGCTCGCGTCGATGCCGCCCGCAAAGCGGATCTGATCGGTGTTGGCCACGACGATGTCGCCGAGCCGCACTGGCCGATTGCCGAACCAGCTCACGTTGACGTAGTCGGACCCGCGGTTGGCTCCGGCCGTCAGCGTCGTGTTCGTCACCTGCTCGGCCGTGGCGTCGTACTGGAGCCGCGCATCCATGTGGAACAGCCCCCCCTGCGCCACGCGCAGGACCGCCTCCACGGGCCCCGACTGGCGCTGCCCGAGGCTGATGGCGGCCGGGGCAAAGATCGTCTGCGGCAGCGAGAAGGCGTATGTCTGCGCGATCTCGAGCGAGGCGATCTCCTCGGCCGAGCCGAGCGCCCCCGCCGTCCGCGCGAGGAGCCGGTTGACGATCGCGTAGCGGACCTGGTTCTGCCCGAGCGTGGTGTCGATCGTGTCGAAGGCCGGGATCCGCGCCGGATCGCTGACGTCGGAGATGTACGCATAGTCCACGCGCGGCTCGACGATGTGCTTCAACTTGTCCCACGGACCGATCTTCACGTCGTAGATGCGCGAGATGGACGGCCCGACGAGCGAGACGCCGGCGACCGCGTACGAGCGCAGCAGCGAGTCGCCCGTGAAGGCCTGCTGCCCCTCGTCGGTCGAATTCGAGTAGAAGGTCAGCCGGCCGCCGACCTGCGCCGTCAGCGAGAGCCACGGGATCGTCTTCCAGGGAAAGGAGAAGACCGGGTTCAGATCGAAGCGGCCGTACGTTCCACTCAACAGGCGCTCGCCCTTGTTCACGTAAAGCCCGGAGGCGGAGGACTGGAGGAAGAGGAAGAACGGCGAGTTGCCGATCGGCGCCGTGCGATGAAAGAACTCGAGCGAGGGGATCCGCTCCTGGATTACGGTCGACGAGTAGAACGTCTCGTTGCGCTCGAAGCGCAGGTTCAGCGAGTCGGCGCCGAAGTTCTTCGACAGGTAGGCGAAGGACGGAATCTGCTTGGCCGTATTGAGCGCGAAGCTCTTCTCGAAGTCCTGGAGGAACTGCTGGTCGGAGTAGGCGCGGATCGAAACGACCCCGCGGACGTCCCAGGGCAGGTCGTCCGAGACGTGATCGAGACGAAGCTTCCAGCGTACCTTGGGCTCCTGCGTGTAGACGCCGAGCGAGCCGTCGGCAAGCGTACAGAACCCGTTGCCCCCGTCCGGCGGCGCATCGGCGAGCGCCACGCAAACGGTCGCGTTCTGATCTCGCACCACGTATCCCTGGAAGATGCCCGCCGACTCGGACGTGGGCCGCCAGCGGGCCTCCTGCCCGAGGCCGATCGTGCCGTCCGTGGACACATCGAGCTGCGTCGTGAGGTCTGTCGAGCGGCCCGTGACCCAGTAGTAATTCAGGCCGAGGAAAGCCCCGTGCTGGTTGCTGTAGCCGAGGCCGGGCACCAGCATTCCGGAGGCGCGGTCCTCCTTGGTCGGCCAGATCAGGTACGGCGTGTACAGCAGTGGCAAGGTGCCCGCCCGGAAGGCGACGTCCTTCATCCGGGCGTAGTCGTCGAGCGTGATCGTCGCTTCGGCGAGCGTGAAGGACCAGTCCGGGTTGGGCACGTCGCAGGCGGTGAAGATGCCGTCCTCGACTCGGTAGGTGGCCTCGCCGATCTTCGAGATGGTTTTCCCGATGATGTGGTACGTCGGCGGCAGATCGGCCGTGGCCTCCTCGAGCACGCCCGTCTTCGTGTCGAGGTGGAACGTGCCGCGGGCGCCGGAGAGGCGCGTGGGCCCCTGGTCGATGACGACGTGGCCGATCAGGACCGCGGTCTTCGTGGGAAAGTCGTAGCGCGCCTCGTCGGCCGTGATCTTGATGTCCTGGTACTCGATGACGACCTCTTCGCTGCCCTCCCAGAACTGGTCCTTCTCGAAGCGGACTGGCTTCTTCGTATAGAGGCGGACCTCACCGCCCTTCTCCGGCGCCTTGAACTTGATTTGGAAGTTGGGGCGGGTCTTGAAGCGCGACTCGTAGGGGTCGCCCTGGCTGAACGGATCCTGTGCGAGCGCAGCGAGCGTGGAACCGAGGAGCAGTACGGCGGCGGGAAGGACCTTCACGCGCCCATGGTGCCGACGACCGGGGCGACGCGGAAGGCGGCGTCCGTCTTCGCCCGGACTTCGTCGGCGGAAACGCCCGGGGCAAGCTCGATCAAGGACAGGCCCTCGCCGCCGGGCAGGACGTCGAAAACGCACAGGTCCGTGATGATGCGGTGGACGCACCGCAGTCCCGTCAGCGGCAGCGTGCAGCGCTTCAGGATCTTCTTCTCGCCCGACTTCGCCGTGTGCTCCATCGTGACGACGAGGCGCCGCGCACCCGCGACCAGGTCCATGGCGCCGCCCATTCCCTTGACCATCTTTCCGGGGATCATGTAGTTGGCGATCGAGCCCTCCTCGTCCACCTGCATGGCACCGAGGATCGACAGGTCGATGTGGCCGCCCCGGATCATGGCGAAGGAGTCCGCCGACGAGAAATACGAAGCTCCCGGCCGGACCGTCACGGTCTCCTTGCCGGCGTTGATCAGATCCGGATCGACCTCGGCATCCGATGGATAGGGGCCGAGGCCCAGGATCCCGTTCTCGGACTGGAGGATCACCTCCATGCCCGCCGGGATGTGGTTGGCGACGAGCGTCGGCATGCCGATGCCGAGGTTGACCATGTAGCCGTCCTGCAGCTCCCGGACGGCGCGCAGCACGATACCTTCCCGGTCGAGCATCAGCCCTTGCTCACCGTGCGGCGCTCGATGCGCTTCTCGCGCGGCGCGACGACGATCCGGTTGACGAAGACGCCGGGCGTGTGGACGCACTCGGGGTCGAGGCCGCCGACCTCGACGAGCTCCTCGACCTCCGCCACCGAAATCTTTCCGGCGGTCGCGGCCATCGGATTGAAATTGCGGGCGGACTTTCGGTACACGAGGTTGCCGAGCCGGTCGCCCTTCCACGCCGCCACCATCGAGAAGTCGCCCACGACGCCGCGTTCGAGCACGTAGTCG
>JANMBR010000185.1:0-5997 GCA_031360505.1 Acidobacteriota bacterium
CTTCGTCAACAAGTATCGGAAGGAGCAGCGCGAGCCGGCGATGGTCTCCGTCGAGGAGCTGGTGGACGAGCTGCCCGATGCCGCGCAGGCCCCGGACAGCGCCGCCTTCCCCATTGCCGCCAGCTCGCTGGCGTGGGCGGAGCCCGAGGTCGGCGCGGCGCTGCGGCAGCTCCCGGAGAGCTTTCGCTGGGCCGTGCTGCTCGTCGAAGTGGACGAGCTTTCCTACGAAGAGGCGGCGTCGGTCCTGAATTGCCCGGTCGGCACCGTGCGATCGCGGCTCTTTCGAGCGCGCAAGTCCCTGTCGGTGGCGCTCGCCGACTATGCCCGGCGGGCCGGATACGGCGGGAGGGAGCCAGCATGACCGCCGAACACCGTCATTTCGGTGAAGAGATCCAGCAGCTGTTGGACGGCCGGCTGGCTGCCGCGGAGCGCTCGCGCCTCGAAGAACATCTGGCGGGTTGCGCCGAGTGCCGGCGGGAACAGCTCGAAATGGCCCTGGCCCGGCGGGCAATCCGTGCTGGTGTCGCCCACGCCGGCGTTCCCGGAGACGTCATCGCGGGCGTCACGGCGGCGCTCGATCGCGAGGACCGCAGACTCCTTGCGCTGCGCACACCGGCCCCGGCACGAGGCCCCTGGCGCGCGCGCCGGATTGCGTATGCCCTGCTTGCCACGGCGGCGGCGGTCGGGGCCGCACTCTGGATCTTCCCGTCGCCGGATCTTCCAACCGCGGTCGCGACGGACTATGCGCAGTATCGGTCGGGACAGCTCGCGCTCCAACTCGAGACGAACGACGTTCAGAAGATGGAAGGCTTCTTCGCCGCGCACGGCATCACCTTCCGGACCCGGGTGTTCGACCTCGGCATGATGGGCTACGGGCTCGTGGGCGGGAGCGTCGAGTCGCTCTCCGGCCGCCCGAGCGCGCTCTTCGCGTACAGGGGCCCCGGGAACAAGACCCTCGTCTGCCAGATGTACGAGGGCTCGGCGCGGGAGCTGCCCCGGGGCGCGCGGCTCGAACGCCACGGCGACTTCACGTTCCACATCTACCGTCGCGGCGAGCAGGCGGTCGTTTTCTGGGAGGAAGGAAAGGTCGTGTGCGTCCTGACGGGCGACTTCGACGAGAGAGAACTCGTACAGCTCGCGATCGCAAAGGCCATGAAGGTGTAACCCGGCCGGACCATACGGCACCCAATCGAGAGGAGTACGGCAATGCGCTACGGACGATGGACTCTGATTCTCCTGGCTCTGGCGCTGCTTCCTGCTGCGCAGGCCGGTAGCGCGGCGCTGCCCGCATCGCCGAAGGCGCCCGCCGTCGGAGCGAAGGCGCCGGACTTCACGCTTCCCGATGTGAACGCAACTCCGGTGACGCTCTCGAAGCTCTTTGCGCCACGGGGATCTGCCAAGGGCTCATGGGTCCTTCTCGTGTTCTACCGGGGGTACTGGTGACCCTACTGCAACTCCGAGTTGCGGAGTTTTCAGAAAGACCTGGCAAAGCTGACGGCCCGCGGCGTCCAGGTCGTCACCATCAGCGTGGACCCGTCCGACGTGACGAAAGGGCTCGCGGCCAAGCAGGGGTACACCTTCCCGATGCTGTCCGACACGAAAGGGGATGTGATTCGCCGCTATGACCTTCTGCATGCGGGCGCCTCCGACGGCGCGGACATTGCGCGTCCCGCCGAGTTCCTGATCGACGAAAAGGGAATCGTCCGCTGGCGCAACCTGACCGAGGACTACACGGTGCGGGTGCGCGGGGACAAGGTTCTCGAGGAGCTCGACCGGTTGGGGCGGTGAAGCGGATCCCCTGACTTCTTGCCATCCGAAGCGAAGGATCCCTTTCGAGCCACAATGCGGATGCGCATGTCCCGAAAGAGTTCGCGCCTGGAGAGTCCTTCGAAACGGCCGCGGCCCGTCTCGATCTGGCTCTACACGCTGGTCGGCGTCGTGTTGGGCGTCGGCGCCCCGGCCGGCGCGCTGCTGCTGCGGGTCCTGACGGGCGCCGGCGATGCGCTGGCCGAGGTCCGATCGAACTCCTTCTTCTACCTGTACGAGCTCATCGGCACGTGCGCGGTGTTCGGCCTCGCGGGCCTCTTCGCCGGCCTTCGCGCGGAGAAGCTGCGCCGGGGCCGCGACCACTACCAGGAGCTCTCGAAACGCGATCCCCTCACGGGGCTCGCCAACGCGAAGGCGTTCGAGGACCACTATCGGCGATCCGTCGAGCGCGCGGGCCGCTTCGGCGAGCCGCTGTCTCTTCTTCTCATCGACGTGGACAAGCTCAAGGGCCTGAACGACCGCTTCGGGCATTCCTGCGGGAGCGCCGCCCTCGTGCACGTCGCCGGCGCAGTCGCCGCCTGCAAGAGGGCCGACGACGTCGCGGCGCGCTGGGGCGGGGACGAGTTCACACTGCTGATGCCGGGGGCCGACGCCGCCGCGGCCCGGCGGCAGGCTCAGGCCCTCCTCGATCGCCTGAAGGGCGCGCCCATGCTCCATGGGGGGCTCTCGCACGCGGTTTCCGTCACGATCGGGTCAGCGAGCCTGACCTCGGGAGGGCCGGGCGACAGCCTCTTCGACCACGCCGATGCAGCCCTTTACGCGGGCAAGAGGGCCGGAGGCGCTCGGCTCAGCGAGGGGGCGATATGATCCTCTGGTAGGGAAAGGGGTCCCGATGTCCCGCTCCGTCGAAGTTCTGGATCGCATCGCGAAGAGCGACACGGCCGTGTTCGCCTTCGATGCCAACGATCTCGTCATCCTGTGGAACAAGGGCTGCGAGGAGTTGCTCGGGCGTTCGGCGTACCAGGTGCTCGGCCGGCACTGCTACGACGTCATGTGCGGAAGAGACATCTACGGCAACCTCTACTGCTGCCCGAACTGCCCCGTCACGGTGCAGGGGCGCGAGCATCCGAAGGACCCCATCCGGCGCTTCGAGCTCGACGTCGCGACGGGGGACGGCGGCACGCGCCGCGTCGCGCTGACCACGTTCGCCATTCCCGGGCCGCGACCCTCGCTCGCGACCCTCGTTCACGTGCTCCGGGTCCCCGGGGAGAAACCCTCGCCGCTCGAGGACGAACTCGAGGAGGCCGTCTCGACGGCGCCGATGCCGCGGACTCCACTCCGAGCTCCGGAAGGCCAGGTCGCGCCCCTCACCGAGCGCGAGCAGGAGATCCTTCGCCGGATGGCCCGGGGCCTCGCGACGACGACGATCGCCGAACAGTTGTTCATCTCTCCCGTCACGGTGCGCAATCACATCGCCCGCATCCTGTCGAAACTCGACGTGCACACGAAACTCGCGGCCGTCGCCTTCGCCTACCGCAATGCCTTGATCGCGCCCGAGAGCGCCTCGCTTCCGGTTCACGCCTCCGAAAAGCGCCCGGCGGACCGACCGAAACCCGCGAAAAGGACCCTGAGGGCCTAGCCCCGCGCCGCCGCGGCACAGTCGCGCGGCGAGACGCTCTGGACGCGCGTCTTCATGATGTCGCGCAGTCGGATCATCGCTTCCCACCCGCCTTGCGCCCCGCCGGGACCACGAGCGTCGGACACGCCGCTGCCGCAATCACCTTGGCGGCCACACTTCCGAGAATCAGGCGCGACATGCCGCTGCGTCCGTGGGTCCCGACGACAATCTGTTTCGCGCCATGCGAGCGAGCCGCGCGCACGATGGCCTCGTGCGGGGCCCCGCGCAGCAACAGCCCACGGGCCTGCACCCCCGTCTTGCGGACGTAGGCCAGCAGGGTCTGCATCTTCTTCTCCCCCTGCGCGCGCACGGCCTGCGCGAGTTCGTCATAGATCCGCGGCAGCACGTAGCCCTCGGGCGAGAATGGAATCGGCTCCTCGAGCACGTGCGCGATCACGAGCGTCGCCCCCGTTTGCTTCGCGAGGCTGAGGGCCTCCCGCACCGCCGGCCTCGACGCGGGAGAAAAGTCGGTCGCGAGCAGGACATTTTCTCGAGCCATCGTCGTTGATCTCATCGGATCGCCAGCAACGGCGCATGGTGCATATGCATCAATCTCCGGCGGGGCCTTTCAGCTCTGGCGAAACAGGCCCCCGACTCCTCGCGGCCCTGCGCAGGCAGACCCCCTCATTTGATGCGAATGCATCATGCCCAGGGCAGCGTCCGGCTGCTATGAATCCCTCATGGCTCCCCGTCCGAAGAGGGTCCCGATGCAGCTGCTCGTCGCAACCGACGGCTACCGGGGCGGAATGGCAGCCCTGCGCTTCGCGGCGAAGCTCATGGCAAGCAGCGGCTCATCCGCGCTGACCGTGATTGCGCTGGGCGTGCGGACCGACGACACCGCCACGCGCGAGCTCGCCCGGCTGAAGGTCCGCGGCAACGTGCGCCCGTTCTCGGCCCGCGCCGAAGAGCCCATTCCCGAGGCCATCGCCCGCGAGGCGGAGCGGCTCAAGGCAGACCTCGTCGTCGTTGGCAGCGAGCCGCGAGACGGCCTGCGCCAGTGGGTGCTCAGCGGCCTGGCCCTGCGCTTGATCTACGTCGTGCAGCGGCCGGTGGCGGTGATCCGCCCTCCGCGCCTGCGCCGGAGACGCGCCGCATGAGCGCCGGCGCCGCACCGGCAGCCTGGACGCGGGACGAGGCGATCGCACGCCTCCGGATCCGCCTCGTCGAGATCGCGGGCGTAGAGCGCTCGATCTGCCGCGTGGCGGCCGAGCGCGGGATCTTCTGCCGAGGATTCCGGCGCTGGAACGACAGTGAGTTTCACGAGCGCTGCAAGGCTACGCTCGGGGTCAGCACGCACCTGACGCGCGCGCAAATGGAGCGGCTGGCCGACATCTGGCAGCTTTCGGAGCAGCTGCGCCATGGCGTCGGCCTCGCGTGCGACGCGCCTGCGGGCTCTCACGGGGCGTGCCGCGGCTGGGAGGAGTTCTCGGACCAGGAGATAAGGGAATTCAGCTGTGAAATGATTGCGCAAGCACAAGCACAAGCACAAGGGGAGGCCCCATGAAGTCACTGCGTGGTGGGCTCGTGACCGCGATGGCCGCGGGGGCCCTCGTCATTCTTCCCATGTCCAACGGCCGCGTGACGCGAGCCGTCTCGCGGACGGTCGCAGCGCAATCCTCCGACCCGAAGACGATCTATGCGCCCCAGCAGAAGGAGTTCTGGCTCTCGGAGGACGAGTTTGGCTACATCCGCCCGGGACTGAAGATCACGGTCAACAGCATCACGATTCCGGACGACCGCAAGCCTGTCGTGGACGTCTCCTACGCGGACGACCTCGGGCAGCCGCTCGACCGCAATGGCGTGATCACGGCCGGCGTCATCTCTACGAGCTTCGTGCTGGCCTGGTGGGATCCGGCGTCGCAGAATTACACCTCCTACACGACACGAGTGCAGACGAGCCCGATCAACGGCGTCTCGGCCACGCAGGCGTCCGCCGACTCCCGCGGGACGTGGGAGGACATCGACCTCGGGCACTCGATCTACACGTTCGGCACGACGCTGCCGGCCGGATACAGCACGACGTCCACGACCACGCTCGGCATCTACGCCACCCGCGCGACCGTCGAGATCGTCGGCAAGAACTACTACTCCAATGTCGAACAGGATTTCCTCCCGAACGGCGCGCCCGTGACTCAGGTGTGGGACATGATTCCGCAGAGCGCCTGCAACACCTGCCACGACCCGCTCGCCGCGCACGGCGGCTCCCGGCAGGACGTCAAGCTCTGCGTTCTCTGCCACTCCCCGCAGACCGTCGACCCCGACACGGGCAATACGGTCGATTTCAAGGTCATGATCCACAAGATCCACGACGCGGAGAACCTGCCGAGCGTCAATGCCGGAATCCCCTACCAGATCATCGGCTTCCAGCAGTCCGTCAACGACTTCTCGACGGTCGCCTTTCCGCAGGACATCCGCAATTGCGCCACGTGCCACGCGGCCCCCGCGACGCAGGCGCCGAACTGGTACACGTACCCGACCCAGGCCGCCTGCGCCTCCTGCCACGACGACATCAACTGGGTCACCGGCGAAAATCACCCGGGCGGCCCGCAAGC
>JANMBR010000206.1:0-8236 GCA_031360505.1 Acidobacteriota bacterium
CGTCCAGCGCAGCCGCGCGTTCAGGCCGAGGTCCTGCGATTCGGAGTCGTACTGGAAGAACGCCGCCAGCAGGAGGGTGGGATTGAAGGCGTAGACGGTCTTGAGCTGCCAGAGCCGGAAGACGAAGCTGCCCTCGGGAAGATACCCGTAGTCGTTCTCGACGTCGAGCGCGAGCTGCAAATGGCCGGAGCCTTCCGTCCACTTCACGAATCCTGCGACCTGCGTGAGCTTTCCATCGTAGAAGTCGCCGAACCAGATCGTCGCGCCACCCGAAAGAGGGCGACTATCCGAGGACTGCGCCTCCAGGCGGAAGCGATTGAACTGGTACTTCCCGGGGGCAATGACGACTCCGGGGGCGATCTCGAAAGGCTCGACGAGCCGCTGGAACTCGGGAGCGTAGTTGGCCTCGTAGTGGTCGCCTTCCTGCGTTTTGAAGTTGAGGGGAGCCGTGAAGACGCGCCAGGTCTCCGTTTGGCCGTGCAGGTCCGTGACCACTCGCGGGTAGAGCTCGAAGAAGAATTGCCGTACGCCGGAAAAGACGCTGCCGGCGGGGCGGGGCTGGTAAGCGGCTCCGGCGGAGTACTGGCGCGTTCCCGGGCGCGGCAGGAAACCCAGAACGGGATCGAGGGCGTCGCCGAATTCGTTGAACGCGGCCTCGATGTTCCAGAGGTCGTTCGGGTACTGGGCCTTGACGCCCCAGCCGTTGTGGTCGCCAGGCCCGACGTCGCCGAAGCTGCGCGCCCCCCAGAGCCCGAAACCGAGGTTCTTATCGCCCTGAAACTTCGCCGTCTGCCAGACGGCGTCCACGCCCGCGAGCGTGTTGCTCGTCGCACCATCCGGGTTGCCATTGGTTCCGATCGCCCCGACTCTCAGGTTTTCGTTGATGTCGTAGGTCACGCGACCCGCGGCCATGTTTGTCGCGGGAGCTCCGTAGGTGTCGCGTGTCTGCACGTCAAGGGCGCCGACACCCCACGGGCCTTCTCTACCGACGGCCTTCAATCCCGCCGAAATCGGAACGATCCGGCCGTCGAAGAGGCCGACGCGGCGGGAGTAGAAGGGGATGAAGTTCTCCTGCAGATCGAGGCCGAAGTCGAAGAAGGTCGCGCCGTCGGTAAAGAAGGGACGCTTCTCCGGAAAGAAGAGGGAGAAGCGCGTGAGGTTGAGCTGTCGGCTGTCGGCCTCGACCTCGGCGAAGTCGGGGTTGATCGTGAGAACGCCGTCGAGCTGGGATGTCACGTGGTAGCCGATATCGACGCCCGCCTGGCCCTGGGTGAAGCTGTGGTCCGTCACCTGGTCGTCCTGGTACCGGCCCAGGGCGTAGGGCGACACGGTCAGGCCCCAGCCCTGGGAGAGTGCCGCAATGCCTTCGAGGTTCCCGGACCGCCGCATGTCGAGGAGGTTGGCGTCGAGCGTTGTCCCCGTCCAGCGCAGGGTCACGAGTTCCCGCGCGACGTATCTCTGGATGTTGAAACCCCATTGCCCCGTCGATCGGTTGAACCGGAGTGTTTGCGCCGGAAGGATGATTTCCGCAGTCCACCCCGTCGCCGTCCGCCGCGCGGCGACGTTCCAGATGCCGTCCCAATCGAGGGACGCACTGCCGGCGTTGGGATCCGAGACCAGGCCATCGAGCCGGGCGCCGGCCGCGTTGAGCTCGAAGAGATATCCCGTCCGGTGATCGTGAAATGTGTCCAGCACGATCGAGATCGTGTCGTCGCCGCGCATGTTTCCGTCGCGCTGCATGGTGTGCACGGCGATGCGGGACGGGTCCGGGTCCACGCACGTGATTCCGAAGTAGAGATTCCCGCCGTCGGCCAGGATGCGGACCTCCGTCCGGAAGGGCGTCGCTTCGCCGGGCTTTGGGGATTGTTGGGTGAGCTCGGCGATTACGCCGGCACCCTGCCAGGCAGGCTCGTCCAGGATGCCATCGAGGCGGATCGCGCCCTCGAGTGCGCCGGCCGTCACGATCGACGGGTCCGGGGCTTGAACAACCTGCGCCGAGAGTGCGAACGCCGCAAACGTCAGCGTGGACGCGACGCAAGCGCGAAGCACGAGGCGCGCCGGCTTCAACTAGGTTCTCGAACCGATCTGGCGACGCAGGTGGGCGTAGAGCGAGTCGTAGAGAAACAGTGCGCGAGTCAGGATGTCTTCGTCGTCCGCGCCGACATCCGTGAACCCTTGGCTGATGGCCCAGAGGCCGGCCGATTCGGGCGTCGCGTCCATCTCCTCGGGAAAGTCGGCCCCGTGGACGATCCGCGCCAGAAGCGAAAGCGCCGGATCGGTGGGGAGCCTCTCGTTGACCAGTTGTTCGAAGGAGCATCGGCCCAGCGCATCCTTGTGCGGATGGTGAGCGCCCGGGGCATCGAAACCGATGGCTCCGTCTCGCTGCTGGATGACGGCGACCTCGGCGGGTTCGACGAAGAGGATCTGTGCCTCCGGGTCGAGAAAGCGGCGAATGAGCCAGCCCGTCGCGGTGCGGTTGACGTGCATGCGGCTGCGAGTCACCCACTTCATGAAAGGTTCTCCGTCAGCCGATCATGCGCGGGAAGATACCGCGCCGCCCACAGCGTTCCGAGGAGTCCGAGAGCCGCCGCCGCGACGAACGTGAGGGAGGGGCGGATCGTCCAGAGGACGCCTCCGATCGCCGCCGCTCCCGCGACCGCAAAACCGCGGATGGAGTAGTAAAGACCGACGGACCTTCCCCGGGCGGCGGGCTCGGCCAGATCCACGATCAGCGCCTTGCGGGCCGGCTCGCCGATTTCGCGCAAGCCCCCGAGGGCATAGGCGACCAGGAGGTGCCCGAAAGTTCTGGAGGCGAGGACCGCCAGCGGAAAGAGTGTGAAAAAGGCATACGTGAGCAGCACGAACGGCTTCTTTTCCGCCCGCCCGGCCAGCGCCGCGGCCGGAATGTAGGAAGCGATCGCCGTCGTCATCAGGACGGAAATCAGGACGCCGAACTGCGCCGGCGAGACGCCCACGACTTCGATCGCCCAGACGACGAGAAAGACGTCGGGCAGCCCCTCGCACAGGCGGATGAAGCAGTCGGCGATGAGCAGCTGCTTGAGCGCGGGTCGAAGGCGCACCTTCGGTGGGGTCGATCGCTCCGGAGTCTGCCGCGGGCCTCGCGGCAGGGCGCGCGCCAGGCCCACGAGCATCGCGATCGAGAGGACGATCGAGATCCCCACACCGATGCGCATGCCGTTGGCCATGCCGTGGCGCTCGAGCAAAAGGCCGCCGAGGGGAGGCGCCAGGACGATGGGCACGCGCTTCAAGATGGCCTGAACGGTGAACCCCACGACGCGACGGTCGCCTTCGAGCTCCTCGCCGACCAGCGCAAAGGTCGCTGGAAGTCCGAGGGAGGCCCACGCCATCACGAAAAACAGACTGGCAAAGACGGCGACGACCGACGACCACAGAAAGAGGATGGCGAAGCCCGCCGTGCTCAACGCCCCGAAGAGGAGGAGCGCGCGGCGCGTGCCGAGCCGATCGGAAACCACTCCGCCGGGGTAGGCATAGGCGGCGTCGAGGAGATCCTTCAGCGTCCCGAAGAGTCCCAGGCCGACCGCGGAGGCCCCCAGAGTCCGCAGGTACGCGGGCAGGTATCGGAACCAGAGCTCCTGGCCGAAGCCGAAGACGAAAAGCGCCACAGCGAGCGCGGTGGCGCGGCGCGAACCGGGATGGAGCGTCTTCGTGGGACGGGTCACTTCTGGGAACAACTCCTATCCGTCGCCTCTGATCTTCTTGATGGCGCGCGAGGCTGCCCAGGCCGGCGTCAGGTCGATGACCCCGCCGACGTGCGGGATGGGCTTGGCGGCGATGCCCTCGAGAACGGGCAGGGCGGACGATGCCGCCGGCCCGATCGCGCCGAGAGCCGTCGCGGATTCGCGCACGACCTCCAGCGGCTGGCCGGGAACCTTGCAGGCGGCGACGAGCGCAGGCACGGCGGAGGCCGCGCCGGGGCCGATCGCGGCGATCGCCATGGCCGACGCCATCCGCACGCTGGCGTCCGGGTCTTTGAGTCGGGCGACGAGCACCGGCAGCGCCGGAGCCGCCCCCGTGCCGCGCCGCGCGAGCTCGAGCGCACAGAGGCCTCGCACGACCGCGTCCGGATCCGACAGCGAGGCCGTCAGCGCGGCCACCCCGCTGGGGATGTTCGGCGCGTGTGTCGCTGCGGCCATCTTCCAGCCCTCGGGCCCCGTCCGCGCGAGGATGAGGTTGTCTACGCCGAGCGCGTAGCCCGTCGACGCCGCGTTCTTGCCGACGCACACGAAGGTGACCGTGTGCCGGCCCTTCGTCAACCGCGGCCAGCCGATCTGGTAGTCCATGCCGACATACGTCTCGTACGCGTATCCGTCGAAAGACAGCTGCGGGCGCACGTCCGCGCCCGGCTCATGCTCGAGCACCGGCGCGACCGGCGGCTTGCCGTCGAGGAGCACCGTGTAGATCCCGTAGTCCGCTCCCTGCGCGACCTGCGTGTAGAGCTCGTAATCGCCCGACTCGTCCACATCGAAGGGGACCGTCAGCTTCGAGCCCGGCCCCTCGCCCTGGAAGACGACGACGTCCTTCGACCAGAAGAGATCGCGAACGACGGAGGGCTTTCCCTTCTCGGCAACGATCGCGTCCATCACAGTCTCGACCTCGAACTGCAGGGCATTGCCCTGCGGCAGCCGGGCGGATCCGTAGGGTACTTGCGGCAGTCCGGTCGCGATCCCATCCTGGTACCAGAAGGAGACCGAGGACATGAGGTCGTTGCGCACGCCGTAAGCGGACTTGATCGCACCGTCCTGGTTGTACGTCCAGCCGAGATGCTCGATGTCGAAGTGCAGCGACTTCGAGAACGGGATCGGGTCCCAGAAGTGCCAGCGGTAGCCCGTCATCCGCGACCCGAGGCCCGTGCCGTCGGCGACCGTGACGCCGGCATATAAACCGTTCGTCACGTGCAGTCCCCACGCGTCCGTGAAGTAGTCCTCGGACCCCGTGCCCATGAGCGACGGCTTCTTCTCGCCGTCCACGAAGAAGCGATCGTCACCCTCGCCGAACCAGCCCGCCTCGGGCTGCACGACCGACAGCACGGTCCCGACGTAGAACCCGCGGCCCTTCACGTCGAGGAAGACATACGGACTTCCGTCGTCCGGCGCGGGCAGCTCCTGTCGGTAGCGCGCGTGGAAGTATGCCGTGTCCGACGGCAGCGAGGGGACCTTCTCCCAGTCCACGTGGTAGTAGAGATGATCGACCTTGCGGCGGCCTTCGTTGGTCAACGTGATCCGGCATGACTTGCGAAAGGGCATCGGCCAGTAGCTGTTGCGGGCCCGGCCGTCGGAGCTCGCGCGGATCATCGAGGACTCGACGGTGCGCTCCAACCCGTGGCCCACGGCAAAGAAGTCGCCAAGCGGCGCATCGACCGACGCCTCGGAGCTTCCGTCGTAGTAAACGCGCAGGCGCATGAGACGCGGCCAGCCGTATTCGTTGGCGGCGATTGTGATCCAGAGGTGAGTGATCACGCCCGGCCCCTCGAGGTCCGCCAGCGTCACGGTTTCTCCCGCGATGGGGTGCTTGCTGTCGTTGTTCGAGGCCGGGTCGGGATTGCTGGAAGAGGACCGTTGTGCCGTAAAGTTCTTCAACTTCGCGAACTCGAGCGGGTCCTGCGCGGCCGCGGGCGAGCCGGACGTCGCGAGCAAAGCGGCGGACAGGGCGAGCGCGAGGGATCCGAGCTTCATGCCTTCCTCCTTGGGTCCCCGCCCGGGGGCGAGACGACGTCGGTGGATCTTAACGCGCCCCGGGATTGGCTTTTACAGCTCCTGCTCGAAGCGCGCGATCTCGTCAAGGTGTCCCGTCGCCGACGCGAGGCTGCGGCCGGCGATGCTGTCCAGCAAGCGCTGCAGTCCGGGCGACTGCTTCCCGCGATCGAGGTAGCGCCTCGAGATCCAGAGCATCACGACGAGGACCACGAGGCCGAAGAGCACGTTGGCGGCCAGCCACTTCGCATCGAGGAAGGCATAGGGATCCACGCCGACGAGACCCTGGATGCCCACGATCAGCAGCGGTGCCCACAGCAGCGGCGAAAGCAGGAGGACCCACTTGGTCGTCCGAATCCGGCTGACGCGCAGCGCGGCGAGCCTCTTCTGGACCACGAGGATCGGAGCCCCATAGTCGAGCGCGCGGAGGGCCACCCACTGGCGGATGCCGGCGTTCAGGATCGCGATGGCGCACGCGAGCAGCAGCGCGGCCGGCACGGCGAAGCGTGGTTCGCCAATGTGGTCTCCGAGAAAGGAGCCGAGCAGAAGAACGGCCGGGACGTTCAGGAGCGTTTCGAGAACGATCCAGCGTGACAGCGGCCGGAGCGCCGCGTCAACCCGCGTCAAGCGCGACTCGCGCAGGAGCCGCGTGTTGAGCCGGATGCTCTTCTCGAGCTTCGCGTCGTATTGCGCCCACTTCACTTTCAGGTCATCCAGTTCCACGTTCGCCTCCAGTCCTAACGGTTTGCAACCCGATCGAAATCCTTGCGAAGTCGTTCCTTGATGCGGCCGACGCGCGTTCCCACGTTGCTCGCCGAGATGCCCAAAATTTCGCCGATCGTCTCGTGGCTGTTCCCGTCGAGGTACAGGATCACGAGGGCCCGGTTGAGCTCGTCGAGCTCCCCGATGAAGCGGTGGAGCTGACGGATGTCGTCCGAGGATTCCTCCGGCGCCGCGCGGTCCACCGCGAGGGTTTCGAGGATGGGCTCCTCGACGAGCTCCGTCCGCTGCGTCCGCCGGCTCTCGCTCCGGTAGAAGGAGATCGCCACGTTCATGGCGATCCGGTACATCCAGGTGGAGAACCGGGCCCGTTCGTCGAACCGCGGCAAGCTGCGCCAGAGCTGGACGACGATCTCCTGGACGAGGTCGCGCCGGTCTTCCGCGTTGCGGCAGTAGGCGTTGGCGACCTTGTAGAGAATCTTCCTGTGCTCGTCGAGGAGCGCCAGGAAGCGGTCTTGGGGTGGGGTTGTGGTCATTCGGCTTCTGGCTCTCGACATGTTATTCGCCGCAGAAGCGCGAAAAATCACATCTCACCGCGGATTCCCGATCGCTGCGGACGGTCCCGGACGGCGCGTTTTAGCTGCGCGCGGGCTCCTCGGGGTCGGACACGGAGTGCCAGTGACCGCGGTTGGCGTATCCAGCCGCGAGCTCGCCCGAGCAGGCGAGCTGGAGAATCGCGATGAGACTTGAACAGCTGTTCGCCATGGCTCCAGCCTCCGCAGGGGGATCGTATCGCGGCGATTTCTGCGCTTCTGTGTGGAGTCGATCGAATCAGGGCGTCGTAGGGGCGGCCCTTGGGCCGCCCGCAAGAGTCACGGTGTGCAGAGGCGGGCGGGCGGGGCAAGCCTCGCCCCTGCGGGCCGAGGGCGCGATCCAGGCTTCGGCCATGGAACCCTACCCGACCAGCGCCTCGACGCTCTCGCGAAACACGCGCGTGTGGAGATCGATGTCGTCTTCTATCGTCGCGGGGCAGATCAGCGCCATGTTGTGGAACGGCGTCATCAGAATTCCGCGATTCAGCGCGGCCAGGTGCATGTACCGGTCGAGACCGGGATCGATCGATGCGGCGGCTTCGGCGCCGTTCTTCGGGGGCGTCTTGCGGAACCAGTACTCGGCGCGGCAGCCGAGCTGCGTGACGTGCCAGGGGAGCCGGTGCTCCTCAATCACGCCCTCGACTCCCTCGGCGAAGCGGCCGGCGAGCGGGATCATCCTGGCGTACGCT
Organism: Acidobacteriota bacterium; assembly: GCA_031360505.1. Lineage (GTDB taxonomy): Bacteria > Acidobacteriota > Thermoanaerobaculia > UBA5066 > Gp7-AA6 > DAHUXD01. The sequence continues at coordinate 7,735 of JANMBR010000206.1, forward strand.
TGCTCGGTCAGGACGTGCTCGAGGGTCGCACGCATCGCGGCCAGCGACAGTGCGTTGCCGGCGAGCGTCCCGCCGATGCCGCCCGTGTCCGCCTCTTCAATGGTGGTCGCCGCGCGGATCCGGTCGGCCACTTCGGCCGACAGTCCGTAGACTGCCGCGGGCACGCCGCCGGCGATCGGCTTTCCGATCGTCAGGATGTCCGGCGAGAGGCCGTGCGCCCGCGTGTAGCCGCCCGGCCCCGCCGAGATCGTGTGGGTTTCGTCGATGATGAGCAGTGTTCCCGTGCGGCGCGTGATCTCGCGCAGCGCACTGTGAAAGCCGGGCTCCGGATGCACGATCCCGATGTTCGTCATGACCGGCTCGGCCAGCACGCAGGCGACGTCGCCGCCGGCCAGCGCCGCCTCCAGCGCGGCCAGGTCGTTGAACTCCACCACCACGGTGTGCTCGGTCAGCGCGTACACCTGGCCCAGCAAACTATCGCGCTGCACCGGCGCACCGTCGA
>JANMBR010000229.1:0-2417 GCA_031360505.1 Acidobacteriota bacterium
GAGGAGGCGAAGCCGACGAGCGAGTCCGCTGCACGCGCGTGTTAGGCCGCGCCCGGAAGAGAAACATGCGCCTTCTTTCTCGAGCGGAGCCGGTCAAATAGCCACCCCAGCGATCCGTAGACTGCTGCCCAAATAGCCCCATTAAGGACTTCGACATACACGCCCTGCGCTCCCTCAACGGTAGTTCGTGGCTGAATGAGGCCAAGCCGAATGGCGAGGTCGTACCCAGGCTCCCCGTGGATCATTGCGAGAGGAAGAGCGATGAGGCCGACCAGGGCCACGAGAGGGCCCAGGAAGTAGAGGCCGTAAAGCCCCGTGGCCGCCGGCGAGATGACCGCACCCAGAGCGAGTCCAGTGATCTGCCACAGCCTTCCCAGCGCGTGCCGACGCGCCCAGAGGAACGCAGCAACTGGGATCGCCCACAAAAGGATCAACCACAGCATGGAGCCATCGCCTCTCTGGTGCTTGCGCGGCCTAACGGGCAGCGCATCAGCGGCGAGTGAGGAGGCGAAGCCGACGAGCGAGTCCGCTGCATGCGCGTGTTAGGCGCCGCCGCCAGCCCATTGAGTGGCTTTCAACAGCCACCCCCGGGAATCGCGAGGACCTGCGTGAGCTCGCCGCCCTGCAGCTCGAAGACCGCAAAGCTCTCGTCCTCGTAACCGTGTTCCCTGGCGACCACGAAACTACGGCCGTTGACCTCGATCAATATCGAGGGCAGGACGGTTCTGAGTTCCTTGGCGTCGCAGTCCGTTAGCGCGCCACTGATCTGCAGTAGCGTGGGGCCATCCGCCGGCGTTGCCTTGAACCAGCCTTGAACAGTGGTCGTGTCAAGGCACTCGGGATAGGCCTCATCGGGCTTGGTTCCGAGCAGCCGAGACGCCTCAAACGCGCACAGCTGGTCATCGCCGTTAGCCAAGGTGGCGCAGTTCAGCATGTACACCGGATCGCAAGCAGGCCGCTTCGCCAAAAGGGTACCGGCATCTTTTCGCCCAACGGTGATCGCGGCTACCTCCGCTCTATCAAACTGCGCGCGGAGAAATGCGGTCAGCCGCATATCTCCACCTGGCCATACCGTGGAGAATCCGAACGGGCGAACACCGGATTGGACACTCGTGGCGATCGCCGTCGTCTCGTGACCAGAAACGGAAAGCCTTGTCCCCAAGCCCCAGACCGCCACGCAATGCGCCTCCGCGAGGGTCGGCTTTGTAATTCGGACCGGCGCACCAGCGATGTCGTCAGCCCAGAGAAACCACTCCTTGGGTATTCCGCCACGAACGGGGTACCAAGCGTGCGGAATGTCCGCCAAGTTAACGATCTTCCTTTCGGTCTGTTCGTCGGGCGCCGGCCACGTCCTCACCCAACGTCCCGAGACAAGTTGTGCGAGTGGAACCAGTGTATTGCCCCCCATCAGGCCTGCGATCGTGACGGCTCCGGTCTGCGCGACAGACGTTGACGAGCCGGTTACGGACAGGCTGATGACGATCGCTCCGATCGATGCAAACCTCGACCCGTCTCTCAGCAACCTTGCTCCTTTGCGGCGCCTAACGGGCAGCGCATCAGCGGCGAGCGAAGAGCCGAAGGCGATGAGCGAGTCCGCTGCATGCGCGTGTTAGGCGGCCGGCCGAGCGGCGAAAAGCGCCGGCATGTTCAGCACAAAAAGAGCCATCAGGACGCTCCAACTGCCGCCGGCAACTGACCCTACGAGTTCCTGGTTGGCAATCGCGGATAGGCCGAACGCGACCGCAGCCGCCAAGTGGCCGACCCCTATGACCTGTCGGGTCCGCCTCGGCAGGACCGCCTCGAGCTCGGAGCCCCCCACCAGCATCCGAGCACACATCCAAACCAGCAAACCACTCATCGAGATCGCTAGCGCGCAGCCTAGGATCCACCAACGAAAGCCGTGCGTCAGTAGCGCTACTACCGCTGCACAGGCAACAACGCCGTTTACGAGCAGGACCTTCGCGGGAACGAGCCATGCCAAGCCCGGGCGCCGTGAAGGCTCCACCGCGCTAACGCCGTTCATGGGTCCTTCCGGCCGCCTAACGGGCAGCGCATCAGCGGCGAGCGAAGAGCCGAAGGCGATGAGCGAGTCCGCTGCATGCGCGTGTTAGGCAGCGTTGCTGATTCCAAGCCGGCGGCGGTGCGATTGCCTCTCAAGCCGACTCCCCCAACGACACATTCGTCTTCGCTGTCGAAGTCGCCGCCATTTCGCTTTTTGGACTGATGCCAAGGAGAATCATGAGTGCTCTCTCCTGGGACACCGAAATCATCTCACCGTTCCAAGACTCGATCAGGACCACCAGGAAGAGCTGCCATCCGGGCCCCGTACGCTGCCTAACGGGCGGCGCTACAGCTGCGTGCGAAGAGCCGATGGCGTTGCGCGAGTCCGCTGCATGCGCGTGTTAGGCAGCGTTGCT
>JANMBR010000247.1:0-2343 GCA_031360505.1 Acidobacteriota bacterium
CCCTACCGATTGAGAGAGCATAGAACCGCCGTTCCCGGCCCCGCCTCTTCAGGGGCTATTTCTGAACTCTGGCGCAGGCGAGTGCTGTGCGGCGAGCCCGGCACGGCAGGCCAGAGGCGCGGAGGCGCGGCGTACAGTCCCCGTATGCCGAAAGTCACCGTCGCCCCGGGTCTGACGCTCTCGTATGCGGACCAGGGCGACCCGTCTGGTCCGGCCGTGCTCATGCTCCCTGGGCCGACCGACTCGTGGCGCTCCTACCAGCCAGTCCTCGATCTCCTGCCGCACGGCGTCCGCGCCATCGCCGTGTCTCAGCGCGGACACGGCGAGTCCGGCAAGCCGGAGATGGGATACCGGGTCGAGGACTTCGCCGCCGACGTGGTGCCGCTGCTCGACGCCCTCAGCATCGAGCGGGCTGTCCTGGCGGGCCATTCGGGCTCATGCCTCGTCGCCCGGAGAGTCGCCCTCGATCATCCAGATCGAGTCGCAGGGCTGCTCCTCGAAGCGTCTCCGGCGACGCTCCGAGACGACGCGCAGCTGCTCCGCTTCGTCGAGTCTGTCGTCTCCGACCTGGACGATCCCATCAGTCCGGACTTCGCACGGTCGTTCGTCGTCAACACGTCGTCGCAGAACGTGGCGCCCGACCTGGTCGACCTGCTCGTGGAGGAGATCCTCGCGGTCCCGGCACGCGTATGGAAGCAGACGTTCGCCGGGCTCCTTGCGTACGACGACCAGACCGAGCTTCCGCTCATCCAGACACCGACGCTTCTGGTCTGGGGCGACGCCGACGCCGTGGTCTCCCGAGCGATGCAGGACCACCTCGCAGGCTCGATCCCCGATGCCGACGTCCTCGTCTACCCCGACGTCGGGCACACTCCCCGCTGGGATGACCCGGTGCGCTTCAGCAACGACCTCATGACGTTCGCCCACGGCGTTGGGCCGTAGGAGACAAGCGTCGGACATGACGCGTGGCCGTGTCTGCCTCAGCGGCGATCACCTGACGTAGGTTCGCCGCGGACTCTCGGTCGTCAGCTCAAGGGACATTCCTGAACTCAATGTCATTCTCGCCGGGTGGCAGCGTCCGGTAGCTGGCGCAGACTCGGGCGGCGGCGGCTGACTCGATTCAGAATGTCGCCTGAGGTGTCAACGCCCTACCGGGGAGCAGGCCATCGCGTCGTACGGAATCAGAGTGTGGGTGTTCGGCGGCTGGGCCGACGAGTTAAATCAGCAGTCCGCGGCACGTGTCCACCACGACATCGACTTGCTCTGCGAGGCCGAGGGCTTCCGGCAAGTTGAGGATGGAACTCGATGTCATTCTCGGCGAAGGCCGCTTGCGCCGGTCAGGCGACGTTGAGGTACTTGCGGAGGGCCTTCCGGATCACCGAAGAGGTCGTTTCCTGGTCGTGTTGTGCCCGCTGTAGGAGCGCTTTGCGCAACTCCGGCTCGAGCCGCACGGATTCCACGCTTGCGGCTGCTGAGCCGATAGGTGGGCGCCCGCCTCGGCGGCGTAACGTCGCGTCGACGTCGTAGCCGCCCTCGGCCTTCTGGGCTAGCTGGGCAACGAGCTCGTCGGTGATCGGAGCTCCGCTCATTGTTTTGCCGTACGTCTTCTTTGCCATCGTCATCCTCCCGGCAGGAGTCGCTGGTACTTCGCTCGCATCCTCATTGCGTGGGTCGCTGGCTCGGAGCCATCATCGTGCACGATCGTCACGACTTCGAGCAGACGGCGCTGCGGATGGCCCGAGGTTGAGCGGTTCGCGGGAGGACAGCAGGTTCGCACCCGCCGCCAGCCACGAGCGCGCGCGGTTCACGTTCGCGCCATCCGGCGCGAGAGCGACGGTCTCTGCCTGCAGTTCGGTCATGACAAGCAGTGCACGCCGCGGGTCTGGCTCTGAGAAGGCCTCTTCGATTCGCTCCGCGAGTCGAACAGGCTTCACCGGGAGTGTCGCGACGCGTGCAGCGAGACGCTTGTGCGTTGGCTGCCAGACCCGGTTGAGCGCATACACGATGCGAAGGACGCGGGAGGCATCATCGAGCATTCGCTCGATGCGCGCGAGCTGCTCGCCGGGGCGGGCGAGGGTCAACAACCCTGCGGGCGCAAAACCGCCCCAAGTCAGAGCAGCTGCTTCGATCCGTGCGGCCGCAAGCTCGTCCGGATAGTCGCTAAGGCGCGCTTGCCACCGCGATAGTGAGCCGGCTGTTCGTAGAGCTATGCCGTTGACGATCGCGTCAGCAGCCGACGAGGTTTCGCCGAGGAGGATCGCGTCGATCGACGACTCGGCGTGGTCCCGCGACCACCAGATGAGTTCGAGTGGCACGCCCTCGCGGAAGCCAGAAACCCGCTGC
>JANMBR010000267.1:0-2682 GCA_031360505.1 Acidobacteriota bacterium
GCGATCAAGGTCCTCCCTGCCTCCTTCTCCGCGGACGCCGACCGTTTGCGCCGGTTCGAGCAGGAAGCGAAGGCGGCAGGCGTCCTCAACCACCCCAACGTGACCGCGGTCTACGACATCGGGACGCACGAAGACGCACCCTACGTCGTCCAGGAGCTGCTCGAGGGCGAGACGCTCCGCGCGGTCCTCGCCGGCGGCAAGCTCTCGGCGCGCAAGACGATCGACTACTCGCTCCAGATTGTCCACGGTCTCGCGGCGGCGCACGAGAAGGGGATCGTCCACAGGGACCTGAAACCCGAAAACATCTTCGTCACCAACGACGGCCGACTGAAGATCCTCGACTTCGGCCTCGCCAAGCTCACGCACACGGAGGAGCGCGGCCAGAACACGAACCTCCCGACGGCGACCGCGGGCACGGAGCCGGGCGTCGTCCTCGGCACGCTCGGCTACATGTCCCCCGAGCAGGTGCGCGGAAAGCCCGCGGATGCGCGGAGCGACATCTTCTCCTTCGGCGCGATTCTCTACGAGATGCTCTCCGGCCGGCGCGCGTTCCACGGGGACTCCGCCGCCGACACGATGTCCGCGATCCTGAAGGAGGACCCGCCGGACCTGTCCGTCACGAACCAGAATGTCCCGCCGGCGCTCGAGCGCATCATCCGTCACTGCCTCGAAAAGAATCCCGAGCAGCGATTTCACTCCGCGCACGACCTGGCGTTTGACCTCGATGCGCTTTCGGGAGTTTCGGCGACGGCGCCGGGCGGCCCAGCCGCCATCGGGCGGCGTTCCGTCAATGGCCGTCGGATCGGCATCGCGGCCGTGTTCGCGCTCCTCGCCCTCGCGGCCGGGTACGCGCTCGGCCACCGGAAGCCGGCCCACGCGAAGTCCGCGGGCATCACCTTCGCGCAGCTCACCTTCCGCCAGGAGCCGATCTTCAACGCCCGCTTCTCGCCCGACGGCAAGACCATCGTTTACTGCGCGGCGCCCACCGGCAATGCGCCCCAGATCTACTCGCTGCGGCCGGACTACCCCGGAACCGCGCCGACCGGTCAGCCCGGAATGGCGCTCCTCTCGATCTCCTCGAAGGGTGAGCTCGCCGTCCTGACCCATCCGCGCTACCTGCGCCATAGCGTTTTTCTCGGCACGCTAGCGAGGATGCCGCTCGAAGGCGGCGCGCCCCGCGAGATCGCGGACGGCGTGCGCGAAGCCGACTGGAACCCCGACGGATCGGACCTCGCGGTCACGCGCGACGTGAACGGGAAGGACCGCCTCGAGTTCCCGCTCGGCAAGGTGCTGGCCGAGACCGGCGGCTATTTCAGCAATCCGCGATTCTCTCCGCGCGGCGACCGGATCGCGTTCTTCGAGCACCCGATCAAGTACGACGACCGCGGCTCGCTCGCCGTCGTCGACCTTTCGGGAAAGAAGACCGTCCTCTCGGCGGGGAACGGTGCGTTGGAAGGGCTCGCCTGGTCCGGCGACGGAAGCGAGATCCTGTTCTCCGCCGGAACGTCGTACTACGACTTCGAGATCTACGCCATGAGGCTCGACGGGAGGCGGCGCAGCATCGTCCAGAGCGCCGGCGGGCTCACCGTGCTCGACGCCGCCCCCGACGGCCGCCTCATCGCGAGCCGCGACGTCCATTGGAAAGAGGTTCCGGTCCTCGCTCCCGGCCAGGAGCGGGAGCGCAACCTCGCCTGGCTCGAGTTGACCTACGCGGTCGCGTTGACGCCGGACGGCAAGACGCTGCTCGTCACGGAAGAGAGCGCGCGCGTCGGGAAGTACTACTCGACCGCACTGCGCAAGACCGACGGATCACCGGTGGTGCGGCTCGGTGATGGCGCCGCCCTCGACATCACGCGCGATGGAAAGCTCGTGCTCTCGGACGTTCCCACGGATCCGGCCCAACTGGTCATCTATTCCACAGGGGCCGGGCAGCCGCGCAAGCTCGAGCGCGGCGGCCTCGTCAGCTACGAAACCGCGGCGTTCTTTCCCGACGGAAAGCGCGTTTTGGCCTGCGGCCACGAGCCGGGCCACGCCGTGCGCTGCTACGTTCAGGACATCGATGGCGGAAAGCCGCGCCCGATGACCCCCGAGGGAACGACCGACGGCTTCGTGTCTCCCGACGGCCTGCAGGTCCTGGTTCGGGAAAGCAGTGGAGGACAGAAGCTCTACCCGGTCGACGGCGGGCCCGCCCATCCCGTCCCGGGCGCCACGCCCGACGACGCCGTCGTGCGCTGGAGCGCCGACGGCAAATCCCTGATCGTGGTCAGCCTCTGGTCGGACGTGCCCGTGAAAGTCGAGAAGCTCGACCTCGCGACAGGCCGCCGCGAGCCGTACAAGACCCTCGGCCCCGCCGACCTGACCGGCGCCGTCCAGATCGCCCCGATCGCCCTGAGCGACGACGGCAAGAGCTACGCCCTGACCGTCCGCCGCATGGCGTCGCACCTCTTCCTGGTGCAGGGGGCGCGCTAGGGTTTCGCCGCTCCCCTACGGGCACGTCGCAAACGCCGCCGTGTCCTGGATCGGGCGGAAGGCCGTGCCGGCGGGATTTTCGTAGGTCTTCGCGATGCCGGTCTTCGTGTCGGTCACGACGAGGGCCGCTTCGACGTTCGTCAGGCCTCCGGCGAGAATCCAGTAGCGGCCGTTGACGCCGCAGCCGTCGAGGACCTTCGCCACGACCTCGAT
>JANMBR010000270.1:0-2982 GCA_031360505.1 Acidobacteriota bacterium
GAGAGCATCACCGGGGGTTGCGGGAGCGGCAACTACTGCCCCACTCAGTCTGTTCGCCGCGATCAGATGGCCGCGTTCCTGTTCAACACGTTCCAGCTTCCCTGAGCAGATCGTTGCGCCCGCGTGGGCCGGCCCGCGCGGGAGCGGGTGCGGATGCCGGCTCATTCCCGGAGCCATGAGGACCACCACGACCAGGTGGCGGCCTTCATGGCCAAACCCTTCCATTTGCAATAGCATCGCCACCATGAAATTTCTCCTTGCTTCGCTCGCTCTGGCTTGCGCGACGACCGCCGCAGCCGCCACGTACACGGTTCTGAACACCGCGGACAGCGGCGCCGGGTCGCTGCGCCAGGCAATCACGGACTCCAACGCGAGTCCCGGCGTCCTCGACACGATCGCTTTCAACATCACGGGCGCTGGCTGCGCGGGTGCGCCGTCCGTCTGCACGATCAAGCCGGCTTCGCAGCTGCCCGCCGTCACCGACCCGGTGATCATCGATGGCTACACGCAGCCCGGGTCGAGCCCGAACACGCTCGCCGTCGGCGACAACGCGGTGTTGCTGGTAGAGCTCGACGGGAGCCAGATCGTGGGCAACGCCATAGCGTTCGAGGTGCGGTCGAACAGTACCGTGATCCAGGGACTCGTGATCAACCGGTTCAGCTACGTGGGTATCTACATCGACGGGACGGGCGGCGGGGCGCTCGGCGGTCACACCATTCGGGGCAACTTCATCGGAACGGACCCGTCGGGAATGCTGGCTGCCGGTTGCGGCACCTGGGGCGTTTTTCTTCGCACTCCCAACAGCAACGTCGGAGGACCAAGCCCCGGCGATCGCAACGTGATCTCGGCCAATGGAACCAACAGCTCCCTCGGGGCGAACATCCGGCTCGAAGGCGATTTCGGGCCGGTCAGCGGTGTCGCCGTGCAGGGCAACTACATCGGAACCGACGCCAGCGGGACAGGGCCGCTCGGCGGCGGCGCGGGCATCGCCTTGTTCCCCGGCTCGGAAGTGGAAATCGGAGGCTCCGCCGCCGGGGAGGGCAACGTGATCTCCGGCAACGGCGGCTATGGCATCAGCATGTCCTACGATTGCGTGGCCGTCAGCCAGGACAACGTGATCCAGGGCAATTGGATCGGGGTCGATGCCTCGGGAACCAACCCCCTCGGGAACTTCCAGGGCGGCATCTACCTCGGGTGCCTGACGCAGAACAACCATATCGGCGGGACGAGCGTGGGAGCGGGCAACACGATCGCCCACAATGGCGGCTCCAGCTTCTCCGCCGGCGCGGGGATCTTCTTGGAATCGACCGCCGGCACCGGGAATGAGATCCGAGCCAATCTGATCTTCTCCAACAAGAGCCTCGGCATTGCTTTCGGAAGCAGCTCCCCCACCCCGAATGATCCGGGCGACGCCGACACAGGCCCCAACAACCTGCAGAATTTTCCGATCATCCTGTCCTCGGCCCCGGGCGCCGGAAATACGCATATCACCGGCAAGTTCAGGAGCGCGCCCTCCGCGACGTTCGACCTGGACTTCTTCGCCAACGCCGCCTGCTCGAACTTTCCCCGGGAGTTCCTCGGGGGCGAGACCTACCTCGGGTCTTCCCCGGTCACGACCGACGGCTCGGGCAACGCGACGATCGACGTGACACTCCCCGTCGCCACGGAGGCGGGCGCCCGCATCTCCGCGACGGCGACCGACCCGGTCGGCAACACCTCCGAGTTTTCGCAGCGCATCGTGTTTGCGCTGACGGGCGCGGCCTCGGGCCCCGCCTCCGGCGCAACGGCGATCGGGATCGCCGGCACCGACTTCGCCGACCCGACGACGATGACCGTCGGCGGCGTCTCGATTCCCGTCACGTTCGTGAACGATCACACTCTGCAATCCACCTCGCCCGCACTCGCCGCGGGCACCGTCAACGACCTGACCGTGACGACCCCCGACAGCACGACGGGCACTCTCCCCAAGGCCTGGGTCGCAGACTTTCTCGACGTCCCCGGCAGCCAGCAGTTCCATTCGTACGTCACCACGCTCGTCTCCAATGCGATCACCGCGGGTGTCGGCGGGGGCCTCTACGGCGTGGACCAGCCCACGCTGCGCCAGCAGATGGCCGTGTTTCTGATGAAGGCCAAGCACGGGCTCTGCTACACGCCGCCGCCCTGCACCGTCGCGGTCTTCACCGATGTGCCCTGCTCCTCGGGCTTTGCCCCCTGGATCAACGAGCTCGTCGCCGAGGGCATCACGGGCGGCTGCGGCGCAACCACCTACTGCCCGACCGATCCCGTCAAGCGCCAACAGATGGCCGTGCTCCTGCTCAAGACCTTCGAGGGCACAGGCTACGCGCCTCCGGCCTGCGTGACGGCGACCTTTGGCGACGTGCCCTGCGCGAGCCCCTTTGCCACCTGGATCTACGAGCTCGTCGCCCGAAACATCACGGGCGGCTGCGGCAGCGGGAACTACTGCCCGACGGACCCGGCCACCCGCGGCCAGATGGCCGTATTCATGGTCAAGACGTTCAGTTTGCAGTAGCCGCCGCGACCTTCGCGGCAACTGCTTCGAGCTCGCCGGCCGCCTGCGGGTCGAGCGCGTCGCGGGACCGCAGGCCGAGGTAGGCGGCCTCGCTCTTGCGGTACCAGCGCAGGGCCTCGGCGCGGTTGCCGGCGTGCGCCGCTCCAAAACTCTCGTAAAGCCGAGCCAGCGCAAGTGCGGCGCGGACGTTGGCGGCATCGGAGACGGCAATGGGCTCGAGCAGTGCTCGCGCTCGTTCGAGATTCGCAAGGCCTGCCGCCGCGACCCCTGCGATCACCTGTCCGTAGCCGACGCTATTGCACGTCTCCGCAAGCAGGAGGCGCGCGTCCGCGTTCCTGGGATCGGCCGCGACGAGGGACTCGAGGATCGGCAGCGCGCGCGAGTAGGTCTCGAGCGCCGCCTTTGTATCGCCGCTCCATTCGTAGAACGCGCCCATGCTGGCGTGCGTGTAG
>JANMBR010000286.1:0-5179 GCA_031360505.1 Acidobacteriota bacterium
GCGCGGAAGAGCAGGATCCGCGTTCCGTCCGGCGAGCCCTTGGGCACGCCCTCGATGCAGTCCGGCGCGGAAGGCAGGCTCAGGTCGGTCTCCGGCTTGCCCGGTGTCCAGGCGTCGCTCGAGACTGCGTACAGGCGACGCTCCGTGTTGTCCGGCAGACCCGCCGGCGGGCGGGGGAATCCGCGCGAGGTGTAGATCGTCCTGCCGTCTGCGCTGAAGCCGGGATCGGCATCGCCGTTCTGCTCCCGGTCGTGGGGCGTGCAGTTGGGTCCGCCGTCGGTGACCTGCGTGCGATCGGTTCCGTCGGGGCGGATCTTGTCCATGCGGGCCTTGAAGCAGTCGCCCGTGAACTGGCCGACGGTGAAGAGGATCCAGTCGTCGCTCGACCAGGCGAAGTCGTTCCATCTCTTGTCGCCATCCGCGCCACTGGGCGCGCCGATCAGCCGCAGGCCCGAGCCGTCGGCATTCATGATCCACAACGCGTCGCCGTTGACCGAGCCGAAGGCGATGCGCCGCCCGTCGGGCGACCAGACGGGTTGGAACGACACGCCGGTGTGGGTGAGCTCTGTTTCGACTCTCGTGGCGAAATCGTAGATCACGACGTCCGTCTGCGCGTTGACGTCGTTGTACTGACCCACCAGGAACTTCGTGTAGACCAGCCGTTTCCCGTCGGGAGAGAAATGCGGGAGAAACTTGCTCAGGCCGTCGCGCGTGACCTGCGTGAGAGCGGAGCCATCGAGGTTCATCGTGAAGATTTCCTGGACGAGGCCGCCTCCGGGAATGCCGGGCGCCATGAAGACGATCTCCGGGGCGGCGGACCGGTTGTCCTCGACGCGCGGTTGCGGCCGGGGTCGCGCTCGAACGACGGGCCCGCGGGTCGCTTGAGCCTGCGCCACGCCGGCGGTCGCGAGCGCCGCCATCACGGCGGCGAGGGCGCGAAACCTCACTTTCCGGTCGCCTTCTGGATTTCGGTGAGCTTGCCCTGCTGCGCCGGGGTCAGCAGGTTCTTGATCCTCACGAGGAGGGAGACCTGCATCTTCTTGATCTCCTTCTCGAGCGCCAGGATCCGGTCGACCTCGGCGAGCACCTTCGTCTCGTCCACCGGTTTCTCCTGGAGGAGCCGGACCATCTTTTCCGACTCGCCTTGCTGCTCGAACTGAAGGTCCAGGAACTTGTGCTGGACCTTCTGCACCTCGTTTCGGATCGCGACTTTCTGTGCGTCATCGAGGCCGATCTCGAGGCTGTGGCTCATGACGCGGTCGGGCGGAAACAGATACGCGGCGAAGGGATCGTCTCCCGCGTTCGCGCCCTGGCCCGGCAGGGCGGCGGGCAGAAGGGCAACCAGGCAGAGTCCCAATAGGAATTTCATTCTCCGACTCCTTTCGTCGTTTGGGCAGGGTGAGCGGGGTCCAGTACGGGCGAGGAACGTGAAACGAGAATTGGAACGCGAGTCCAGAGCTCCGATCCGGGGGTCCGGAGCAGCGCGTCGGTCGGCGCCTTCCAGCTCGCCAGCTGCGAGGCCGCCGGCGGCTCGGTCACCGGGCCGCCGTCGCGGTGGTGCGCAGGCCGAAGCAGGAGGACGCCTGCGGTCGCGGCGGCGGCTGCTGCCGTAGCGAGCGCGATCCGCCCGATGCCCCGCTTCCAGGACGTCCGGCGGCTGTTCGGGCGCGCCAGCAGCTCGCGCAGGGCGGGCGCAGAGGCCTCGTCGGCGCGGCGCTCTTCGTCGAAGAGACGCGCGATTTCGCGGTCGAGATCTTCGGAGCGCATGCTCACGACCTCCTCTTGAGAACCGCGGCCAGGCGTTTCTTGCCGCGGTCGTAATGCACTCGGGCAGATCCGACGGAGATCGACAGTGTCTCGGAGGCTTCCTGGAGCGTCATGCCCATGGAGAAGACGAGCTCGAGAACCTCCCGCTGCCGCCGGGCCAGCCTCGCGAGCGCCGACCGAAATGCCAGCCGATCGACCGAAGCGCCCTCGCCGGCGGGAGGTTGCGCCGGTATCGCGCTTGCGAAGATCACGCGGCGGATGGCGGTCCTACGACGTTGCTCGGCGGCGGTGCGGCGGATCACGCCAAAGAGGAAGGTCTTGAAGCTCGAGCGGCCCGCGAACCGAGCCCGGCCGTCGAGGATTTTCAGATAGCTCGCCTGTAACACGTCTTCGGCCCCCTCCCGGTTTCGTCCGCAGCACGCCATGGACCAGGCGAAACCGGCCGCGTGAAGCTTCTCGATCTCCGCACTGGTCTCGGCTGGCGTCATTGAGTCCTTGCGTACCTGAGTGGGTTCGGGCCGGGGTTTCGTATGACAGGGAATTGTCACCCGGGGGCTTTTCGCCCGGTCGTGATTCCCCTTGCTTACCGAGGGGAGTCTGCCGTAGACTCCCCTAGGAAACCGATATGAGCAAACCAACCGACCTCGTCCAGGGCACTCTGGACTTGCTGCTCCTGAAGATCCTGGCGCTGCAGCCTCTTCACGGGTGGGCCATCAACCTTCGCCTGACCTCGATCTCCGGAGACGTGCTGCAGGTCAGCGAAGGATCTCTCTACCCGGCCTTGCACAAATTGGAGCAGGAGGGATGGATCGAGGCCGAGTGGAAGCAGACGGAAAACAATCGGCGCGCGAAGTTTTACTCGCTCACCCGCCTCGGGAGAAGAGAGCTCGAATCGGAAAAGGCGAACTGGAAGCGGCTGTCGAACGCCATCTCGCACGTCGTTCAGCTCGCGGAGGCGTAGGGCCATGCGCATTGAGCACTGGTGGTTCACGGCGCCGATGAGGTTGAAGTCCATCTTCCGCCGCCGCCGTATGGAGAACGAGCTCGACGAGGAGCTGCAGTTTCACCTGGAGCGCAAGATCGAGGAAGGCATCGCCGAGGGGCTTTCTCCGGAGGATGCGAGATACCGCGCTTTGCGCGCGATGGGCGGGCTCGACCAGAAGAAAGAGGAAATCCGCGACGCGCGGCGCGTCCACTGGCTGACGGATTTCGTGGACGACGTGCGCTATGCCGTCCGGAGCCTGCGCCGCACGCCCGGCCTGACCGCCCTCGTGGTCGTCACCATCGCGCTCGGGATCGGCATGACCTCGACGCCGCTGAGCATGCTCGATGCCCTGATCTTCCGCCCGTACCCGGTGCCGCATCCCGGCGACGTGGTCACGCTCGTCAGCACCTCGCACGACAACGGCTTCGAATCCTTCTCCTACCGCGAGTACCTCGACATCCGCGACCGGACCAAGAGCTACGACGGCGTGATCGCCAACGCGCCGCTCTCGACCGTCGGCTTCAGCGCCGAGCGCGAGGCCACGCCGCTCGTCCGGGGCGGAATGCTGGTCTCCGGCAATTACTTCCGGGCGCTCGGCGTCGAGCCGCACCTCGGGCGCGGGTTTCGGACGGACGAAGACGAAACGCCCGGCCGCGACGCCGTGGTGGTCCTCTCGTGGGACTTCTGGCAGCGTGAGCTCGCGGGCGCCCCTTCCGCCGTCGGCCGGGTCGTCCGCCTGAACGGAAAAGACTTCACGATCGTCGGCGTGGCGCCCGAGACGTTCACTGGGCTGTATATCTTCGACCGTCCCGACTTCTACATCCCGCTCTCGATGGCGCGCGTGTTCTCGGCCAGTCCAAAGAAGGACTTCTTCGTGGACCGCGACGATCGCGGCTTGACGGTGCGGGGGCGCCTGAAGCCGGGCACCTCGCTGAAACAGGCGCAGAACGAGCTCGCCGTCGTCGCGCGGGATTTCGAGCGCGAGTACCCGAAGGTGAATCGCGAGCGCGGCGCGGCCGTGCGCACTATGTTCCAGATGCGGACCCAGGATAGCGACGTCAACTGGAAGTTCAGCGTGATCTTCACGACCCTGGCGCTTGCCGTGCTCCTGGTGGCATGCACGAACGCCGCGGGACTCCTCTTGAGCCGCGCCCGCACGCGGACGCGGGAGATTGCCATACGGCTGGCGATCGGCGCGGGTCGTTTCCGGCTGATCCGGTTGCTCCTCACCGAAAGCCTGGTCCTCGCGCTGCTCGGGGGATTGGGCGGGATCGCGGTCGGATTCCTCGGCATTCACCTCATGCAGACCTTCAGCATTCCGGCTGAGTTGCCGGTCAAGATCCCGTTCCGCATGGACGGGCGCATGCTCATGGCGAGCCTCGCGCTATCGGTCCTGAGCGCGCTCTTCTGCGGCCTCGCGCCGGCGCTGCAGAGCACGCGCACGAACCTGGTCAAGGGCCTCAAGGCGGCCGACGGCGACGAGCCGGGTGGCGGCAAGCGACTGTGGGGCCGAAACGCGCTCGTGGTGGCGCAGATTGCCATGTCGATGATGCTGCTCGCGGCATCGTTCCTGATGATCCGGGGATTTCAGCACAGCATCGGGGGAGGAGCCGGCTATGCGACGGATCACCTGCTGATGGTGCGGTTTGACCCGCGCCTGGCGCAGTACGACGCGGCGCAGACGCAGCGCTTCTACGAGCAGCTGGCCGAGCGCGTGCGCGAGGCTCCGGGAGTCGTCAGCGCGGGATTCACGCAGAACCCGCCACGCGGCCTGGGGGGCTTCGACCGCGTGGCGTTCGTGCCGGAAGCGTTCCAGATGCCGCGCGACCGCGAGCACCTGACGTCGACGATGGACACCGTCGACGAGGGGTATTTCGAGACGATGGGGGTCCCGATCCTGCACGGACGCGGCTTCCGCGCCTCCGACACCGCGGCCGCGCCGCACGTGGCCGTCGTCAACGAGCAGTTCGGGAAGCACTTCTGGCCCGGCGCCGACCCGGTCGGCAAGCGCATTCGCCTCGATGGCGCCGACGGCGCGCCCGTCGAGATCGTCGGCGTCGCGCGCACGATCAAGTACAGCAGCGGGTCCGATCTGGCTGCCGGGGATTTCGTCTACCTGCCGCTCGCGCAGCATCCCGTGGCGCGCATGGTCCTCCTGCTGAAGTCGAGCGGCGATCCGCTGCAGCTGATCCAGCCCGTCAAGACGATCGTCCGCTCGCTCGACGCGAACATGCCGATGCTGGAGACGAGGACTTACGAGGACCTCTACCGGTACTCGACCGTCGAAGGACCGCGCGTGGCGGTGAGGCTGGTCGGCACCTTCGGCGCCGTGGGCCTGCTGCTCGCCATCGCCGGCCTGTACGGCCTGGTCGCGTACAACGTGAGCCGCAGAACGCGGGAGATCGGCATTCGCATCGCGATCGGCGC
>JANMBR010000288.1:0-28283 GCA_031360505.1 Acidobacteriota bacterium
ATGACGCCCGACTCCGACATCTCGTGGTACAGGTCGTTGCCCTCGCGCGTGCGCTCGCCGACGCCTGCGAAAACCGAGAAGCCGCCGTGGTGCATGGCGACGTTGTTGATGAGCTCCTGAATCATGACGGTCTTGCCGACGCCGGCGCCGCCGAAGAGGCCGGTCTTGCCCCCCTTGGTATAGGGCTCGAGCAGGTCGATGACCTTGATGCCGGTCTCGAACATCTCGACGGACGTCGCCTGCTCGTCGTACTTGGGCGGTTCGCGGTGGATCGGCCAGCGCTCCTTGGACTTGACGGGCCCGAGGCCGTCCACGGGCTCGCCGAGGACGTTCAAGATCCGGCCGAGCGTTTCGCGGCCCACGGGCACAGAGATGGGCGAGCCCAGGTCCACGGCTTTCATGCCGCGCACCATGCCGTCGGTGGCCTTCATGGAGACGCAGCGGGCGACGCTCTCGCCGAGCTGCTGGGCAACCTCTGCGATGACGTCGATCGGCTCTCCGGTCTCCTTGCCCTCGTCCTGAATGTGGATCGCGTTGTAGATCGCCGGGAGCTTGCCCTCCGGAAACTCGATGTCGAGGACCGGCCCGATGATCGCGACGACCTTTCCGATGTTCTGCTCCGCCATGGTCTGCCCCTTTTCGCTTATTCCAGCGCCGCGGCGCCCGAAACGATTTCGATCAGTTCCTTGGTGATGCGCGCCTGGCGGGCGCGGTTGTAGGTCAGCGTCAGCTTGTCGATCAGGTCGCCCGCGTTCTTCGTCGCCGAGCCCATGGCCGTCATCTTCGCCCCCATTTCGGCCGCGGCGGATTCGGCCAGTGCGCGGAAGATCGTGAACTCGAGGTAGCGCGGCAGGAGCCACGCGAGGATCGTCACGGCGTCGGGCTCGTAAATGTACTCGACACCCGGACCCTCGGAAGGGGCCGCAGCGGAAGCCTCCTCCGGCGCGAGCGGCAGCAGCTTCCGGGTCACGACCACCTGCGAAAGAACCGAGCGGAACTCGTTCACGACGACGTAGGCCGCGTCGATCCGGTCCGCGAGGAATTCCTCGGAGAGGAATCCGGCGATCTCTTTCGCGTCCGCGTACTTCAACGTGGCGAAGATGCCGGAATAGGTCTTCTCCGTCAGCGGGTGTTTGCGCTTCTTCCAATACTCGACGGCCTTGCGGCCCACCGGCAGGATCCGAACCTGTGTCCACTCGGGGTGCGCGGCGATCAGGTGCGCGGTCGCGCGGTTCACGTTCGTGTTGAACGGGCCGCACAGGCCGCGGTCGCCGGCAACCACCATGACGAGGGCCCGCTTTTCCTCGCGCGCCTCGAGCAGCGGGTGCATGACATCGCCCGCGTGCGCCCGCACCGAGGCGAGGACATTGGAAAGCAGCGCGGCGTAGGGCCGTGCGCCGATGACGCGCTCTTGCGCGCGGCGCAACTTCGCCGCCGCGACCATCTTCATGGCCTTGGTGATCTGCTGCGTGCTCTTGACCGAGCGCAGGCGGCGGCGTATGTCGATGAGGGATGCCATGGATTTAGGCCGCCAGGACTCCGGCGTTGTCCTTGACGAAGCGATCCTTGAAGTCCTGGATCGCCTTGCCGAGTGCTTCCTCAGTCGCCTTCTCGAGCTTGCCGGTCGCGACGATCGCCGATAGGATCTCCTTGCCCTTGCTCTTCAGGTGCTCGTGGAGCCCGAGCTCGAAGGCGCCGATCGCCTCGACCTTGATGGTGTCCATGTAGCCCTTCGTGCCGGCGTAGATCGAGGCGACCTGCAGCTCGACGTCCATCGGGGCAAACTGCGCCTGCTTCAGCAGCTCGACCATCCGCTGGCCGCGCGAGAGCTGGGCCTGCGAGGCCTTGTCGAGGTCCGAGCCGAACTGCGCGAAGGCCGCGAGGTTGCGGTACTGCGCCAGGTCCAGGCGCAGGGTGCCGGCCACCTGCTTCATGGCCTTGATCTGCGCATTGCCGCCGACGCGGGAGACCGAGATGCCGACGTTGACGGCGGGCCGGACGCCCGAATAGAAGAGGTCGTTCTCGAGATAGATCTGGCCGTCGGTGATCGAGATGACGTTGGTCGGGATGTAGGCCGACACGTCGCCGGCCTGCGTCTCGATGATCGGCAGCGAGGTGAGCGACCCGCCGCCCTTCGCGTCCGAGAGCTTGGAGGCGCGCTCGAGCAGGCGCGAGTGCAGGTAGAAGACGTCGCCCGGGTACGCCTCGCGGCCCGGCGGCCGGCGCAGGAGCAGAGAGATCTCGCGGTAGGCCGCCGCGTGCTTGGAGAGGTCGTCGTAGATCGTCAGCGCGTGCTGCTTGTTGTAGAGGAACCACTCGCCCATCGCGCAGCCCGAGTAGGGCGCGATATAGAGCAGCGGGGCCGGGTCCGACGCCGTCGCCGACACGATGATCGTATGGCCGAGCGCGCCGTTTTCCTCGAGTGTTTTGGCCACCTGCGCGACCGTCGACTTCTTCTGGCCGATGACGACGTAAATGCAGACGACGCCCTTGCCCTTCTGATTGATGATCGTGTCCAGGGCGATGGCGGTCTTGCCGGTCTGGCGGTCGCCGATGATCAGCTCGCGCTGCCCGCGGCCGATCGGGATCATGGCGTCGATCGCCTTCAGGCCGGTCTGCA
This sequence comes from Acidobacteriota bacterium, assembly GCA_031360505.1. GTDB lineage: Bacteria > Acidobacteriota > Thermoanaerobaculia > UBA5066 > Gp7-AA6 > DAHUXD01. The sequence goes on from JANMBR010000288.1 coordinate 2,621, forward strand.
CGGGCTCCTTGACGCCCTGGCGGTCGATGACGCCCGGAGCGATGCGCTCGATCGGGTAGAACTCGGTCGCCTTGATCGGGCCCTTGTCGTCGATCGGCCGGCCGAGCGCGTCCACGACGCGGCCGACGAGCGCCGGTCCGACCGGCACCTGGATGATGCGCCGGGTCCGGCGGACCTGCTGGCCTTCCTTGACCATCTGCGACTCGCCGAGCAGCACGACGCCGACCTGGTCCCGCTCGAGGTTCAACGCGAGGCCGAAGATGTCGTGCCCGAAATCCACGAGCTCGCCGGCCATGACCTTGTCGAGGCCATAGATGCGCGCGATGCCGTCGCCGACCGAGAGCACCGTGCCGACTTCGGCCACGTCGATCGCCTTCTCGTAACCGGCCAGCTGCTGCTTCAAGATCGCGGTGATCTCGTCTGCCTTGATCTCCATACTCAGGCTCCCGTTCTCTCTTTTGCCTGGGCTTCGAAGCGCCGGATGGCGCCTTTGGCCGAAGCGTCGAACACGTTGCTACCCACGTGGGCCACGAAGCCCGCGAGGATGGAGGGGTCCACCTCGATCTCAAGGCGGACCTTCCCGCCGACGCGCGCCGCGACGGCTTTTTCGATCTTTTCCCGTTCCGGATCGGTGATTGCGCTGGCGACCGTCGCTCGACCGCGCACGAGGCCGTTGCTGGCATCGTTGGCGGCACTGAGGCTCTTCAGGATCTCGCCCGACTCGAGGATGCGGCGGTTGCCGAGCACCACCTCAAAAAAGCGCGTGCCGAAAGCGTCGATACCGGCCTTGCCCGCGAGCTCGGTCAGGACCTTGAGCTTGACCTCGTGCGTGATGGCCGGGCTCGCGAGGAATGCCCGCAGGTCCGGGTTTCCGGCAACCGCGCGCGCAAGGACCGCCGCTGCCGCGAGGAACGTGTCGACGTCGTAGCCCGCGGGGGCCGACTCGAGAAAAGCGCGGGCGTACGAGTGCGTGAAGGAGCTCATCGCTCCTCCTTCATCTTCGCCATGCTCTCGGTCAGCAACCGCTGCCGGTCGTCCTGCGTGATCTCGCGTGTGAGGATGTTGGACGCGGCGGCCGCCGTCTGCTGCGCCGCAGCCTGGCGCAGCTCCGCCTTGGCCGCCGAAAGACGGCGCTCGATTTCTTCCATGGCGTCCGTGCGGACGCGCGCGGCTTCCTCGTCGGCGCGCGCCGCCAGGGCCGCGCGGGCCTCTTCGCCGTCGACCTGCCCCTGCTTGCGGATCTCCGCGATCTCGCGCTCGACTTTCGCCGTGCGCTCGCGCAGGTCCGCGGCCAACTGTTGGACGTGGGCGCGCTGCTTCTCGGCTTCCTTGCGCCGGTTTTCGATCTCGATCTGCCGTTGCCGGAAGGACTCGGTCAGGGGCTTGGCGATGAGCTTGTACAGGAGCGCCAGGAACAGAGCGAGGTTCAGGAACTGCCAGATCCAGAGGGGAAGGCCCAGGAACTTCTCGGCATGCTGCGCCTCTTCGGACAGAAGACGAGCGACCGGAAGGGCGTCCGGCAGGCGCACCATCAGGCTCACGCCGCGAGCTTCCGTCCGAGGATCTTTTCGGCGAGCTCGCGCGCCAGCGAGCGAGCGCGCTCGGGCAGCTCTTTGGCGGAAACGGAAGCCTGCGCCTCGATCTCCTTGCTGCCGCGCTCGATTGAGGCAACGGAGGCTGCGTGGGCCTGTGCGAGTTTCGCGTCCAGAAGCGCGAGCCCTTCGGCGCGGCGGTCCTCTCGCGATTTCAGCGCCTCGCGGCGCGCGGCGGAAAGCTGCTCTTCTCCCGATGCGACCGCCTTCTCCAGCGTCCGCAGGCTCTCGGCATACGCCCGCTCGGCTTGGGCTTCCGCGTTCAAACGCCCGTCGAGGATCGCGGACAGCGGGACAAAGAGGTATTTCTTCAGGATCCAGTAGCAGATCCCGAAGGCAAGAAACACATAGAGAGTCGTGACGTTGGGTGCTTCGATCATGGAGTTTCCGAAAGAGACGAAACCGCGAATGAATAGCATACGAAGGCGTGAAATCGGAAACGGAAAACGGTCAGCGGAGCCCGAAGCGAGAGAGAGTTACAGACGCCTCGTCGTTGTAACTATCTAAATATATAGTTAGCAGTTACTTACGCGCCGGGGCCGGCATCTCCACAAGCTTCGGCGAGGATTCCGCCGTCATGGTGCAGGAGCCCTGGAAGAAGGCGCCCTCTTCGATCTTGAGCACCGGCGAATGGAGATCCGCCGTCACGCGCGCGCGCGGATGGATCTCGATGCGCTCGCTCGCGTAAACCGTGCCCTTGAGCGTGCCGTTGATCGAGAGCCGTTCCACGCGAATCTCCGCGTCCACTTCCGCCGAGTCCCCGAGGATGAGCTCGCTGCCCGACGGGATCTTCCCCTCGAACTTTCCGTCGATGCGGAAGGTCTCCTCGAACGTGAGCTCGCCCTTGAGATGGCTTCCCCTGTCGAGAAAGCCATTGAGGGCCGCTCCTTCGCCACGTGGTTTCATGGGTCCTCCCGAGTTACTTTCCGGCGAGCCTCTCGAAGAGGCCGATGAGCTCTTCTTCCGATCCAAAGCCGATCTCGATTTTCCCACCCCGGCGACGCCGGACGATGCGGACTTTCGTCTGGAGACGGCGCGAGAGTTTTTCCTCCGCGTCGCGGGTGAAGGGGTCGCGGCGGCGCTCTTGCGTGACCTGATCGCCCGCAGCCAACCGCGCGACGCGCTTCTCGGTTTGCCGCACCGAAAGCGACCGTCGGACGATCTCCTCTGCGAGCAACTCCTGGTCGTCCGTGGAGGCAAGGGCGACGAGGGCCTTCGCATGGCCGGCAGAGAGCGCTCCCGAGCGGATCTTTTCGCGGACAGTCAACGATAACTTCAATATTCTCAATGTGTTAGCTACTGTCGCCCGGTCCTTGCCGACCCGCTCGGCAATCTTCTCCTGCGTGAGCGAAAACTCCTCGCGCAGTCGCGCATAAGCTTCCGCAGCCTCCACGGCATTCAGGTCCTCGCGCTGGAGGTTCTCGACGAGCGCAGCCTCGAGGAGGTCCCGGTCCGAGCTCTTTTCCCTTACGGTGATGGGCACGAGGGCCAGGCCGGCCATGGCCGCCGCCCTCCAGCGCCTCTCCCCCGCGACGATCTCGAAATTGTCGCCCCTGGCCACGACCACGATCGGCTGGATGATCCCTTGCTCGCCAATCGAGCGCGCCAGGTCCGCGAGAGCGGACTCGGAGAAGTCCCTGCGCGGCTGGAACCTCGAGGGCTTGAGTCGGCCGATCTCGACCTCCCGGAGGTATGTTCCACGTGGAACATCGCTCTTGCCGGGCAGCAGCGCCGATAGTCCCCTTCCCAGGACCGGCTTTCGGGTGTTCATCTTGCCCTCCGTCTCTTGAGGAACTCGCGCGCCAGAGCGAGATACGCCTCGGCGCCCCGGGACTTGATGTCGTACGCCAGGACGGGCTTTCCGAAAGACGGGGCCTCGCCGAGCCGCACATTTCTCGGGATCACCGTCTCGAACACCTTGTCGCCGAAGTGCTCCCGGATGTCGTCGACGACCTGGCGGGCCAGATTGGTCCGCTCGTCGTACATCGTCAAGACGATGCCCTCCATCGAGAGCAGGGGGTTGAACGAGTCTCTGACTCGTTCGATCGTCTCCAGCAGCTCCGTCAGGCCCTCGAGCGCGAAGTACTCGGTCTGGATGGGAACGAGGACCGCATCGGCGGCCGTCAGCGCGTTGACGGTGAGCAGAGAGAGCGACGGGGGGCAGTCGATGAGCACGAAGTCGTAGCTGCCCCTTACCGCACCGAGGGCAAAGCGAAGGCGGGTTTCCCGATCCGGTTGGTTGACGAGCTCGATCTCCGCCCCGACAAGGTCCCTGCCGGAAGGCACGATCCAGAGATTCGGGAAGGCCGTCGCCTTCACTGCGGACACCGCATCGCCGGACAGCAGGGCTGCGTAGATCGTCCCGCTTTCTTCCTTCTTGGAAAAGCCGAGACCCGAGGTCGCATTGGCCTGCGGGTCGAGATCGATGAGCAGAACACGCTGGTCGTAGGCCGCCAGGGCAGCCGAGAGGTTGATCGCGGTGGTCGTCTTGCCGACGCCGCCTTTTTGATTCGAGAGCGCGATGATGCGAGCCATGGGGATCGGGATTATGGCCGGGAAATCGGAAACCGGAAACGGAAATCGAAGGCAGTGTTCCACGTGGAACACAGGGATCCCGTCATTGCTCCTTCCGAAAGGCCGCAATACGGCGTCTCGCGGATCCGGGCACCAGAACGCTTCGCTCGAGCAGGAATCCGGGCAGCTCCTTGGTCACCTTCTCGGGCTCGGTGGTCCAGGCCAGAAGCAGGCCGCGCGGTACGAGAAACGCAGAATCGCCAATCCAGCTAGCGAAATCACCGACCGCCCGGGTCGTCGCCGCGCCGAAGGTCTGCCCGCCGACTTCCTGGATTCGGGCCTCCATCACGGTGGCGTTCGGGAGCTTCAAAGCCCTGACGACGTGTCTGAGAAAGGCGGCGCGTTTCCCTCGCGGTTCGAGCAGAACAACTGACAGTTCAGGCCTCAGGATCGCGATTGGTAGCCCCGGAAATCCAGCCCCAGACCCGATATCTATAACTCGTTCTACATTAACAATTAGCGCCGACCCGGCGAGCGACTCCAGAGCGTGCTCTGCGAGCTCATCAGCCGTCAGCGCGCCGGTGAGGTTCGTTCGGCGCCTCCAGCGATCGAGCTCCGCCAGGTAAAACGAAACCGATGCGAAGGCCGTGTCATCAGGGAAGACCGAGAAGCCGGGCGCCTTGCGCCGCAGAATCTCGTCGAATCGCTCAGGCGGGAGGGGAGCCGCCGGATCGTCCGGCTCGCGCGACATGGGCGGAGATTATCGCGATGGCCGCCGGAGTCACGCCAGGAATCCGCGAAGCTTCGCCGACCGTCCTCGGCTTTCGCCGCGAGCACTGCTCGATCGCCTCGTGCGAGAGGCCCGGGATGCCGACGTAGGGGAACCCCTCGGGGATCGGACGCGACTCGAACGGCTTGAGTGACGCGAGCTTTTCGCGCTCACGCCGGATGTATCCCTCATAGCGCACGCGCGTCTCGAGAATGCTGCGTTCTTCCCGATCGAGTTCGGCGAAGATCGACGGTTCCATGGCCTCCAGCCTGTTTACAGATAAGTCTTTTCTTTGCAATAGTTTATATGCGCTCGTCTGCGCCTCGAGCTCTATTCCGAGCCGTTCCCGGAACACGCTTCGCGTGGCAAGGCTCGGATTGAACATCCTCTGGCGCAGGGCCTGCTCCGCCTTGGCGAGGCGAGATTCGCTTCGCATCGCCTCCGAGTACTCGCCGTCCGAGATCAGGCAGAGGCGCCGCCCGTGTGGCAGGAGACGGGGCAGCACCGTGTCGACGCCGAGCAGCAGGCGGTACTCGGCGCGCGAGGTGAAGAGCCGGTACGGTTCCTCCAGTCCCTTCTTCGTCAGGTCGTCCACCATTACCGCGGCATAAGCCTCGGAGCGCTCGAGGACGAAGGGCTCCTCTTGCGTCACGCTCAGCGCCGCGTTGATGCCAGCCAGGATCCCCTGCGCCGCCGCCTCCTCGTAGCCGGACGTGCCGTTGATCTGGCCCGCGAGAAAAAGCCCCGGCGCTTCGAGCGCCTCGAGCCAGAGTCGCAGCTGATCGGGAAAGACGAAGTCGTATTCGACGGCGTAGCCGGGCCGGATCATCCGCGCGCGGGTGAGCCCCGGAATCTCCGCGAGGATCGCGCGCTGCACGTCTTCGGGCAAGGATGTCGAAAGGCCGTTGACGTAGATCTCTTCCGAGTCCCAGCCGTCGGGCTCGAGGAAGAGCGTGTGCTGGTCCTTGCCGGCAAAGCGCACGACCTTGTCTTCCACAGACGGGCAGTAGCGTGGCCCCACCCCCTGGATCGCTCCCGAGTACATCGGGCTCCTGTGGAGGTTCTCGCGAATGAGCGCGTGCGCGCGGGCGTTGGTCGCGGTCAGCCAGCACAGCGCCTGGCGTTCGGGCAGCCGCTTTGTGCGAAACGAAAAGGGGACCGGAGGCTGGTCGCCCTCCTGCGGGGCGCAGGCGGCGTAGTCGATCGTGTCGCGGTGCAGACGCGGCGGCGTTCCGGTCTTGAAACGGCCGAGCCTCAAGCCGAGCCGCGCAAGAGCGCGCGAAAGGCCCTTCGCGGCATGCTCGCCGACGCGGCCGCCCTCGGTCTTTTCTTCTCCCGTGTGCATGAGGCCGTTCAAGAACGTGCCGGCCGTGACGACGACGGCGCCCGCTTCGATGCGCCGGCCGTCGGCCGTCATCGCGCCGCGCACGCGGCCGCCGCTCTCGATGAGCTCTTCGGCCATGCCCTCGAGGATCGTCAGATTCTCCGTCTGCGCAAGGCGTTTCGCCGCGAGCAGCGCGTAGAGCGCGCGGTCGCACTGCGCGCGCGGTCCCCACACGGCCGGACCGCGCGAGCGATTGAGGATGCGGAACTGGATTCCCGCCGCGTCGGCAAGGCTGCCCATCAGACCCCCGAGCGCGTCGATCTCGCGCACGAGCTGACCCTTCGCGAGGCCGCCGATCGCCGGGTTGCACGACATGCGGCCGATCGAGGCGCGAGATCCCGTCAAGAGCGCCGTGCGGCGGCCCATCCGCGCCGCGGCGTGCGCGGCCTCGATGCCCGCATGGCCGCCGCCGATGATCAGGACGTCGAAGGTCATGAGCTCACCGACTATTTTCCAATACAAAACGTCTCGAACAACCTTGCAAGCACATCCTCCGAGGTCGTCTCCCCCACCAGATCCGCCAGCGCGTCGAGCGCGTCGGCGCAGTGTGCAGCGGCGTACTCGGGAGAAGAGCCCGCCTCGAGCGCGTCGATGGCGGCCCTGGCCGCGGCGCCGGCGCGCAGGACGAGGTCGCGTTGGCGAAGAGAGCCAAGCACCTCGGAAGTCGCGTCGGTCGACACCCCGGAAGCGATCGCTCCCGAGAGCGTCTCCCGAAGCACCCGGCCCGCATCCGGCGAAAGCCCGCAAAGAAGCATCGCCCGCGCGGGCAGGCCAACCCCGCTCTCGGAAACTCGGTCGGCCTTGTTCGCGACGAGGATGCAGAGCGCGGTCCCGGCGCCCGCGAGCTCCCGCTCGTCCTCGGCGCCGAGACCTTCTGCCGCGTCGAAGACGTAGACGATGGCATCCGCTCTGAGCGCTTGCTCCCGCGCCCGCGCGACACCGATCGATTCGACGATGTCCCGCGTATCGCGCAGGCCCGCCGTGTCGACGAGCGTCACGGGCACGCCCTGCAGGTCGATCGTCGCTTCGAGCGTGTCGCGCGTGGTGCCGGGGATCTCCGTCACGATGGCGCGCTCGGATCCGACCAGCGCATTGAAAAGCGTCGACTTTCCGGCGTTGGGCCTGCCAAGGATCGCGACACGGCATCCGTGCGAAAGGAGCATTCCGATCCTGGCCGTCGCCGCAAGCGCGCAGAGCGCGGCGCTGGCGCGGCCGAGGGCCTCGAGCGCGGCGGGCGCAACCGCCTCGCCGACATCCTCCGAAAAGTCGATCGCGGCAGAGAGTGCGACCGAGGCGCCGAGCAGGTCCTGCCGCACGCCGTCGAGCCGCTCAGAAAGACTGCCGGCCAGCCGTCGCGCGGACATGAGCGCCGCGGTAGGCGTCCTTGCCTCGATCAGATCGCGCACGGCTTCCGCCCGCACGAGGTCGAGCTTTCCCGAGCGAAACGCGCGCTCGGTGAACTCTCCGGGGCGCGCCGGACGCGCTCCGGCGGCGGCGGCGGCGGCGAGCAGGCGCTCGACGCCGACGGGGCTTCCGTGGATCGAGATCTCGACGACGTCCTCGCCGGTCGCCGAGGCCGGCCCGGGGAAAAACGTGGCAACGCCGGTGTCGATCGCCGCGCCCTGCCCGTCGCAGAACTGTGTGAGCCGCGGCTGCCGCGGACGCGCCGGATCGGGCAGCCTCGGCGCGAGCGCCGCAAGGACGCTGTGCGCGCTCTTTCCCGAGAGCCGCACGAGAGCCAGCGCCGAGCGGCCGGCCGGGGTCGCGAGGGCGACGATCGTATCGAGGAACGCGTCCGAAGAGCGCATCCCTCTAAGCCCTCTTGAGTCGAACCTCCACGCGTTTCAGGAACCCGTCCCCTTCGCTCTCGGTCTCGAGCTCGGGATCCTCGGAGAGAGCCAGGTGGACCAGGCGCCGCTCCCAGGGTGCGAGCGGGGGCAGCAGCTGCGGGCGCCGCGTGCGGCGGACCTCTTCGGCGGAGGTCTGCGCGAGCTCCTCGAGAGCCTCCTGGCGCTGGGCGCGGAACCCCTCCGCATCGAGCCTCGGGTGGACCGGACGGCCCGCGCGCTTGGATGCGATGCGGCCGACGAGGACTTCCAGGCCCGTCAGGCCCTCGCCCTTGTTCGCAAGCAGCGGTTCGACGTCGTCGCCGAAGAGCTCGAAGAGCATCTCGTCGCCCGTGGCGGGCTTGCGCCGCGTCTCGACCAGAAGCCCCGCGGCCGACAGCAGCTCCGTGAGCGTCGCCTCGACCATCGCCAGCGCCTCAGCATCGGTGGCCTCGGCAACCGCCGGAGCCTCCACGCTCAAGGGCGCCGGAGCGGGCTCCGGCTCCTGCTCGACCCTGGACCCACGACCCTCGACTGCCCCGTCTTCCACCTCGATCTCCACGACGCGCCCTCCCCAGAAGGCCTTTTCGTCGCGGATGACGGTGTACTTGAGTTCCGCGGCTGTCTTGTTGAGCGCTTTCGCGGCGCCTTCGACGGCGTCCTCCAAAGTCTTTGCTTCGTATCGCATATCTATTTCCTCGACCTCAGGCGCGCGCCTGCTTGAGCGCCTTTGCGCCCTTGCCTGGCGGCGTGGGGTCGTCCTCCTTCACGATTCGGTTCATCACGAGCTGTTGCACGATCGTCAGCAGATTCGAGAACAGCCAGTACAGCACGAGTCCCGAGGGCATGTCCTTCAGGAAGAAGCCCCACAAAACCGGCATGAACATGAAAATTTTCTTCTGCGCCGGGTCCATCGTCGAGGGAGTCATTGCCTGCTGGACGTACATCGACACGATCATCAGGATGACGAGGACATAGGTCGAGTCGATCGCCGACAGGTCCTTGATCCAGAGGAAGAAGGGCGCGTGGCGCAGCTCGATCGATCGCGAGAGCACGTTGTAGAAGGCCACGAGGATCGGCAGCTGCAGAACGATCGGCAGGCACCCGCTCATCGGGTTGTAGCCTTCCGTCTGGTAGAGCTTCATCAGCTCCTCGTTCATCTTCGCGCGCTGCGCCGCGTCGGACTTGGCCTTCTTGTACTTGTCGCGGATCGCGTTCATCTTCGGCGCGAGCTTCTGCATCTTCTTCATCGAGACGTAGCTCTTGGCCGTGAGCGGGAAGAGGAGCAGCCGGATGAGAAACGTCACGACGAGGATCGCGAGGCCCCAGTTGCCGACGTAGCCCTGCGTCTTCTTCAGAAGCCACAGCAGCGGGCGGGCCAGAATTCCGTACCAGCCGAAATCCACCGTGCGCTCGAGCCCGAGGTTATAGCTCTCGAGGATCGTCACGTCCTTCGGCCCGAAGTACGCGGACCCCTCGAAGGCGCCGGCGCCCTGGCCAGCCACGCCAGCGGCGATCTCGGCCGTGGGCTTGCCTTCGGGGCGCGGCAGGGAGAAGGAGAAGAGTCGCGCCGAGCTCGCAGCGCGCGGCACGAGGACTTCGAGAAAGTAGTTGTCCTCGATGCCCGCGAAGCCTTTTGCCGGGATCGACCAGGCGGTCTTGTCCGAAGCCTTCTCGGCCGAAACGGTCTTCATTCCCTCGGACGTCGAGGCAACGGCGGTGGCGGCCATGACGTAGCGCGAGCCGCGCTCGGCGTCGGTGGGGTTGCGCAGCCCCGGTCCCACGAGCACGCTGTAGGCCGGGCCAGTGACCGTGACCTTGACGTCGAAGAGGTAGCCCTCGCCGAGGCGAATCTCCTTGACGACCGCGATGGCGCCGTCCGCGTAGCGCCAGCGCACGACGCGGTCGGACTCTCGCTCGACGACAAAGAGCGCGTCCGCAATCTTTTTCGTCGTCGCGGCGTCGGCCCCGAAATCGAGGCCGAGCGGTTTCGGAAACTCCGGCGGCAGTCTGCGCAGCAGCTCGAGCGGCTGCTTCTGTTCGTCGAAGTGGCCGGTCAGCACGAGCGAAGAGAGGACCGCGCCGCGGTTGGAGAAGGCGGCCTTGAAGACCCCGTTCGAGAGCGTCGTCAGCGTTTCGGCTTCGGCGCTCGCGGCCGGGGCAAGGGCCGCGGCGGCCACCGGTACCACGGGGCTCGCGGGGGCAGCCGACGTCGCGGCGGCCACCGCCGTTGGTGCGGCCGCGGCGGCCGCGGGCGTCACGACGGGTAGCGCGGAGCGCTTTGGCGGCTTGGGGCCGAGCCACTCCCAGCCGAGCAGAACGGCCAGCGAGAGCCCGGCAGCGACGAGAAGGCGTCTTTCCATCTTAGGCTTGCCTCTTTTTCAAGGAATGGGGTCGAGGCCGCCCCGGTGGAACGGGTTGCAGCGCAGAAGGCGCCGGAGGGCGAGCCAGGCGCCCCGGCCGAGGCCGTGGCGGGCGATCGCCTCCCGGGCGTAAACCGAGCATGTGGGCTCGAACCGACAGGCTCTCGGCAAGAGCGGCGAGAGAAACCGCTTGTAGAAATCGAGGAACGCGACGGCGCCCCGCGCGCCCACGCTCATCGCGGCAGCCGCGAGAGCGCCCGCGTGACTGCCGCCGCGTAGTCCTCGGAGAGCTCCTGGAACGTCGCCGCTGCTGCTGATGGGCGGGCGTTGACGACGACCCGCACCGTGGCTGCCCCGAAGAGGCTGGGCGAGCACCGGAAGATTTCCCGGATCCGCCGCCGCACGCGATTGCGCACGACGGCGATTCCCACGCGGCGCGCAACCGAGATCCCCAGGCGCGTGCGCGCGGCGACGCCGCGGTCGGCGAGGAGGAAGACCTGGACGTGTTTTCCGGAAACGCGCACCCCGGAGGCGTAGCACTCTTCGAATTCCCTGCGTTTGCGGAGGCGGTCGTCCCTGGAGAAGGTCTCTGGGACGGCCGGGCCCGAGTTCACACCGTGAGTCTTTTGCGCCCCTTGCGACGGCGGGCCGAGATGACGGCGCGGCCAGAGCGCGTCGCCATCCGGACGAGGAATCCGTGAACGCGACGGCGGCGCCGGTTGTTGGGCTGGTAGGTGCGTTTCATAAAAGAGGGGGAATCCTAGGTGCGGGAAGGTGGGATGTCAAGGGAGAAACCCGTCTAGAAACGCTCGCGGGTCATGGGTCGTGAGCCCCGAGCGGCCTGAAAAGCGGGCTTCCAGTCGGCTGGAACTCGCATATACTCCCCGGCCCCGGGTCGAAACGGGAGCTTCCACAGCTGTGGAAATCTTGTGGAAATCTGGATTTTTCAATGACCGAGATCTGGCCAGCCATCCTCAAGCAGATCGAGGAAAAGCTCGATCCGAAAGAGCTCAGCACCTGGTTCGGCCCGACCCGACAGATTGCCTTCGATCCCGCCGCGGGCGCTGGAATCCTGACGATCTCGGTCCCCTCGCGAGTCTTCGCCGACTGGATCGAGTCGCGCCATGGTGCGCTGCTCGCCCGCGAGGCCGCGATCGCCGGATATCCACAGTTGGAGATCCGGTTCGAATCCGGCTCCCCCGACTCCGCGCCGACGGTTGCCGCCACGCCTGCGGCGAGTGCATCCCGATCCATCGCGGCGAATCCTCGCTTTTCCTTCGAGAGCTTCGTCGTCGGCTCCTCGAACCAGTTCGCCCATGCGGCAGCCCGCGCCGTGGCCGAATCGCCGTCACGCTCGTACAACCCCCTGTTTCTTTACGGCGGCGTCGGCCTCGGGAAGACCCACCTCATGCATGCGATCGCGCAGGAGGTCCAGCGCCGCAATCCGGACGCAAAGGTGCTCTATCTGTCGGCCGAGCGTTTCTTAAACGACCTCATCAACGCCCTGCGCTTCGAGCGGATGCAGGAGTTCAAGCGCCGTTACCGCGAGCTCGACGTGCTCTTGATGGACGACATCCAGTTCATCGCCGGCAAGGACTCGACCCAGGAGGAGTTCTTCCACACGTTCAACGCGCTTCATGACGCACAAAAACAGATCGTCGTGACCTCCGACGCGCTGCCCAAGGAAATCCCGACGCTCGAGGAGCGTTTGCGCTCGCGGTTCGAGTGGGGGCTGATCGCCGACATCCAGCCCCCGGACCTCGAGATGAAGGTCGCAATCATCCGCAAGAAGGCGGCGGCGGAGAAGGCCGACGTCCCGAACGACGTGGCGATGTTCATTGCCGGCACCGTCAAATCGAACGTCCGGGAGCTCGAGGGGCGCCTGAACCGCGTCATCGCCTTCTCCTCGCTCACGGGAAAGCCCCTGACCGTCGAGCTTGCCAAGGAGACCTTGCGCGACATCGTGGGCAACGAAGAGCAGCGCGCCGTGCCCGCCGAGATCCTCAAGGCCGTCGCGTCCCATTACGGGCTGCGTGTTTCCGACATGAAGGCCAAGTCCAACGCCAAGCCCGTGGCGTTCCCGCGCCAGGTGGCCATGTATCTTTGCCGCAAGCTCACGGAGCTCTCCTTCCCGGAGATCGGGCGACTTTTCAACGACAAACACCACTCGACCGTCATGCACTCGGTCGAAAAAATCGAGCGCATGATCGAAGACGACGCGGATTTCCGCAGGGTCGTGGACGGTTTCATTCAACCGTACCGCTGACGCTCGCCACTTACGCCGACTTTTTCCACCGCTGCGTTTTCCTCATCCTCATGCCGCGGCGCCCGATCGACCTCGCTTGTGGAGAACCGTCGCCACCGTCCACAGGAGCGGCATCGATTTCGAGCCCGTTTTTATTGGGTTTTTCTGCTGCTTACGAATCTTGATCGTCCCTACAAATACCGCTAAGTGTGATAGACTTTTTCTCCTGTTTAGAGGTGCTTAACTCCCATGGAATTGACGCTCAAGCGCGGGGATTTTCTCAATGAGCTCACGCTCATGCAGGGAGTCGTCGAGAGAAAAAATACGATCCCGATTCTCTCGAACATCCTGCTGCGCGCCACCGATGGATATCTCGGCTTCACCTCGACGGACCTCGACCTGACGCTGCTCTCCCAGGCGCAGGCGCAGGTCACGAAACCCGGCAGCGTGACGGTTCCCGCGCGAAAGCTCTTTGACCTCATCCGCAATCTTCCGGAAGCGGACGTGGCCCTGAAGCTCATGGAAAATCACTACCTGGGAGTGACCTGCCAGAGGTCGAGCTTCCGGCTCGTGGCCCAGCCCGCCGAGGACTTTCCGACAGTCCCGAAGGTGGAAGCAAAGAAGGGTGTCTCGTTTCCGTTGGATTTATGGAAACGATTGACCCGTAAGGTTTTATACGCTGTTTCAGCGGAAGAAACACGCTTCCAACTCATGGGCGCTCTTCTGAAAGATAAAGGCAAAGAGTTCGAGTTGGTCGCGACCGATGGGCACCGGTTGGCACTGATCGATTTTCCGAAGGAAGACCCGAAGTCGACGCTTCCGAACGTCTTGATCCCGAAGAAGGCCCTGGCGGAGATCCTGAAGATGGATGGCGGCGCCGAAGCCCGGATCGAGATCCGCCACTCCGAAAATCACCTTCTCTTCACCGTCGGAAGCCGACAGTTGATCGCGCGCCTGCTCGATGTCAACTTCCCCGATTACGAAAAAATCCTCTCGAAGTCCAACGACCGCGTGGCGACCGTGGTCGCGGCGGCCTGCCAGGCGGCGATTCGCCGTGTCTCGCTCTTTTCCTCCGAGCGCTCCCGCGGCGTCAAGCTGTCCTTCGAGAAGGGCCTATTGACGGTAGCGTCTGCGAGCCAGGAGCTCGGCGATGGCACCGAGACGCTCGACGTCGACTTCGACGGGGAGCCGCTGTCGATCGGCTTGAACGCCCAATACCTTCTGGATTTTTTCGACGAGTCCGAGTCGGAAAAGGTCCGGCTCGAGTTGAAGGACGAGAACACGCAGTGCCTGTGTCAGCCGGAGGGCGGCATCGAGGGCGCGTCGCGTTATATGTACGTCGTCATGCCGATGCGCCTCTGACTCCGCGAAGGGAACACTTGCAGCTTTTCGAGTTCACCAGCCAGAGCTTCCGAAACCTCTCCCCCGACCCCGTCTCCTTCGGCGCCGGAGTCACGCTCGTCACGGGAGAGAACGCGCAGGGTAAGACGAACCTGCTCGAAGCCGTTTCGCTCCTGTGTGGGCAGCGCTCCTTCCGCGGGGCGATCTCCGGCGACATGGCCCGCGGCGGCGAGCGTTTCGCGATCGATGGAACGGTCCAGGGCCGCATCGGCCCCGAGCGGATCGGCGTGACCTGGTCGCGCGAGGAGGGTCGAGCATTCACCCGCGCAGGCAAGCCTGCGGGCTTTCGCGACATCTCGCAGCTGGCCCCGGCCGTCTTTCTCGCCCCGGAGCACCAGGAGCTCGTTACGGGCTCCCCCGCGGCGCGGCGCCGATTTCTCGACCGGCTCGTTCTCGGCCTGAAACCGGCCGCGGGCGACGACCTGGTCCGCTACGCTGCGGCCCTGCGGGAGCGCAATGCGCTGCTCGCCCTATGGAAGTCGAAGTCAAAGTCGGCGACGGCGGACAGCGCGGGCGAGCTCGACGCATGGACCGAGGAGCTCGTGATCGCGGGCTCGGCCGTCCGGCGCCATCGCATTGCGGCGCTCGCATCCTGGGAGCGCGACTTTCGCGAGCTCGCGCGCGGCGCGGGCGGGAACTACGCGGACATCGAGGTGGCATATACGGGCGGCGAGGGCTCTGCCGAGGAAATGCGCAGGGCCTGCGAGCGCGTCGCGCCCCTGGAGCGCCGGCGCGGCTACACGCTGGCCGGTCCGCATCGCGACGACCTCGTCTGGAAACGCCGCGGCCGCGCATTGGCGACCGAAGCGTCGTCCGGCGAGGTCGCCCGTACGGTGGCGCTGGCGAAGCTCGCGGAATGGAAGGCGGTCGCGAAAGCCGCTCAAGAGCCGCCGCTTTTCGGCGCCGACGATTTCGACGCAGGCCTCTCGGAGGCGTCGGTCGAGGAATTTTTCGAGACGCTGCCGCCCGACGCGTCCGTGCTCCTGACGACCGCGGCGCCGGCCGCGCGATGGTCGCGGAAAGCCGCGGCCGTGCTGGAAGTGCGCGGCGGGTCGGTCGCAGTCGCAGCGCCCCGGGCCCTGCGCGCCGTCGGCAGAGGACAGGCAGTTCGATGAGCACGGCCTACACCACCGATTCCATCAAGCTGCTCAAGGGCCTCGAGGCCGTGCGCAAGCGCCCCGGCATGTACATCGGGGATACGGACGACCTCTCGGGCCTCCACCACATGGTCTTCGAGCTCGTCGACAACGCGATCGACGAGGCCCAGGTCGGCTATGCCGACTTCTGCGGCGTCACGATCCATGCAGACAACTCCGTGACCGTCGAGGACAACGGCCGCGGCATCCCGGTCGGCATGCACAAGGAACACAAGCGCGAGACCCTCGAGATCATCATGACCGACCTGCACTCGGGCGGAAAGTTCGACGACAACTCCTACAAGGTCTCAGGCGGCCTGCACGGGGTGGGCGTCTCGGTCGTCAACGCCCTGTCGAAGAGGCTCGAGGTCGAGGTTCTGCGCGAGGGCAAGGTCTGGCAGCAGGCCTACGAGAGGGGCCGCCCGGTCGCGCCGATCAAGGCGGTGGGCACGTCGAAGAAGACCGGCACCAAGGTCACCTTCTGGCCCGATCACGAGATCTTCTCGGTCACCGAGTTCCACTTCGACAGCCTCTCGCAGCGGCTGCGCGAGCTTTCGTTCCTTAACCCCGGCGTCAAGATCTCGATCCTCGACGAGCGGACCGACAAGAGGCACGACTTCGCGTACGAGGGCGGCATCAAGACCTTCGTCGAGCATCTGAACAAGGCCAAGCAGCCGATCCACGACAAGGTCATCTTCTTCCAGGACATCCGTAATGGCACGGGCGATCCCAAGCGCGACGCCGACAAGGAGCGCGTCGAAGTGGCCCTGCAGTGGAACGAGGGCTACGCGGACACGCTCTTCGCCTTTACCAACACGATCAACAACCGCGACGGCGGTACGCACGTCGAAGGCTTCAAGACCGCGCTGACGCGCGCGGTCCAGAAATACGCCGAACAGAACGGCGCGACGAAGGCGCTGAAGGAAACCAGCCTCTCCGGCGACGACTGCCGCGAGGGCTTGACGGCCGTCATCTCGGTCAAGGTACGGGACCCGAAGTTCTCCTCTCAGACCAAGGACAAGCTTGTCTCCTCCGAGGTCAAGACGTGGGTGCAGCAGGTCGTCTACGAGAAGCTCGGCTCCTACCTCGAGGAAAACCCGAAGGTCGGGCGCAAGATCGTCGAGAAGATCGTCGAGTCGGCCCGCGCCCGCGAGGCGGCGAGGAAGGCTCGGGAGCTCGTGCGAAGGAAGGGCGCGCTCGACAGCGGCTCTCTACCCGGCAAGCTCGCCGACTGTCAGGAAAAAGACCCGGCCTTTTCGGAGCTCTTCATCGTGGAGGGCGACTCGGCCGGCGGCTCGGCCAAAATGGGCCGCGACCGCCGCTCCCAGGCGATCCTGCCGCTGCGCGGCAAGATCCTGAACGTCGAAAGGGCGCGTCTCGACAGGATGCTCGCCTCGGCCGAGATCCGCACGCTCATCATGGCGCTCGGCGCCGGCATCAGCACGGACTTCGACGCCGAAAAGATCCGGTATCACAAGATCGTGATCATGACCGACGCCGACGTGGACGGCTCGCACATCCGCACGCTGCTCCTGACGTTCTTCTTCCGCCACATGGCGTCGATCATCGACAAGGGCTTTCTCTACATCGCCCAGCCGCCGCTCTACAAGGTGGCCGAAGGCAAGAAGGATACGTACCTGAAGGACGAGAAGGAAATGTCGAGGTTCCTCCTCTCGCGCCTCGGGGAAGACCGGTCGCTTTCTTCCGAGATGTCGGGCGCCGCCGTCTCGGGCACGAAGCTCGCCGCGCTGTTGGAAAAGATGGAGGAGTACCGCACGCACGTCGGCAAGCTCGGCCTGCGGGGGCTGCCCGAGGGCCTTCTGCGCGCGCTGATCGACCGCGGCATGAGCTCCAAGGCGGATTTCGACGACAAGAAGAAGGTCGAGGACCTCGCCAGGTCGGTCCGCGCCTTCGGCGTGGAGAAGGCCGACGTCGTGGCCGACGAGGAGCACTCGGGCTGGGCGCTCGAGATCCTGCGCAAGGTCAACGGCGTTCCGCGCACGGCGCGGATCGACGCCGGGTTCGTCCTGGGCTTCGAGTTCAAGCGCATCCGCGAGACCGCCAAGGCGATCGGCGCCTTCCTCGACGGCCCGTATTCCGTGACGCGCAACGACGAGACGCAGAGGCATGAGACGCTGCCGGCCGTCGTGGACGCGATCTACGAATCGGCCAAAAAGGGCCTCGTGATCAACCGGTACAAGGGCCTCGGCGAAATGAATCCGGAGCAGCTCTGGGACACCACGATGAATCCCGAGACGCGCCGGCTGCTCCAGGTGTGCGTCGAGGACGCGGTCGAAGCCAACGAGGTCTTCTCGATCCTGATGGGCGACGCCGTCGAGCCGCGGCGCGAGTTCATCGAGCAGAATGCGCTGAACGTAAGGAACCTGGATATTTAGAGTCGTCGAGGCGGGGCTTGCCCCCGCCCGCGGCCCGTAAGTAGGCAAGCCCGGCAAGAATGAGCTCAAATCTCCTGACCCCCGACGAGAAGATCCCCGTCACCATCGAGGACGAGGTCCGCCGCTCGTACCTCGACTACGCCATGTCCGTCATCATCGGACGGGCGCTGCCGGACGTGCGCGACGGGTTGAAGCCCGTCCACCGCCGCTGCCTCTACGGCATGTGGGAGCAGGGCAACGTCCACAACAAGCCATACCGCAAGTCCGCCCGCATCGTTGGAGACGTCCTCGGCAAGTACCACCCGCACGGCGAGAGCGCGGTCTACGACTCGGTCGTGCGCATGGCGCAGGAGTTCTCCCTGCGCTACCCGCTCGTGGACGGCCAGGGCAACTTCGGCTCGATCGACGGCGACAACGCCGCCGCGATGCGTTACACCGAGGTGCGGCTCACACGGCTGGCCGGCGAGATGCTCGGCGAGGACATCGACAAGGAGACCGTCGACTGGACCCCCACCTACGACGGATCGCTCGTCGAGCCCACGGTGCTCCCGGCGAAGTTCCCGAACCTGCTCGTCAACGGCTCGTCGGGCATCGCGGTTGGCATGGCGACGAACATTCCGCCGCACAACCTCACCGAGGTGATCGACGCGACGATCGAGATCATCAAGCATCCCGACGCGACCCTGGCGCAGCTGATGAAGAAGCTGCCCGGACCCGACTTTCCCACCGCCGCGTTCATCCACGGGTCCGAGGGCATCCGGGACGCCTACAAGACCGGACGGGGCACCGTCCAGGTGCGGGCCCGGGCCATCATCGAGAAGGCCGCCCGCGGCGAGAAGGAAGCGATCGTCGTCACCGAGATTCCCTACCAGGTCAACAAGGCGAAGCTGATCGAGCGCATCGCCGAGCTCGTCAACGACAAGAAGATCGAGGGGGTCGCCGATCTGCGCGACGAGTCCAACCGCGAGGGCATGCGCATCGTCGTGGACTTAAAGCGCGGCGAAAACGCCCAGGTCATCCTGAACAAGCTCTACGCGCTGACTCCCATGCAGTCGACCTTCGGGATCATCATGCTCGCGATCGTCGAGAACCAGCCGCGCGTTCTGCCGCTGCACGATCTGCTGCGCCACTTCATCGACCACCGAAAGACGGTCGTCATCCGGCGCACGCAGTTCGACCTGAAGAAGGCGGAAGAGCGCGCGCACCTGCTGCGTGGCCTCGCGCTCGCGCTCGCAAACCTCGATCAGGTCATCAAGGTCATTCGCGGCTCGAAGGATCCGAAGGAGGCCAAGGAACGCCTTCTGGCCGAGGTCTCGATGACGCGGACGGCCCTCGAGAAGTTCGTCGGGATGCCGCTCGAGGAGGCGGGGACGAAGACAAAGGGCGCGGAAGTCCTTCGGCTCGACGACACCCAGGCCCAGGCGATCCTCGACATGCGCCTGCAGCGGCTGACCGGGCTCGAACGCGACAAGATCGTCGCCGAGTTCAAGGAAGTCCTCGCGCTCATCGCGAAGCTGCGCGAGATCCTCGGCTCCGAGACCCTCGTCCTCGAGATCATCGTCGAGGAGCTGCAGCAGATCCGCAAGCAGTATGGCGACGAGCGCCGCACGCAGATCGTGGCCGAAGCCTCCGACATCGACATCGAGGACCTGATCGTCGAGGAAGACATGGTGATCACCGTGTCCCGCGGCGGCTACATCAAGCGCTCTCCCCTGTCGCTCTACCGCGCGCAGCGGCGCGGCGGCAAGGGCCGCATCGGCGCGACGACGAAGGAAGAGGACCTGGTCGAGCACCTGTTCGTCGCCTCGACGCACGCGTTCATCCTGGCCTTCACGTCGGCGGGACGGATGCACTGGATCAAGGTCTACGACCTGCCGCAGCTGGGCCCCGCCACGCGCGGCAAGGCGATCGTGAACCTGTTGAACCTCGGCACCAACGAGCGCATGGTGGCCATGGCGGCCACGAAGGACTTTCCCGAGGACCGCTATCTCGTCTTCGCCACGCGCAACGGCCTCATCAAGAAGACGGCGCTGTCGGCCTACGCGAACGTGCGCTCGGGCGGCATCATCGCGATCAACATCGAAGAGGCCGACGAGCTGCTCTCCGTGCGCATTACGGGCGGCGACGACCAGATCTTCATCGGCACGCGCCAGGGCATGGGCATCCGGTTCTCCGAGAAGGACGTCCGTCCGATGGGCCGCGACACCACGGGCGTCATCGGTGTCGTGCTGCGCAAGGGCAACGATGTCGTCGTCGAGATGGACGTCGTGGACGAGAAGGCCCACCTGCTATCGGTCACCGAGAACGGATACGGAAAGCGCTCGGAGGTCACCGAGTACCGCTACCAGGGCCGCGGCGGCTCCGGCGTGATCAACGTCAAGGTGACCGAGAAGAACGGCGCCGTCATCGGGATCAAGTCCGTGACCGACGCCGACCAGCTGCTGCTCATCACCGAGCGCGGGCAGCTGATCCGGATCAAGGTCAAGGACATCCGCGAGACCGGACGCGCCGCCCAGGGCGTTCGGGTCATCCATCTCGAGGAGGGCGACCGGGTCGTCGGCCTGGCCAAGCTCGCCGAGCCGGATGACGTCGAGGAGGAGGCCCAGGCCTCCCTGCCCGAGCCGGCGCCGGCCGAGCACGGCAAGGCCCGGGGCAAGAAGCCGGGCGCCCCGTTCATCGACGAGGACGGGGAAGACGGCGAGGAGTAGCTCCGACTCCCCCGGGACTCCCCGGCTGTCTGCGGTGCGGCGGGCCGCCCTCCCGGATATAGAATCCGCCCCCTATGCGATTTTTCCTGGACAGCGCCAGCACCGAGGAGGCGCGGCGGATCAAGGACCTGGGCCTGCTGGACGGGGCCTGGCTCTCCTACGCGGCCGCCGAGGCGGCGGGCGTGGACTACCGCAAGGCGGTCCGGGAGCTCGCCTCGCTGACCGACGGGCCCGTGCTCGTCGAAACAGGCTCTGACGACCCGAAGGGGATGTACAAGGAAGGCCGGGAGCTCGCCAAGCTCGGCAAGGACATCATCATCCGGCTTCCCATGCGGCCCGAAGGCATGCGCGTGGCGCGCCTCTTTGCGCAGGACCAGATCGCCACCTGCGCCGCCGGCTGCTACTCGGCCGCCCAAGCGCTCATCGCCGCCAAGTCGAACGTCAGCTACGTGGCGGCGGCGGTCGGCCCGCTCGACGACGCGGGCACAATCGGAATGGACCTCGTGGAGCAGATGATCCGGGTGTACGACAACTACGGGTTCCAGTCGCAGATCATCGTCTCGGAGGCGCGCAACCCGATCCACGTGCTCGACTCCGCCCTCATGGGCGCCGACGTCGCAGCGTTGCCCGCGGCGGTCCTCGAGCAGCTCTTCCGCCACCCGTTTTCAGACGACCTGCGCGCGGGGAGGCCCTCGTGAAAGTCTCGGCCGACCGGATCCTGTATCTCTCGCGGGTGATCCTGAAGACCCTCAAGGACAATCGCAACCTCGAGCAGAAGGCCGACGACGAAACGGCCCGGCGTGCGGTGGTGAGGGAGTTGGGGGACAGCTATGCCGAGCTTGACGCGCTCGAGGAGAAGGCCAGAGCGGCGCTTGCCAAGCGCAAGAACCTGTCGGAGACCGACCGCGAGTTCCAATTCTCGCGCGCCCTCGAGGACGAGCTGCGCAAGCACGGAGCCTGATAAGCTACAGTAGTAATATATTAACTATATGTATTTACATATGTTTATATACATCTAACTACAGCTAAATCCTTCGAATCGAAGGGGCTGGCTTTCACACATATGGCGCCGATACAATTGGCTCTGTGGCGGGCCAATTGGATCTAAGCCAGATAAGCCTCTCCAGAGGAGCCGGCGCTCCCCTCTCCGATCAGGTTTACGAGGCGATCGAGCGCTGGATCACCGGCGGAGTGCTGACTCAGAATTCGCGACTGCCGACCACGCGCGAGCTCGCCGCCGCACTTGGTATCAATCGCGGAACGGTGCAAACGGCCTACCGCCGTCTACAGGAAAACGGCCTGGTCGACGGACGGGTCGGCAGCGGGACGGTCGTCCGCGCAAGGGCGCAGGCCGCAACGCCTTTCCGCCTGGAGGATCTGGTGTCCCGCCGCGTTGCGGGCCTTGCCGACGAGGTGGGAATCGCCGTGACGGCACCGCTCGTCGCCGATTTTTCGCGGCTGGCGCCCGACGAGCGTTTTTTCCCGCTCGAAGAGTTCACGCGCACGCTCTCCTACGCCTGGAGCCGCCGGAAGGATCTCTGGCAGTACGCTCCCCCGCTCGGCCTCGAGGAATTGCGCGTCGAGGTTTCCCGCCGCCTCGCCGAGAACGGGCTCGCGCGCTCGCCCGATGAGATCCTGATCGTCAGCGGCGCGCAGCAGGGCCTCGACCTGCTCTTCCGGGCGTTCACGGATCCCGATGACGTCGTCGCCGCGGAGTCGCCCACGTACTCCGGAGCGCTCACGCTGGCGAGGCTTGCCGGCGTATCGGTGCTCCCGCTGCCCATGGATGCGCAGGGGCCGGATCCGCGGCCGCTTCTGTCCCGGCGCGCGAAGCTCGTGTATCTGATGCCCGAGCGACAGAACCCCACCGGCGTCACGATGAGTGAAGAACGCCGGGAGGCGGTGCTCGACGCGGCTCTCGCGGCGGGAGCGCTCGTCATCGAGGATGGCTACGAGGAGCCCGAGCCGGGCCGCCTGCCGCTCGCGGCGCGGGAGCCCGAGCGAGTCGTGTGGCTCGGCACGCTGTCCAAGGACCTCGTGCCGGGATTCCGGATCGGCTGGATCGCCGCGGCGCGGCCGATCGTGGAGCAGCTGGCGCGCGTGAAGAAAGCCACGGACTTTCAGACGCCCGTTCCGCTCCAGGCCGCGGTCGCGGCATTCCTGCGCGCCGGCGCCGACCGTAAGGCAAGGGCCAGCCGCTGCGAGGAAGTGGCGCTGCGCGTGGCCGACGCTGCCGAGGCGCTGAGCCGGCACATGCCGCAGGTCTCGTGGTGGGGGGCACAGGGCTCGAATCCGCTGTTCTGGCTGCACCTGCCGGCGGGCGTTTCGGGGCGCCGGGTGGCGGAGGCGGCCGCGGCCCGGGGGGTCGCCGTCCTGCCAGGCCAGGACTTCGATCCCGAAGGCGTGGACCGGTCGAACGTGCGCCTCTCCGTTTCGCGCGTCGAACGGCGCGACATCGAGCGGGGAATCGCACTGCTCGGGTCTGCGGTGATGGAAGTGCAGTCGAGGGCCGGCGCGGCGTTCGCGGCGCCGGTGGTGTAAAGGGGAGTCGACAGTCGACGGCCAACAGTCGAGAGGGGAGACAAGAAATGCATCGCGAAGAATCGTTTCGGTTGAAGGTCGGACTCGCGGAAATGTTGAAGGGCGGCGTGATCATGGATGTCGTCAACGCCGACCAGGCGCGCATCGCGGAGGCCGCGGGCGCGGCGGCCGTCATGGCGCTCGAGCGCGTGCCGGCGGACATCCGGCGCGACGGGGGAGTGGCGCGGATGTCGCCGGTCTCGAAGATCCGCGAGATCCAGGAGGCCGTCTCGATTCCGGTGATGGCCAAGTGCCGCATCGGCCACCTCGCCGAGGCGCGCGTGCTCCAGGCGCTCAAGGTCGATTTCATCGACGAGTCGGAAGTTCTGACTCCGGCCGACGAGGAAAACCACGTCTACAAGGCCGATTTCACGGTGCCGTTTGTCTGCGGCTGCCGCAACCTTGGTGAAGCGCTGCGCCGGATCGGCGAGGGCGCTGCGATGATCCGGACGAAAGGGGAGGCGGGCACGGGCGACATCGTCCACGCCGTCAAGCACCTGCGGCAGGTCCACCGCGAGATCAAGATGCTCACTCAGCTCTCCAAGGACGAGCTCATGGCCGCCGCCAAGCGGCTCCAGGCGCCCTTCGCTCTCGTCGTCGAGGTGGCGGAGACGGGCAAGCTGCCCGTGCCGAACTTCGCCGCCGGCGGCATCGCGACGCCCTCGGACGCGGCGCTGTGCATGCAGCTCGGGGCCGAAGCGGTCTTCGTGGGGTCGGGGATCTTCAAGTCGGACGATCCCGAAAGCCGCGCCCGCGCCATCGTCAAGGCGACGACGCACTGGCGCGATGCCGAGGCATTGCTCGCGGCCGAGGAATCGCTCGGCTCGGGCATGAAGGGCATCGAAGCGGCGAAGCTCCCGGAGGAGGCGCAGCTTCAGACGCGCGGATGGTGATGGGGCCGGAGAGCAGTGGGGCGGGCCCGGTCGCCGTGCTGGCATTGCAGGGCGACTTCGAGGCCCACCGCCGTGCCCTGGCCGACATCGGCGTCGAGAGCTTCGAGGCCAGGCGGCCCGTGGATCTCGACCGAGCCGGGGGTTTGATCATTCCGGGCGGCGAGTCGTCGACGCTCTGGAAGTTCTTCGAGGCGGAGCCCTGGGAGGGGGCTTTTTGCGCATTTAGGCAAAGCGGCCGGCCAATCCTCGGCACGTGCGCGGGAGCGATCGTGCTCGCGCGCGAAGTTTCGAACCCGCCCCAGAAAGGCCTCGCGCTCATCGACATGGCCGTCGAACGCAACGCATTCGGCCGGCAGGTCGACTCGTTCATCGGCGAGGTCGCCTGCGACGCCCTCGGCGCGCCGTTGCCCGCAGTCTTCATACGCGCTCCGCGGATCCGGCAGGTCGGGCAGGGAGTCGAAGTCCTGGCTTCGCTCGGCAGCGAGCCGGTCCTCGTCCGGCAGGGCAACGTGGTGGCCGCAACATTTCATCCGGAGCTGACGGCCGACCGCCGGCTGCACCAGCTGCTGTTCGGCTCTGCACAGCCGGCAAGGAGGAGCGCGTGAGCCTCGTTTCGATCGAGACGCGCGACGAAATCGCGGTCCTGACGCTGAACCGCCCCAAGGCCAACGCCTTTTCGCCGGAGCTGGTGACCGAGCTCTCCGATGCGCTGGCGGGGCAGGCGAATGCGCGGGGCGTCGTGCTGGCGTCCTGTCTGCCGGGGATGTTCTCGGCGGGCTGGGACCTGCCGCTGCTCGTCGACCGCGACCGGAAGGGGATGGAAGAGTTCGTGCAGTCCTATTGCGATCTCGTGCGGCAGATCTTCGTATTCGGTCCGCCGCTCGTCGTTGCCCTGCCCGGCCACGCGATCGCGGGCGGCTTGATCGCGGCGATGGCGGCCGACGAGCGCATCGCGGCAGAGGGCAAGGGAAAATTCGGCCTCTCCGAAGTCATCCTCGGCGTCTCGGTCCCGGCCTGCCTGATGGAGCCTTTTCGCCACGTCGTGGGCGCGCGCCACATGGAGCGGCTGGCGGCGACCGGCGAAAACGTCGCGGTCGACCGCGCGCTCGCGATCGGCCTCGTGGACCAGGTCGTCCCGGGCGACGCGCTGCTCGACCGCGCCGTGGAGCGGGCGCGATTCCTGGCGGGCCTCTCTGGCGCGGCGTACGCGGCGGTCAAGCTGCGCTCGCGGGCGGCGGCGATCGCGCGTTTCGACCAGGCGCGCAACCACGATCCCTTCCTCGACTTCTGGTTCAGCGAGGACGCGCGTTTTCGCCTGAAGGACATGGTCGCGCGGCTTTCAGGACGGTGATTCCAGCCGACGACGTCCTCGACGCGCTCGATCTGTCCCGGGCCGAGCCCGGCTCGGGCTTTCTCGACGCGCTCTTTGCGCGCTTCAACGCGAAGGTGCCGTTCGAGAACGCGTCGAAGATCGTGCGCAACGCGGAGGTTTCGGATCCTGCGGCAAAGCCGCGGACTCCGGAGATCTTCTGGGAAGAGCACCTGGAGTCCGGAACGGGCGGGACCTGCTTTGCGCGGGTCGCGGCCTTCGAGGCCCTGCTCGGCTCGCTCGGCTACCGCTCGCGCAAGCTGCTCGGCAAGGTGCAGCGCAAGGACGACCATGCGGCCCTCATGGTCGAGACGGCGGCGGGGGAGTCGATCGTGGACGTCGGCTTCCCCCTGCCGGCGATCCTGCCGGCGCGAGCGGGGCGCAGCGCGACGGCCCAGGGGGAGCTGGAAGTCACTTCGATCGCGCGGGGCTTCCGGATCGCGTTTCTCGAGGGGGTTCCGGAGACGCCGCGCGAGATCGAGGTCTA
>JANMBR010000310.1:0-5109 GCA_031360505.1 Acidobacteriota bacterium
CCCGACGCCGACCTCGACAAGAAGGTCAAGGTCTTCGGGGGCAGCGAAATGAGCGAGCGCGCCCTCATCATGGTCATGGGAAACCACATGCACGAGCACCTCGGCCAGTCGATCGCCTATGCGCGGTCGAACGGCATCACGCCGCCGTGGTCCGAGGCCGCCCAGCCTCCGGCGACGCCGAAGAAGTAGCTCTCCGCCCGGGAGCGCTCCATGAAAGCCGAACGGTTCGCCGCGGTCGTCCTCGACGGGCACAAGGGCCCGGCCTTCGAGGTTCCTTTCGACCCGGCCGAGCGGTGGGGGATCGTGCAGGTGAAGCTGTGGCCGGGCCGGCGCGGATACCGGGTGAGGGGCACGGTGAACAAGGTCCGGTTCGAGAGCGCCGCCGTCGGGCGCTCCCGGCGCTTCTTCGTCCTTGTGACGGACGAAATGGCAAAAGCCGCGAAGCTGCGAATCGGCTCGAAAGTCGAGGTTTCCCTACTGCCCGCGCCCGAATCCCCGGCCTGATACCGCCCCGAACCCGAACTTTCCCCTCGCGCTTTCGTTAGCACTACCGATGGCGAACCTGCCGATCGAGGCGCAAGGCGTGCGCAAGGTCTACCGGGCGCGGTTCCGGGGGCGTAAAGTCAACGCCCTGGACGGGATAGACCTGCGGGTCGAGCCCGGGGAAGTCTTCGGCCTGCTCGGTCCGAACGGGGCGGGTAAGACGACGACCGTCAAGATCCTGCTCGGTTTGACCCGGCCCACGTCGGGCTCGGCGCGCCTCTTCGGCCTGCCCGCGAGCGATCCCGCGAGCCGCCGGCGCGTCGGCTACCTCCCGGAGGGGCACCGCTTCCCGGGCTACCTGACCGCGCGGCAGACGCTGATGATTTTCGGGCGCATGTCCGGCATGGACACCGCGACTCTCGGCAAGCGCGCGCCCGCGCTGCTCGAGCGCGTGGGATTGTCGGAGTGGGGCGACGTGCGGGTCAAGAAGTTCTCCAAGGGCATGACGCAGCGGCTGGGGCTCGCCTCGGCGCTGATCCACGACCCCGACGTTCTGCTCCTCGACGAGCCCACCGACGGAGTCGACCCGGTCGGGCGCCGCGAGATCCGCGACCTGCTGCAGGAGGAAGCCGCGCGCGGCAAGGCGATCCTGCTGAACTCGCACCTGCTCTCGGAGATCGAGCGCATGTGCGGGCGCGTCGCCGTTCTGCGCGCCGGTCGCGTGGTCGCCGAGGGCCGCATCGAGGACCTCACGGCCTCGGGCTCGCACTACCGCCTGGTCGCGAGCGGCGTGGATGAGCGGCTGATGTCGGCCTTTCGCGAAACTGGGGCCTCGATCGAGCGCGTGAACGGGCACTTCGACCTCACCGCCCGCGACGTGGATCACCTGAACGCGCTGATGGACAGGCTCCGCTCGGGCGGCGGGAAACTCCAGGAGCTCTCGCCCGTGCGTTCGAGCCTCGAGGATGTCTTCGTCGGGCTCGTGACGGACGCCGAGCCGGCCGCGAAGGCGAAGGAGACGGTGTCATGAGGGCCTTCGCAGCGAGTGTCCAGGAAGTCTTTCGCGAGGCGGCGGCGCGCTGGACGCTCATCGCGTACTTCGCTCTTTCGTCTCTCTTCATCCTGATCTTCGCCCTCGCCGTCAACCTCGACATCGTCGACGGTGCGCTCGCCGGCGCGAAGCTTTTCGGCCAGTCGGTCGAGTTCGGGGAGAAGTCGGTGGACATCGACAAGCTCGTCCTCGGCTTCGAGTCGGGATTCTCCGGGTTCCTGTACCTCGTGGGTACCTTCCTTGCTCTCTTCGCGACAGCCCACCTGGTGCCGAGGCTGCAGGAGAAGGGAACGATCGACCTGTACCTCTCGCGCCCGGTCGGCCGAGTGCCCCTGCTGCTCTCGCGCTATGCCGGCGGGCTGCTGCTGGCCGCGGCGAACCTCGTGTACCTCATCGGTTCCATGTGGGCGATCGTCGTCTGGAAGACGCGCGTGCTCCATCCGCGCTTCCTGCTCGCGGGGGCGGTGATCCTTTTCACGATCGCGGCGCTGCTTGCGTTTGCGTTCCTCGTGGGCGTCGTGACGTCCTCGACGGGCGTCTCGCTCATGGCGACTTACGGCGTCTTCTTCTTCGCGGCCGTGCTCTCGGCGCACAATCGCATCGCCGCGGCCGTGTCGACGGAGCTTGCCGCGCGGATCGTGAACGGGCTGTACTGGGTGCTGCCGAAGACGGCAGAGCTCGGTCAGGCCACGGTCGCGATGGTGGCGGGCGGGCAGGCGCCCGCGCCGCTCGCGGACATCAATCACTTTGCCATCTACGGCTCGACGGCGGTGTTCGCCGTCGCGTCCCTCTCGCTTGCCTCGTGGCTCTTCTCCAGAAAGGACTTCTGACATGAACGCAGGACACCGGATCGCTCGCATCGTTCTCACCTCGGGCCTCGCGCTGCTGGCGGCGGCCACCGCGTTCGGGGTGCGCCGGACGGAAGACCCGCTCGCCCTCGTGCCCGCCAACGCGGCGACCGTGGGAGTGATCCACTGGAACGAGCTGCGCTCGAGCCCGCTCGGCGCGCAGGTGTTTTCACAGATGGACAGCGTTTCGACCGATGGCGACGCCGCGCGCTTCCTGAGCGAGACGGGCCTGACGCCGCGCGAGGACATCGACACGATCGTCGTCGCGATGACGCACCCCGCGGCGGCCGGATCGGACGACGGACTGGTGATCTTCGAAGGCCGGTTCGACCTCTCCCGCATCTCGGGGGCTCTCGTTTCGCGCGGCGCGACGAAGCAGACCGGAGTCAGCGGCGAGTACTACCGCCTGGCCAACGAGGGCGGGAAGCGCGAGGGAGCCGTGGCGCTCGTCAACTCACGCCTGCTCATCGCGGGAGGCGAGTCGGCGGTCGTCGAGGCGCTGGCGCGCCGGGAGTCCGGCGGGGCCGGCGGCCTGATGTCCGGCCAGGGTCTGGGCAAGCACCTCTCGCGCGTCGATCGCGACGCGTCCGCCTGGGCGCTCGTGGACCTCACGCGGTTCCCGTCCACGCAGAACCGGGAAGGCCACGTCGAGATCCACGCCGACAGCGACGGAGGGCCCTCGCAGGCGATCGTCGGCGTGATGAAGTCCGTCTCGCTGCTGGCCCTCCAGGCGTCCGTGCACGGCGACTCGATCGACGTATCGGCCACGGGGCTCTCGGACGACGCCGAGAACCGCGACCTGCTTGTGGATTCGCTGCGTGGTGTCCTCGCCATGTGGCGGATCGCCGTGCAGGAGAAGTCGCCGGAGCTCGTTTCCGTGCTGCGCGGTTTCCGCGTCCAGAACGACGGCGACGGCGTCTCGATCAGCGGCACGCTGCCCGGGAGCTTTCTGAAAACGCTGGCCGGTGAGCACCGGGCGAAGAAATAGACCGCGCGGCGACTTGAGGAAAAAGAAAAAGGGCGGCTCGACGAGAGCCGCCCTTCGATTTGGGTTTAAGACCCTTACGGCTTGGGCGCAGGCGGCTTCGGCGCTGCCGGACGCGGCCTGGCCGGCGCACCCGGCGCTCCCGCGGGTCCGCCCGGTCCACCGGGCCCGCCTGGCGCTCCTGTTCCGGCGGCCATCTGTTCCTTCTTGAGCTCCTCGCTGCGCGCGGTCATCGCGGCCTTGAGTTCGTCGGAGTGCGGCTGCGCGAGGCCGGCCCCGATCATCGCCGTCCGCTGCATCAGCTCGGGCAGCTTCTCCAGGGATTTCTTTCCGGCGGGCGAGCCGTAGAATTTGGCCATCTGCTTGAGCTCATCGTCGGTGAAGGTCGACGTATACAACTTGGTGAGCTCGGGGACCATGGCGTCCCACGTCATGTACTTCTTGAGCCACGTCAGCATGGTCTCGCGAAACGGATTGAGGCCGGGGTTGCGGCCGACCTCGGAGTCGATCATCGCGGCCGCAGTGTCCTGGATGTTGGTCTGCAGCTTCATGGCCGTGAAGAGCTCCATCGCAGCCGCGGCGCTGGCGGCCGCGGAGGCTGCCGTCGCGGTCGGGGTGACTTTCGAGCCGGCGGCGGGGGGGGCATCGCCCTTCTTACAGGCGGTCGAGACAGTGAGCAGGGCGGCGGTCGCGAAAATGGCGACCCGGGCAAGGCGAGAGCGCATCGAGTTCCTCCCGGAAGCGTGAAGGCTCGTCCCGCCAAGAAGACTTCCGGGCAGTCGGACAAAGACATCCCTTCCTAGGCGCGAAGAATATGACGGCGAGAGCGGATTTCTGAGGAAAAAACGATCAGGCTCGGGCGGGGGCCGTCGGCGCCATCGCCGAGCGCAGCATCGCGACCGCCGTGTAGAGCACCACCGCGAAGATCAGCCACCGCAAGACCTCCAACGGCAGCGACTTGATGACGAAGGCCGCGAGCAGCACGGCCGGAAATCCCCCGATCGCCAGACCCACAGCGGCCCGAAGGTCGTAGCTGCCCCTGGCGATGAAGCGCAGCCCTCCGACCGGCATGAGGAAAGCGCAGGAGCCCATCATGATCGGAAACGCCGCCTGCGGATTCATGCCGAGCAGGGCCACGAGGATCATGCATGGAGCGTAGAGGCCGATGCCGAGCGTCATCAGCGCGCCGAGCATGAAGTTGCCGGCGATCCCGGCCCACAGGAGGGGCGAGTGCAGGCCGAGGGCGTCGCCGCCGGACGGAAAGACCTTGAGGTTTGTCATCGCGAAGAACGACGCCGCGGCCAGGAGCGCGAGGCCCATGCCCAGCTGCACGCGACGGCGCGGCCACGACGCCACGAGCCCCGCGCCGAGCCAGGCCCCGGCGACCGACGCCGCGATCATGGCCATGAGGGTCGTCATCTCGACCTGGACGATCGCGATGAAGATGAACGCCTGCACGATGGTCGGGAAGGCGTGCCCGACGTTCAATGTGCCGGGGATCTGCTCGTCGGGCAGGAGTCCCTTGAGCTTGAAGATCGAGGTCGTCGGCGCGAAGGAGCCGATGCCGAGCGTATCGAAGAAGTTCGTCACGAATCCGATGGCGAGGCCCAGAGGGCCGGGCCGCGGATTCTCGGAACCGCGCCGGACCGCCCGCACCCACGTCACCAGGAACACCAGGGCGACCAGGCCGAGGGCCGCGAAGAGGAGTGTCTTGGGGTCAGGCACGTTGGCGTAATCCTAGC
>JANMBR010000365.1:0-7881 GCA_031360505.1 Acidobacteriota bacterium
GCCTTCTCGATGTAGGTCGAGAGGCGCTGGAGGATCGTGTCGAGGATACCGCCCGCCTCACCGGCGGCGACCATGTTGACGTAGAGGTCGTCGAAGGCCTTCGGGTGGCGCCGCATGGCGTCGGCCAGAGTCGAGCCGGCCTCGACGTCCTGGCGCACCTGCAGGAGGATCTTGGCGAAGTTCTTGTGCTCCTGCTGGTTCGCGAGGATCTCGAGGCACTGCACGAGCGGCAGTCCCGCGTCGATCATGACCGAAAACTGCCGGGTGAAGATGGCGAGGATCTTGGCGGGGACCCGGAAGCCCATCTTCGTGAGGGAGATTTCCTTGCCCCGCTCGCGGATGCCGGTGACGACGATGTTCTGCCGCCGCAGGTTGGCCAGCGCGACTTCCTTGGTGTCGGCGACGAGCACGCCCTCCTGGACGAGGCCCGTGCGGTTCCTTCCCTTCCAGACGTAGTTGGGCATCGCTTAGTTCCTTTTGCCGGCCGTGGCGGCGGTGGTCGGCACGTTGACGCCGACGCCGCGGTTGATGAGCTCCTGCAACTCGTCGGGCAGCGACGAGCGCGAGAGCGCCGCCTCGAGCGTGATCAGCTTCTTCAGATACAGGGTCGCGAGCGACTGGTTGAAGGTCTGCATTCCGAACTTGGACTGTCCGGACTGCATCGTCGAGTAGATCTGGTGGATCTTGTCCTCGCGGATCAGGTTTCGCACGGCCGGATTGGGGATGAGAACCTCGAGGGCCATGACGCGGCCCTTCCCGCTCGAGCGCTCGATCAGGGTTTGACACATGATGCCCTCGAGCACGAACGAGAGCTGCGTCCGGATCTGGCTCTGCTGGTGGGCCGGGAACACGTCGATGATGCGGTTGATCGACGTGGTGGCCGAGTTGGTGTGCAGGGTGGCCATGGTGAGGTGGCCCGTCTCGGCGATGCGCAGCGCGGATTCGATCGTCTCGAGGTCGCGCAGCTCGCCGATGAGGACCACGTCGGGGTCTTCACGGAGAACGGCGCGCAGGGCGTTCGCAAACGAGTGTGTGTCGGCGTGCAGCTCGCGCTGGTTGACCAGGCACTTCTTGTGCGCGTGCAGGAACTCGATCGGGTCCTCGATCGTGACGATGTGGAGCTGCTTCTCGCGGTTGATCTTGTCGAGCATGGCGGCCTGGGTCGTCGTCTTGCCCGATCCCGTCGGGCCGCAGACGAGGATCAGGCCGCGCGGCTTGTCGCAGAGCAGCTCGACGACCGGGGGCAGCCCGAGCTCCTTGAAGCCCAGGATCTCGTAGGGGATCTGCCGGTAGACGCCGGCGACGGCGCCGCGCTGCATGAAGTTGTTGGCCCGGAAGCGCGCCATGCCCTTGACGCCGAAGGACAGGTCGAGCTCGAAGCTCTCCTCGAAGCGGTGCTTCTGGGCGTCGGTCAGGACCGAGTACGCGAGTTGTTTGGTTTCCGGAACCGTCAGTGGCGGGTAGGGAAGGGGGATGAGCTTGCCGTCCAGGCGCACCATCGGCGGAGACTGGGTCGTCAAATGGAGGTCGGAGCCCCCCATTTCGACCATTTGCTTCAGCAGACCGTGGAGCGTGGTCTCACTCGCCATACAGTTTTCCCCCGATTGTTGTGTCGAAGCAGTTTACGCCCGAAAAGGGGACAGGTAAAGGACTTAGGGGCTCTGGAGGGGCCGGTAAACGGTAAACGGTAGACGGGAGACGAAGATACCGGAGGTTCGTCTTCCCTCTCCCCTCTGCCGACTCCCGGCCTAAAGGACAGTTTCCCGGAGCACTTCCTCGAGGGTCGTCGAGCCGTCTTTGATCTTCATGAGGCCGGACATCCGGAGGCTGACCATGCCCTCCTCGATCGCCTTGCGCTTCAACTCGACCGAGGAGGCGCCGGAGAGGATCATGTCGCGGATCTCGTCGGTGAAGGAGAGCACCTCGAAGAGCCCCACGCGGCCCTTGTAGCCGGAGTTGTTGCAGCGCTCGCAGCCGCGTCCCCGCTTGATCCGCAGGGACTTCGCCTCGTCGGGCGCAAAGCCGACCTGCATGAGCATCTGGGGCGGCGTCTCGACCTCTTCGCTGCACTGCGTGCAGATGCGGCGCACGAGCCGCTGCGCGGCGATGCAATTGACCGAGGTCGCGACGAGGAAGGGCTCGATGCCCATGTTCATCAGCCGGTTGATCGTGGAGGGAGCGTCGTTGGTGTGCAGCGTCGACAGCACGAGGTGGCCGGTCAGGGCGGCCTTGACCGCGATCTCCGCCGTCTCGAAGTCGCGGATCTCGCCGACGAGGATGATGTCGGGGTCCTGCCGCAGGAAGGAGCGCAGCGCCGACGCAAAGGTCAGGCCGATCTGTTCCTTCATCTGGACCTGGTTGATCCCGGCCAGGTTGAACTCGATCGGGTCCTCGGCCGTCATGATGTTGACGGTCGGGTCATTCAGGGCGGCGACCGCCGAGTAGAGCGTGTTCGTCTTTCCCGAGCCCGTCGGCCCGGTGACGAGGACGATCCCGTAGGGTCGGTCGATCGCGTCTTTGAAGCGCCGCAGGGGCTCCTGGTCGAAGCCGAGCTGCGTCATGTCGAGCTGCAGCTTCGTCTTGTCGAGCAGCCGCATGACGACCTTTTCGCCGAAATGCGTCGGAACGCTCGAGACGCGCAGGTCGAGGTCGCGCGAGCGCTCCTCGACGCGAAGCCGGATCTTGATCCGGCCGTCCTGCGGCAGGCGCTTTTCCGAGATGTCGAGCTTGGCCATGATCTTCAGGCGCGAGATCAGCGGGTCGCGGGTCCGCATCGGCAGCGCCATGATGTTGTGCAGGATGCCGTCCACGCGGAAGCGGACGCGGAATTCCTTCTCGTAGGGCTCGACGTGGATGTCCGACGCGCCCGCCTTCAGAGCCTCGATCAAGATCAGGTTCGAGACCTTGATGATCGGCGCGGATTCGCTCGACTTCGCGAGGTCCGAGAGATCGATCTCCTGGCCTTCCTCGCCGCGGACGACGTCGACGTCGGCGCCGGCGTCCATCCCGGTGATCTCGTCCATGTTGAGCTCACCGAGGCCGACGCTGGCCATATCGTCCATGGTCAGGGCGGAGGACGCCATGACGTCGTCGAGGCTCGACTCGCCGCCGAGCGTGGGGCCGCCACCGGCCTTCACCCGCTCCTTGAGCACGACCGAGCGCGGCGTGCCGTAGTGCTTGTCGATCGCCTTGCGCAGCGCGATCTCTGAGGCCACGACCGGCTCGACGTTGTAGCCGGTCATGAACTTGATGTCGTCCATCGCGAACACGTTGGTCGGGTCGCCCATCGCGATCGTCAGCGTCGCCCCGGTCTTGTTCACCGGGAGGACTCCGTACTTGCGCGCGACCTCACCCGGCACGACCTTGATGATGGCCGGGTCGATCTCGAAGTGGGCGAGGTCGATCGACGGGACGCCGAATTGCTGGGAGAGCGTCTCGGTGATGTCGCTCTCGGAGACTGCCCCGACCCGCACGAGGGCCTCGCCGATCTTGCCGCCCTCCTCGCGCTGGAGCTTCAACGCCGCTTCCAGCTGCTCCTGCGTGATGAGCTTCTGCTTGAGGAGGAGGTCTCCGAGCTTTACTGCCATGGATAGTGAAGGATGGTAGGGGTTTAGGGCGTCAGAGTCAAAGGGGGCGAATCATCGTCTCGGCAACCTTCGCCACTTCTGCGTCCGTGACCCCGCTCATCTCTGCCACGACGCCCCTTCGTTCCCGATACGGCCCATTGCGCTGCGGGTCCGTCGGCCCGAAGAGCGCGAGCGTCGGAACACTGAGTGCGTCGGCGAGGTGGAGCGGTCCGGTGTCGCCGCCGACGAAAAGGCGCGACGAGGAATAGAGGCGCGCGAGGCCGGGGAAGTCGAGCAGTGGCGGCCGGGACGCGCCGGGGAGCAGGGCGGCGAGGCGCTCGGCGCGCGCTTCGTCTCCCGGTCCCCATGAGATGACCGGGTGCAGGCTGCACCGTTCGGAGAGCTGTTGCGCGAGCCGCGCGAGGCGCTCCTCGCCCCAGGTCTTGTCTTCGCGTCCCGCGCCTGGATGGAACACGGCGAAGGGCCGCGGCAGCGACGCCACGAACGCATCGGCAGTCGCGCTCGGCCGCGCGAGCAGGTACGCGGCGTCCGGCGCTCGCACGGCCGCCGGGATGCCGACGGCGCAAAGCAGCGCGAGATTGCGGTCCACGATGTGGCGCACATCCGGAGCCGGCGTGACGAGGACGTGGCCGAGCACCGCCGAGGATCCTTCCCGGCGCTCACCTGCCGCGAATCCCGCGACGGATGCTCCGGCCATGCGCGCGATCCACGCCGACTTCCAGAGTCCCTGCACGTCGAGCGTGTGGTCCGGCGCAAAGGCGCGCATCTGTCGGCGCAGCGCGCGGATCCCGCGGAGGGTTCCCGGCGTGAGCGGTCGCCGCCTCCAGGACTTCGTGTCCGCGACGAAGAGGCGCGCGCAGTGCGGATTCCCCTCGAGCAGGCCCGCGAACGCGAGCTCGACGACCCATCCCACCGTCTCGCCGGCGGCCGCGGCGCTCGCGGCCAGAGGCAGCGCGTGGATCACGTCGCCCATCGCGGAGAGGCGGACGATGAGGAGCTTCACGACCCTCTGATTTTCGCGATCACGTCCGTCGTTGCGTGGCCCTTCGCGTCGCCGACGATCGTGGTCCGTCCGCCGTATGCGGAGACGACGTCGCGCTCGGGCACAGTGTCGGCCGAGTCGTCGGTGCCCTTGGCGTGGACGTGCGGCCGGATTGCGGCGATCGGCGCGGCGGGGGAGTCCTCGTCGAAAATGGACACGGCGTCCACCGCGCCGAGCGCCGCGACGATCTCGGCGCGCTCGGCCTCGGGAAGGATCGGGCGCGTGGGGCCTTTCGCGCGGGAGACCGACCGGTCGGAATTGATCCCGACGGCGAGCCAGTCGCCCTCGCTTCGCGCCCCCTCGAGGTAACGCACGTGGCCGACGTGGAGCAGGTCGAAGGCGCCATTGGCGAACACGATGCGCTTGGCCGTGCCGCGGACCCGCGCCGCCGCTGCGAGGAGCGCCTCGCGGTCGAGGATTTTCGAGGCGGTCACCCGGCTGAGCTCACGAGAGCAGCGACCGGTCCGCCCGGATGGCGTCGCGCAGCTCGTCGGGCATCACCACCGCCGTGCCCATCTTGGTCACGACGACGCCTCCGGCGAAATTCGCCAGCAGCGCGGCCTCGAGGGGCGAAGCTCCGGCCGAGAGCGCGAGGGAGAATGCGGCCAGGACGGTGTCGCCCGCGCCCGTGACGTCGGCAACCTGGTCGGTGCCATGGACGGGGATCCGCTCGGACGGGCCGCTACCGGCAAAGAGCGCCATCCCTCGTGAGCCGCGCGTGACGAGGAGGCTTTCGCAGCCCAGAAGGGAGCGCAGCGCGGCGCCCGCCTTCTCGAGTGTCGGCTCCGAGTCTTCGATCGGCTGGCCGGCGCACTCCTCGAGCTCTTCCTCGTTGGGCGTGGCAGCGTCGACGCCGGCGTAGTCGGGGAGGCGATGGCGCGAGTCCACGCAGATCCTCGCGCCGGGCGCGAGGGCTCCGCGCAGGATCGGCAGCGCCGCGGGGGAGATGGCGCCGTAGCCGTAGTCGGACAGAATCGCCCCGTGCGCTCCGCGCGCCGCCGAGCCGAGGCGCTCGGCGGAGGCCACCGTTCGCGCGGCCGCGGCCTCGAGCGTGTCCTCGACGTCGTAGCGGACGATCTGCTGCTTGATGGCGTACGGTGCGCCGGCGAGGATGCGCGTCTTCGTCGGGGTCTTGTATCCCGGCACCTCGAGCAGACCGTCGGTCGCAATGCCCTGCGCCTGGAATGCATCGCGCAGGGCGCGTCCGGACTCGTCGGATCCCGTCGCGCCCACGGGCACCGGGATGCCGCCGAGCGCGCGGACGTTGGCGGCCGTGTTGCCGGCGCCGCCCGGCAGGCTCTCCTGCCTCGCGTAGCTCAGGATGAGGACCGGGGCCTCGCGGCTGATGCGTTTGGGGTGGCCATAGAGAAAGCGGTCGAGGACGAAGTCCCCGGCCACCACGAGGCGGCGGCCGGCGAGGCCGTCCACGACGGCAAGGAGACGTTGTCTGGCGACGGGCAGCGGCACTTGTGCGGATTATAATGAGCGTCCCGAGAACGACCCATGCTCGACTCACAGGTCCTCGTGCTGAATCGCGTCTTCCAGGCCGTCCAGCTGACGTCCGTGCGCAAGGCCTTTTCGCTCTTCTACAAGGGTCACGTGAGGGCGGTCCTGCCGGACTACTCCACCTACGAGTTCGACAACTGGTGCGACATCCCGGTCCAGCCGCAGGACGAGGTCGTGCTGACCCCCTCGATGGCGATCCGGGTCCCGCGCGTCGTCGCGCTGAAGGACTTCGACCGCCTGCCCCGTCAGGACGTGAAATTCTCCCGGCACAACATCTACTTGCGCGACGGCAACCGCTGCCAATACTGCGGCCACAAGTTCTCGTCCTCCGAGCTCTCGCTCGACCACGTCATTCCGCTCTCGCGCGGCGGAAACTCCTCATGGGAGAACGTGGTCTGCGCCTGCCTCTCCTGCAACGTGAGGAAGGGCAACCGCACGCCCCACGAAGCGGCGCTAAGACTGGTGACGCCGCCGAGGAAGCCGCGCTGGCATCCGGTTGGCCAGTTCGGCTCGAGCCGGCTCCATCCGGCGTGGAGGAATTTCCTGGACCTGGCGTACTGGAATACAGAGCTGAAGTGACGCGGCCGCGATAGCGCGGTGCGCCGCGCTAAGGGCCCGTCAGCTCCATCACCGCCCTCACCGCGTCTTCCACCTCAATCTCCCGCATGCACTCATGCCCATACGGGCACTCCGTCTTGAAGCACGGCGAGCAGAAGACGTAGCGATCCAGAACCCGCGACGGCGATCCCGTCGGGCCGGTGCGGCCGGGATCGGTGGCTCCGAAGAAGGCGACGACGGGAGTGCGGACGGCTCCGGCCAGGTGCATGGGGCCCGAGTCGTTCGTGACGGCCGCGCGGGCGCGGGCGAGCAGCGCCGCGAGCTCGACCGGATCGAGGTCGGCGCCGAGCACGGGAACTTCGACGCGAGCCGCGCCGGCCACGCGCGCCCCGAGCTCGCGCTCGGCCGGTCCGATCAGGAGCGCGCATGCGAATCCACGCTCCGAGAGCGCGTCGGCGAGCGCGGCGTAGCGCTCCGGGGGCCAGCGTTTTGTCGCGGCAAATGCGCTCCCGGGGCAAAGCGCGATGACCTTCGCACCCGCGAGCCCCGCTGCGCAGAGGACCTCGTCCGCCCGCCTCGCGGCGGATTCGGGCAACGCAAGCCGGGGCGCCTGCTCGTCCGGAACAATCCCGTGTGTCGCGAGCAGGGCGTCGTAGTCGCGCAGCTGGTGCGCGGTTCCGGACGGCTCTGGCAACGCATGGGTCAGGAGCGCGCCCCGGTGCTCCGTTGCGTAGCCGATGCGCCGCCGTGCCCCCGACATGTACGCGAGGAGCGCCGCGCGAAACGAGTTGGGCAGAAGCCACGCCTCGTCAAACCGGCCGCGCCGGAGTCCGACCGCGTCCGCGGCGAACGACGAGCGCACGAGCACCTCGTCGGCGCTGCCTTGCGCGCGGTAGATCGTCGCCGGCCCGTGCCGCGCGAGGATGCTCAGCCGATCGGACGGATGCGCCCGGCGGATCGCGCGCAAGAACGGCAGCGACATCACGGCGTCGCCAATCCAGTTTGGCGCCACCACCAGCCGCTTCACGACTCTGCCTCCGGCCTCGTCCTCCACCGGTTGTGCATCCACAGCCACGCCTCGGGCTTGCGGCGGATGACTTGCTCGGTGGCCTCCATGTATCTGGCGGTCGCCCGCCGCACCGCCTCTTCGCGCTCGCGCTCCGGCGCCCGGAACTCCTCGGCGAGGAT
>JANMBR010000027.1:0-1581 GCA_031360505.1 Acidobacteriota bacterium
GCGCCGTGGTTACCGGTCGAGGCCGTGACGAGGGCGGCCGCGCCCCGCAACTTGTACGCTTCGACGGTCGGCAGCGCGCCGCGCCACTTGAACGCACCGAGCTCGTGGACGTCTTCGCGCTTCAACCACAACGCGAGCCCGTCATACAACCCCTCCGGCGCCCGTTCGAGCGGTGAGGGAAGATCCACTGGAGCAAGGGTACTCCAATCTCGCGAGAATCGTCTTCGGTGCCGTCGGGGCGGCCCTATCGGCCGCCCGTGATGGTCACTTCGACCGCCACGGCACGAATGCCGAGGTCGTGCGCTGGTACTCGCGATAGTCGTCGCCGCGGGACTTGAGTGCCTGGCCCTCGGTCGCCGGGATGCCGGTGACGCACAGGAGGAAGTAGAGCATCAGGGCGGGGCAGCCGAGTGCGATCCAACCCCAGGGCGATGCCAGCGCGAAGACAGCGTAGGCGACCCAGACGAGCCACTCGAAGAAGTAGTTCGGATGGCGTGAGTATTTCCAAAGACCTTCCCGGCAGGTCCTGCCGCGGTTGGCCGGGTTCGCCTTGAATCGCTCGAGCGCGCGGTCAGCGAAGGTCTCAGCGGCGATCGCGACCGCCCACATCAGCAAGCCCGCCCACTCGAGCGGCGAGATTCGTGGCGCCGGGTTGACGGCGGCAAGGAGGAACGGAATGGCGAGGAAAAGATCGAGCGCTCCCTGGAAAAGAAAGAAGAAGAGAAACTTCAGAGCGATGTTGCCACCCCACTCCTCGCGCAGCGTCGTGTAGCGCCCGTCCTCGGGCTTGCCGTGGGCGCGGCGGTGGATGTGGGCGGCAAGGCGAAAACCGGCGATTGAGCCCATGAGGGCGACGAGGGCGCGGCGTTCGGGGAGGCCCGATGCGAGCGCGCCGTAGAGGATTGCGAGAAACGCGAGGTTCACCGACCACGCGACGTCCACGATGCCCGCGTTGTTCTGGCGCAGGTGGACGATCCAGGCCGCGAACATCACGACCACCACGAGGGCTGCCCCGCACGTCGCCAGTGCCGCAGCTTCAGGCCACATCGTGGACATCCCTGACGCGCGCGGCGGCGACCCGGCGGGCCAGCGCCCGGAAGATCGGAAGTGTCCCGAAATAGATTGCCCCGACCAGAAGCGGCGAGACGGCGAGCCAGGCGACGACGGCGTGACCGAGCGTCGCGCGGACGTTGGCCAGGGTCCCGATGGGATCGGCCTTCATCATCGCGACGAGCCGTTCGAGCGAGCGGTTATCGCGGGCCGCGCCGAAGATCCACTCCCCGAGGCGGATGAAGGGAAAGACCAGCAGCAGCTGCAGCGCGTAGGACGACCAGTTGATGGCCTGGATGATCGGCTGGTTCAGCCGCAGCGCCCATGCGGCGACGAAGCAGAGGATCGTGGTCGTGCCGACGATGGGGTTGACCGCGATCGTCAGGCCCACCGCGACGGTCAGGGCGATCTTCTCCGGCGAGAGACCCTGGGTGAGCTGCTCGACGATCGGATCCGCAAACTTCGCCTTGAGGCGGGCGTGCAGACTCATGCGCGGCGCCTCGGCAGAATTTAGCCCGGCTCGGGCCGGGG
>JANMBR010000034.1:0-6129 GCA_031360505.1 Acidobacteriota bacterium
ACGCCGATGTTTCTCTCGGCCTCGGAGCACGGCGAGTACGAGATCCGGCGCAAGTGGAACCGGGTGCCGCGCTTTCGCGCGAGCGCGAGGCCGCGCAGCGCGATCTCGATCCCCTTGAACTCGGCCTCGAAAGGCCCGACCACCAGCACGATCGGAGGATCGGCGGCCGGGCGCTCGGGCCCGGGAAAGAATCCGGCAGCGTCGAAGGCCTGGCCGACGTCGGTTGCCGGGCCGAAGCCGAGCATTTCCAGCCGAGCCGCCTGCGTGGCCGAGATCGCGAGCTTGTGAGTTGGCGCCCGGTAGATGCGCTCGATCTCGCCGAGGAAGTTGCGGTAGTGGGCGATCTCACCCTCGTAGCCCTGGCAGAGATGGAAGACGGGACCGATCGCCCCCTCGAGCGCCGGAGGCACCGTCGTCCAGAAGGTCGCCACACGTATCCCGGCCTCGCGCAGCGCCGGCGACTCGGCGAAGGAGGACCGCTCGAAGCGCGCTCGCGAGAGCGCAAACCAGTCAGGCGCGGCCGCGGGCGAAACGACGGTCACCCGGTGCCCGCGTCGGGCCAGCGCTTCGGCCTGGCGCAGGACGATCTGGACGCCCCCGTAGATCTCGGTGGACTCGAGGAGGTAGGCGATGTTCATGGCGCGCTCGCCGTGGCGATCCATTGGTAGGTCAGCAGGCTCTCGCGGTCGCAGTCGGGCCAGGCCGCGGCGAGCGCGAGGAATTCCTCCGCGCTCGGAGGCGCCGCGCCGGGCTCGCTCTCGATCGCGTCCAGGCGCCAGCCGGACTCGGTCAAGGCCTCCTCGAGGAAGGACCGCGTGAACCATCGCAGATGACCCGCGTCCACCAGGCCCGCCGGGACCGCATCGAATCGGCCGGCGACGAGGTCGCGCACGATCGACAGGTGCCCCACGTTCGGGACGCTGACGACGAGCTTGCCTCCGGCAGCGGCGACGCGCCGGCCCAGGACGAGCGCGGCCACGGGATCCTCGAGGTGCTCGAGGACGTCGGCGAAGACGAGCGCATCGAACCGCTCGCCCGCCCTTTCGAGCTCGGGCAGGACCCGGGCAAGATCGCCCTCCAGCACCCGATCGCAGCGCCCCCGGGCCCGGGAAGCGAGCCGGGGGTCCTTTTCGACTCCGGTGACGTTCCAGCCCGGATTGCGGGCCTTCGCGCCCGCGATCCCCACCCCTGCCCCGCAACCCGCGTCCAGGATCCGCAGAGCGCCGGCAGGCAGGCGTCGGGTCAATTCCGGGCGCTCGCGCTCCGACGGGTCTCCGAGCGACACGGCCCGAAAGGCCGGATCGGCCTGGTTCCTTCCGGCATCCGTCAGTAACCGATAAACATATAGTTTAATAGTTTCATTTGGTTCCGCCGGGAAATCCGCCGCCCGGAAGCCGATCGCGATCGCCCCGCGCGCGTCCTCGGCCACGGCCGGGCCGCAACGGGCGGCCTCGAGTTCGCGCAGCGTGTGAGCGACCGTGGGATCCAACGGGCCCGCCGCCTGCGCGACGAGGATGCGTCCCGGGGCCGGCTCGAGCAACGCTCCCGCGGCGCGGGTCAGCGGCACGGCCAGGGAATCGACGACCACGAACCAGAGGTCCGCCTCGCCGACAGCCGGGGCGGCCAGGCTACCCGAGGGCCAGTCCACCACGCGATCGGCGC
Source organism: Acidobacteriota bacterium (assembly GCA_031360505.1). GTDB lineage: Bacteria > Acidobacteriota > Thermoanaerobaculia > UBA5066 > Gp7-AA6 > DAHUXD01. The sequence goes on from JANMBR010000034.1 coordinate 1,663, forward strand.
CGACGGCCCGCCGCCACCGAAGGCGCGCGAACCGCGAGCCGAGGTCAGGCGGCGCGTCGGATAGAAACGCGAGGGCGCGGGTCAAGACGAGGTCGCGGCCCGCCGCACCGGATCCGCCGTCCTCGCGGAGTCCTCTTCGGCCACCACCCAGGCGTGTCGGGGCGCCAGGAGGCCGACCACGTACTCGGGCGAGACGACGGAAAAGCCGGGCTTCAAGATCCGCGCGTCGTGGACGTGCAGCACTTTCTCGTCGCCGAGGTACACGAACACGTGGAACTCGCCCTGCGCCAGCGCGAGCTCGGGGCAGACGAGCCGCACACGGTATCGGCGGCGGCCCGTCAGCGGGGCCCAGGCCTGCCGCCGCGTGTCCACGGCAAACGTCTGGACACCATCCTCGCGGTCCACGCCGATCCGGATGTGGAACGACAGCGACGGGTCTTCGGTCTCGAATTCCACGTCGACGGCCAGGGTCTCCCCCGCCGCGAATTCGGTGCGGGGGTAGCCCGAGCCGTCGTGCACGATCACTTCGGTCAGCCTCGCGGGCTTGCGGCCGTCGGTTGCGTCAGCCGCGGGCGGCGCGAGCGCCGTGTCGCCGACGAGGGCCCGCTCCTTGCCCTGGAGGAAGGCCTCGTAGGCGCGCACGACCGGCAGCGCCGGACCCTGCGCCGCCACGGCCCCGTTCTTCAACCAGATCGCCTCGTCGCAGAGCAGGGCGACGTAGTAGAGCGCGTGCGAGCAGAACAGCAGCGAGCCGCCCTTGCGGTGAAACTCCGTGATCCGGTCGATGGATTTCTTCTGGAAGTAGCCGTCGCCCACGGCCAGCGCCTCGTCCACGATCAGGACCTCCGCGTTGGCGTGGGTGGCGACGGCGAAGGCCAGGCGCAGCGACATCCCCGAGGAATAGGTCCGCACGGGACGGTCGAAGAAGTCGCCGAGCTCGGCGAAGTCGCGGATCTCCGGGAGACGGCGCCGGATCTCCCCCCCGTTCAATCCGAGCAGGGCCGCGTTCATACGCGCGTTCTCGCGCCCCGTGAATTCAGGATGGAACCCCATGCCGAGCTCGAGGATCGAGGCGATCGTGCCCGTCCGCGCGACCGAGCCGGAGCTCGCGCGCGTCGTGCCCGCCACGATCTTCAACAGCGTGGACTTGCCGGCGCCGTTCTCGCCGATCAGGCCGAGCGCGCGGCCGCGCGGCAGCGCGAAGGAAACGTCGGACAGGGCGTGGAACTGGCTGTGGCGCGGCCGGCGAAAGACCATCTCGCGCAGCCGGTCGGCCGCCGAGGCGTAGACCTTGTAGGTCTTGGAGACGCGGTCGGCAGAGACGGCGGCGTCGGACATCGCGCCTCTACTCCCCGAGGGCGAATTCGCAGCGGCGGCAGAGGAAATCCGCGGGCGCCTCTTCCACCCCGTACGTCCACTTGCGCAGCCGCGCCATGGTGTCGCCGCCCAGCAACTCCGCGACCGTCTGGGTCTTCAAGTCCCCGACCGTCAGGTTCTCGTAGTAGTCCTGGCAGCAGAGAACCGCCTTCGCAGTCGCCGTGACGTGGAGGTGCTCGAACGGGCGCGAGCCCATGAGGTCGCAGCCGCGCAGCTTCTTCTTCGGCGGCGGCTCGGGCACGTAGGTGCCGCTCGCGGGTCGGCTGCGGATCTTGTGGGCCTTGACGTTCCAGCCCTTCGGCCCGAAGCGTTCCCGAATCGCATCGACGTCCCGGCGGTGGTCTTCGTCCTCGTCGCCGAGCACGACGATCGCCGTCTCTTCGGCGAGCGAGCGCGCCCGCATGGCGTCCACGTTGCGCAGCACGCGGTCGAGGTCCTTCGTGCCGTGGAGCTTCAGGTAGCGCTCGGGGTCGAGCGTCGGCAGGTTGATCCCGATGTACCGGAAGCGCCCCATCGCCTCCAGGCGCGTGGCCCGGTCGGGGTCGAAGTGCGAGGCGTTGGTGAGGATCGAGACCGGAAGCCCCCGCTCGAAGAGGACCTTGCAACGCTCTTCGAAGAGGGGATCGACCGTCGGCTCGTTGTAGTTCGAGAGGAAGACGATCACCTGCCTTCCGCCGACCGCGACGACCTGGTCCACGAGCGACACGAAGAGCTCCTGGCTCATGACCTGCTTGTCGCGGGGATCGACCGAGACCGGGCAGAACGGGCAGCGGTGATTGCAGCTCGTGCAGGTCTCGAGCGAGACGTAGAGCAGGTGCGTGCGCCGGGTCTCGGCGTCCACGTCGTCGATCAGGAAACGCGCGGCCCGCAGGTGCTCGAGGACCGCCGGGTCCGCCGCGACCCCGGCTCCGCTCGAAATGCCGGCGAGCGCGGCCCAGTCCTGCCCGTCCTTGGACAGCGTGACGCCGGACAACGGGTTATAGACATGCGTCCCGCGGTCGTGAAGGTAGGGAGACGGGGTCTCCGGCGCGAGGACGGCGACGCTTCCTGGGACGCGCGAGGATCCGCTTTCGCTCATCGTCGTGCCGCGATTCTAGCCTGCATGCGCGTCCGCCGGCCTGTGCCGCAGACACAAAGGGCCTTCCGCACTTTCGTGGCAGAAGGCCCTTCGGACCGCGGTGAACGCGGCGTCACCCGGCTAGTGTCCTGTTACAGAAGCCACGGTACCAGTCTCGTCGCTCAAGCAATGGAAGAAAGCCCGAAGAGCGAGAGCCGCGGTGCCTGTAAGAAGCCGGATGGCGCCCTCGAAACGTCGGTGACGAAACACTAGCTTCCCCCGCAGGAGTTGAAGGACAAGAAGTCCTGGATCGGCAGGAACGCGGAGCCGTCGGGGTTCGTGTACTGCATGACCGTGCCGGACTGCGTGTCCGTCACGGTGACCACCACGCCCAGGTTGGTCAGGCCGCTGCCGAAGATCCAGAAGTGGCCGTCGATCGAACAGGCGTCGAGCGCCTTGATCACGACCTCGGTGTTGGTCGGGTTGAAGAACCAGAAATAGCCCGTGTCCGACGTCAGGGGTGTGGCCGTGCCGAAGCCGCTCGTCGCCTGGGCCGCGCTCGACCAGGCCACCTGGACCGCGAAGCGGCCGTTGTCGAGCAGCAGCGTGTAGGGGTCCGTGATCTCGAAGCGGATCACGACGGAGGAGACTCCGTCGGTGAGGGTGCCGTCGCCGGACACGGTCAGCGTCACCTGCGGGCTGCCGGCGGCCGTGAACGTGTGCGTGGCGGTGGGACCCGAAACGACGTCGCCGTTGCCGAAGTCCCAGGCCCAGGACGCGGCGTGGGTTTCGCTGGCGGTGAACGTGACGACCTGATTGATCGGCGCCGCCCAGATGGAGTTGCGGCCGGCCGTCGCGCCCGTGATCGTGTACGCGGCCGACGGATGCGGAATCGTCGGCGAAGCCTCGCCGACCGTCACGGCTTGCGTGTCGGACGCCGTCACGCTGCCCGCGGTTGCCGTCACCGAGACCGTGTAGGTCCCCGGTCCGGCATAGCGGTGGGTGTTGGTGGCCGGCCCGGCGACGGAGCCGCCGGTGCACCCGGGAACGACCGGCGGACAGCTGTCGCCGAAGTCCCAGAGGTAAGTGACCGTGCCCGTGAACTCGGCGGACGGCGTCGCCGTAAAGGACACCGTGTCTCCCACGACCGGAGTCGCCGGCGTCGGCGCGGACAGCGTGACCGTCGCCGCCGTCGTCGCGCGCGGAGCCACGGTCGAAGCCGCCGCCTGGGCCGGGCACTGCTCGTAGCGCGTGTCCTGGATCGGCTGGAAGGCGGTGCCCTCGGTGTTGGAGTACGTCCGGGCCGCGCCCGTTTGAGTGTCGAGCACGTTCAACTGGACGCCGAGGTTCGTCAGGCCGCCGCCGAAGACCCAGAAGTAGCCGTCGATCGAACAGGCGTCGAGGACCTTGACGACCACCTCGAGGTTGCTCGCATTGAAGAACCAGAAGTAGCCGGTGTCCGTCGTCAACGACACCGCGGTTCCGACTCCGCTCGTGCCCTGACCCGTGCTCGTCCAGCTCGTGCGGACCTCGAAGCGCCGGTTGTTCAGGTAGAGCACGGAAGGGTCCACGATCGAGAAGAGGATGATGGAGCTGGATTCCCCGATGGTGTTCGTGTTGTCGCCGATCACGGTCAGGATCGCGTTCGGGGCACCCAATTGCGTGAAGGCGTGCGTGGCTGTCCGACCTCCCGCCGACGAGCCGTCGCCGAAATTCCAGCCCCACGACGCGGCGTTGGCCTCGGTCGCGGTGAACGTCACGATCTGACCCATCGGCACTTCCCAGCGGCCGCTCGTCTGCGAGAAGGTGGCGCCCGAGATCGTGTAGAAGGGCGAGGGCGGTCCGCTGCTGGCCACGACGAGCGTGCGCGTCGCGGTCTTCGTGACGCCGCCCCCGGTGGCTTGCACGCTCACGGTGTAGGTCCCGGCCGCGGCATAGACGTGGGTGTTGGGGTTTCCGCCCGGCGTAAAGGCCGCCTGGAGCGACGGCGTGCACTGCGGTGTGACGGGCGGGCATCCGCCCTGGTTGCCCGA
>JANMBR010000042.1:0-15692 GCA_031360505.1 Acidobacteriota bacterium
GCGGGGAAGCTCGTGGTGTCAAACCCGCCGGGCTCGTTGCCGGCGTTCTTGTGGTAGACCTTCGTGACGCCCGTGACGTTGTCCGTCACGGTCAGGTCGTAAATCAGATCGGTCAGATGCCCGTAGAAAACCCAGTACGACCCGTTGATCGGACGCCCGTCGAGGATCTTGACGAAGACCTCGGGGTTGCTCGGGTTGGCGGTCAGGGTGGGAAGCGAGAAGTAGCCGAACGTATCGGTCTGAGGGAGCGAGACGCCGGCGCCGGTGACGTTGCCGTTGTGCTGGTTGGTGGCGATCACCGAGATGCTGAAGCTGTGCGACTGGTTCAGGACGAGCGTGGCGCTCTGTCCGCCTCCCGGCGGGGCGTAGCTGCGCACGTACGGAACTTCGACCGAGTACGTCGTGCCCGCGGTTGCGGCCGCGGCCTTGGTCGCGGCATCGGTCCGTGGGGCTGCCCGTACGACCTTATTCCTGGGCGCGACGGGCTCAACGGCGTGGGCGGCGCTCGGCGCGAGGCCGGCGGCGAGGACTGCAACGAGGGCAAGGCGCAAAAGCTTCATGTCCCGGTTCTCCTTGGGGCTCGAGCCCCGCTTCAACTGTCCGATGATGGGGACTCTAGCAAATTCCGGTCCAGGATCTGACGTGCCGTCGGGCTGGGCTCTTCGGTCCGATTCGGCATGGGGCGTCCCTCGTGGGTGACGGTCTGTACCGCTGTACGGGCTGATTCCACTGGTTCGGACGCTCCGAGCCCGGTTGTGGTTTACGCGCCCGGGTCGGCCATGAGCGCGGCGACGGCGCGCTCGAAGTCCGCGTACGACTGCTTTCCCGACAGCACGCGCGCCTTTTTCCCATCCCTGCCGTAGAGGAGGGTGAAGGGAAGCTCGCCGCCCCACTTCGGGTCCACGGACTCGATGAAGTCCTGGTCGTCGCCGCCGCTCTTTTTGCGGTAGTTGGGAAAGTCCGGGTGTCCGGCGGCCAGGAATTTCTCGACCTTGGGGAGGTCCTTGGCGAGGTCGGTGGACACCCCGAGGATGCGCAGCCCGCGGCCCCGATAGCTCTTCTCGAGGCGAACGAGGTCCGGAAACTCCTCGCGGCACGGGACGCACCAGGTGGCCCAGAAATTCACGAGGACGACGTGCCCCTTTTCGCGGGCGATCGCCGCGGCGAGCTGCCTGCCGTCCACCTCGCCCTTGAGAAGCGTCGCGTCGGCGGCACCGCTCGGTGCTGCGAGCGGGAAAAGGAAGAGGGTGGCGAAAGCCGCCCTCAAACCCGAGATGCGTATTCCGAAATCGGAACTCATGCCCGCTTGATCGTGCAGCCGAACGCCTTCGTCTCGGCCTTGGCGACGGGCTGTCCGGCGAGTAGGGAGTCGAGCGCATTCTTGAGATCCGGCGAGGTGACCTTCGCCGCGTCCTCGTAGTTTTCGTCGATGCGGCCGTGGTACACGAGCTTGCCATCCTTGCCGACGACGAAGACCTCGGGCGTCCGCCGCGCATCGTAGAGGTCCGCGACCTTGTTGCCCGAATCCTTCACGATCGAGAACGTGTGTCCGTGCTTCTTCGCGTGGGCAACGGCCTCTTCCACGGTTTCCGTGCTGTTGCTGTTGACGCCGACGAACTGAACGCCCTTCTTCGCATAGGAAGCCGCCATGTCGCGCATACGGTCGTTGTAGGCGTTGGAGTAGGGGCACTCGGTCGCGATGAACATGAGGACGACGTAGCTGTTGGACTTCTCCGCGCTGGCGAGCGAGAAGTCCTTGCCGTCGATCGTCTTCAGGTCGAACACGGGCGCCGCGGCGCCAATCGCGGGACCCTCGGCCAGCGCCGGCAGGGCGGCGGCTGCGAGAAATGCCAGGCTCATCAGAGTACGCATTGTTTTCATCGCAAGTGTCTCCTTCGAAACCCCGGAATCACGTCCTGGAGAGGAAAATTCCCCGCATCCCGTTTCACGTCCCACCAAGCCACCGCCGCTTCCTTGGCGGCCCGGTCTCCAGCGCGGCGACGCGGCCCTCGAGCTCCGTGATCCTTCGCGCGAGGGCCTCCGCCGCGCCGGCCGCGGCGGCCTGGGCCTCGAGCAGCCTTTCGACTTCCTCTCGCAGCGCCTCGTTCTCGCCGCGGGAGAGGACGGCGCGCCGCACCTCGGCGAGACCGAGGCCTTCCGTCTCCGTGAGCCGGCGCACCGTGACGAAGCGCTCCACGTCGCCCTCGCCGTAACGGCGATGACCGCCGGCGGTCTTGCGGATGTGAAAGAGGCTCGTGAGCTCGCGCTCGTAGAAGCGCAGGGTGGAGACGGGGATGCCAGTCCTGCGCGAGACGGTCGATATCGACAGGATCGCTGGGCCCGACGTCATGTGAAGAGTTAAAGGTCCCGGGTCCCGAGTTGTTCGTCAACTCGAAACCCGGAACTCGGAGCCTTATCCCTTACACCGCGAACAACGGGCGCTGCACCACGGGGTCGAACTTCCAGACGTACTTGTAGGCGCCGTTGAAGAAGTCGATCGTGATCTCGTAATGCGCCTCGACCGTGATCGATTCGCGCGCTTTCGTGATCTTGAGGTTGTCCTTGGTGACCGGGATCTGCAGTTCCCCGGCCCTGCGCAGGATTTCGAACTCGATGAACTTCTGGTCCTTGATGGAGCCGAATGCCGCCTGTTCCTGCATCACGTCGAAGAACTCCGACGAAGCGATCTTCACGGGGACGACCTTCCAGAGGACGTAGCCGACGAAGCCGAGAATGACGAGCCATACGATGCACCCGACGTTGGCTCCTCCCCGTACTGACCGTGACCGTGTCATGCGTTCTTCCTCCACGAGTCGTTTTCGCGATTCTAACCCGATTCGCGCGATTCGGAGATGGTCTGCTCGTGTGCTGGAGCAGAGTTCTTAGGTATTCGGGTGTCAGAAGGGCGGCCCTTGCGGCCGCCCGCAAAAGTCACAACGGCGCAGAGGCGGGCGGGGGCCAGCCCCGCCCCAACGGCCCAAACGCTCAGTTGCGGAATGCTAGCGCACCGGATGGAACAAGCGGCTCCACCGCGCTCGGCGCCAAAGATCCAACGCAAGCCGCGCGACGGCGGCCACACCCGAGGGCGCGTCGGAGCCGCGGGGCTCGAGCGACCAGTAGACGAAGAGCGCGCGGCCTTCGATGTGGCTCGCCGGCACGGCGCCCCAGTAACGGCTGTCGTTCGAGTCGTCGCGGTTGTCGCCCATGACGAAATAGGACCCCTGCGCGACGCCGGTCGGCGCGAGCTGGTCACGCCGGCGCCGGTCGGCCGGGATGGAAGGATCGTCCGGCCACACGCGGTCGTCCGCGTGAAACGCGTAGGGCTCGTCGAGCAGGCGGCCGTCGACGAACACGCGTTTGTTCCGGATCGCGACGCTCTCGCCCGGAAGGCCGACGACGCGTTTCAAGAAGTCGCGGCGCGGGTCTTCCGGAAAACGGAAGACCACGATGTCGCCCCGCCGCACGCCGCGCGACGGCAGCAGCGGGCGCAAGGGGCCCGAAACGGGCGCGAGCAGGAACTTGTTGACCAGGAGCCGGTCGCCCGTCAGCACGTTCTTCTCCATCGACGGGCTCGGAACTTCGAACGCCTGGAACAGGAACGTTCGGGCGAAGAGGGCGAAGATGATCGCCGCGAGCACCAGGTCGGCCCGCTCGCGCAGTCCCCGCCGCGCAACGGCGGCCGGCGGCTCGGTCGTTACTTCACGACCGTGAACATCCGGTCCCATCGTGTCCGCGAGAAGAAGTGGACGGCCACGTCCGCCAGCTGGCGGAGCTTCGCGACGGGTCCCTTCCAGATGTGCGAGTTCGGCTCCGCTTCGTACGACCAGTAGAGAACGACCGGGCGGCCGAAAATGTTCTGGCGGGGGATCGCTCCCCAGTAGCGGCTGTCGAGCGAGTTGTCGCGGTTGTCGCCCATTCCGAAAAAGGAGCCGGGTGGGACCGGGAAGGGCCCGAACTGGTCGCGCCGGCGCGCCATGTCCGCGATGGCGGGATTGTTGGGATAGATCTCGGGGTCGATGTGCTGGATGGAGGCGCGCTCTTCGGGCTTGTCGTTGACGTACAGCTGCTTGTTGCGCACGGCCACCGTGTCGCCGCCCTGGGCGACGGCGCGCTTGACGAGCACGTTGCCGGGATTCACGTCGTCGCCGGGCTTCTTGAAGACGACGATGTCGCCGGGGCGCACGTCGCGGTAGGGCAAAAGCGACGCGAGGGCCGGCAGCCGCGGCGCGAAGGCGAACTTGTTGACGAGCAGGTGGTCGCCCACGAGGATCGTGCGCTCCATCGAGCCGGTCGGGACCTGGTAGGTCTGCACGATGAAGGTCCGCACGAAGAGGACGAAGATTCCCGCCACGAGGAGGGACTCGTACCATTCGCGGGCGGTCGACTGGGTGCGGGGGGCTGTTTGAGGTGCGGCGTTCAAATCGTTCATTCGACTTTCAATACGGCGAGAAACGCTTCCTGCGGGATATCCACGCGGCCCACCCGCTTCATGCGCTTCTTGCCCTCCTTCTGTTTCTCGAGCAGTTTCCTCTTGCGCGTGATGTCGCCGCCGTAGCACTTGGCGAGCACGTTCTTGCGGATCGCCGAAACCTGCTCCCGGGCGACGATTTTTGCGCCGATCGCGGCCTGGATCACCACCTCGAACATCTGGCGGGGGATGATTTCTTTCATCTTCGCCGCGAGGAACCGGCCCCGCACCGCCGCGGCGTCGCGGTGGACGATCAGGGAGAGGGCGTCGACGGGGTCGCCGTTGACGAGCAAGTCGAGCTTGATCAGGTCCCCTTCGCGATACCCCGAGAACTCGTAGTCGAACGATGCGTAGCCCTTGGAGATCGACTTCAACTTGTCGTAGAAATCCATGACGACCTCGTTCAAGGGAAAGTCGTAGGTCAGGACCACGCGATTGGAGGCCAGGTACTCGAGCGACTTCTGCGTTCCGTGCCGGTCCTCGCACAGCTTGAGCAGGCCCCCGAGGAAGTCGTCCCGCGTGATGATCGTCGCGGTGATGTAGGGCTCCTCGATCCGGGCGATGTAGTTCGCGGCCGGCAGGTGGTTCGGGTTGACGATCGCGAGGACCTCTCCCTTGTTCGTCGTGACTCGGTAGTTCACGCCGGGCGCGGTCGTGATGAGGTCGAGGTCGAATTCGCGCTCCAGGCGCTCCTGGATGATCTCCATGTGGAGCAGGCCGAGGAAGCCGCAGCGAAAGCCGAAGCCGAGCGCGGTCGAGTTTTCGGGCTCGAAGGTGAACGAGGCGTCGTTCAAGCGCAGCTTCTCCATCGCGTCGCGCAGGTTGGCGTACTCGTCGGCATCGGTGGGGAAGAGGCCGGCGAAGACCATGGGCTTGGCTTCGGCGAAGCCCTCGAGCGGCTCAGCCGTGGGCCGCCGGACCTCCGTGATCGTGTCGCCGATGCGCGTCGAGTGGAGGTCCTTGATGTTGCCCCACAGGGAGCCGACCTCTCCGACCGAGAGCGACGCGACGGACTCCGACTGCGGCCGAAAAACTCCGAGGGCCTCGACATCCGTCTCGAGGCCGGTGCCCATCGCGCGGATCTTCATGCGCGGCTCGAGCTTCCCGTCCAGGATGCGCACGAGCGACGTCACGCCGCGGTAGGGGTCGTACCAGGAGTCGAACAGCAGCGCCTTCAACGGAGCGTCCGGATCCCCCTTCGGGGGCGGGATGTCGCGGACGATGCGTTCGATCAGGTCTTCGATCCCGATGCCCATCTTGGCGGAGGTCAGGACCGCGTCGTCGGCGGGGATCCCCACGACCTGCTCGATCTGCTCGCGCGCCTTCTCGGGCTCGGCGGAGGGCAGGTCGATCTTGTTGATGACCGGCACGATCACGAGGTTGTGCTGCGTGGCCAGGTAGGCGTTGGCGAGCGTCTGCGCCTCGACGCCCTGCGTCGCGTCCACGACGAGCACGGCGCCCTCGCTGGCGGCGAGCGACCGGGAGACCTCGTAGGAGAAGTCCACGTGGCCGGGCGTGTCGATGAGGTTCAGGATGTAGTCCTGACCGTCCCGCGCGGTGTACCGCAGCGTCACCGCGCGCGCCTTGATCGTGATCCCGCGCTCCTTCTCCAGCTCCATGTCGTCGAGCATCTGCTCGTGCATCTCGCGCGCGGTCACGGCGTGGCACCGCTGCAGGATCCTGTCCGACAGCGTCGTTTTGCCGTGGTCGATGTGCGCCACGATCGAGAAGTTGCGGATGAAGCGGGGGTCGGTCATTGGCGAACGGCGAATATTACAGGTTTCAGGCTTTCAGCGGCGGGGCCGACAGCCTACGTTCCCAGCGGCCAGCGGGACCGCGCGTTCGACTCGGTCGGGTCTTTCGCCCCTTCCCTCCGCAAGCGCAGCAGGCCCGCCCAGCCGATCATTGCCGCATTGTCCGTGGTGAAGGAGCGCTCGGGCAGCAAGACGGGAACCTGGTGCTTGCGGCCCCAGGCCGACAATGCCGCGCGCAGCTCCGTGTTGGCGGCCACGCCACCCGAAAGCGCGATCGCCTGAATTCCCTCGTCCCGATGGACCGACTCCACACGGTCGAGCAGGGCGGCGACGATGGCGTGCTGGAACGAGGCCAGAAGATCGACCAGGTCGGGAGGCAGCGCTTCGGGATCGAGCGGCGAGCCGTCGATCCCGCGCTTCTCGAGCTCGCGCAGCATCGCGGTCTTCAAGCCCGAGAAAGAGAAGTCCCGCGATCCGTCGTTCGTGCGCCCGATGGCGAACGGGTGCCGGTCTGCCCGTCCGCGCGCGGCGACGCGGTCGACGATCGGCCCGCCCGGGTAGCCGAGTCCGGCGCGGCGGGCGATCTTGTCGAAGGCCTCTCCCGGCGCGTCGTCGCGCGTGCGCGCAAGGGGAACGATCCCGCCTTGCTCGACCCGCACGAGCTCGGCGTGGCCGCCCGAGACGACGAGGCCGTGGAAGGGATACGTCACCGGCAGCGGCGCCTCTCCGGTCTCGCGCAGGTAAGCGGAGAAGAGATGCCCTTCGAGGTGATTGACGCCGACGAGAGGAATCCCGCGCGCGAAGGCGAGCGCCTTGGCCGCCGAGAGCCCGACGAGCAGCGCACCGATCAGGCCGGGGCCGGCCGTGGCCGCGACGAGGCCGATGTCCTCGAGCCGTACGCCAGCCTTGCCGAGTGCCTCCTCCAGGACCGCCGGCAGGTTCTCGAGGTGCGCGCGCGCGGCGACCTCCGGGACGACTCCGCCGTATTGCGCGTGCGCCCGCATCTGGGAGGAGACGACGTTCGAGAGCACGCGGCCCTCGCCGTCGAGCACGGCGACCGAGGTCTCGTCGCAGGAGGTCTCGATCCCGAGGACGATCATGCGGGCAGGACCGGAAAGCCTTCGCGCCGCGCCGCGTCGCGCAGCCGGTCGTCGAGACAGACGAACGAGAGGTCTTCGGGCCGATCGTCACACGCCACGAGCGCGGCGCCCAGCTGGAGGGCATCGCCTGCGCGCAACGGGTGCGTGTTGAGCAGCCTCAGCGCTCGGCTTCGAACGTGGTCGATCGCCGAGATCTCGCGCCAGTACTCGGAAAGGCCTTTCCATTCGCTGCGAAAGGCAGACTCCCTTCCGGCTCCGAGTCCCTCACGCACGCGGCGCGCAAGAGCGGATGCGATCTCCACCGAGGCCAGGCACCAGACCGTCTGATCCGGATCCGTGTCTCGGACCTGCCGCAGCGCCGCGGTGAGCTCTTCCTCGATGAGAAGGCCGACGAGCGCCGAGGAGTCCCAGAACCTCATCGGCCGGTGCGCCGCTCTTCGAGCAACGCTTCGAGGATCGAGAACTTCGGCTCCACCTGGATCGGAGGTCCGAGCACAAACCGTCCGGTCTTCTTCGGGGGCGTCATGATGCCCCGCCGCTCGGCCTCGCGGACCCACTCGGGAACGCTCGCGTCGTAGGCCGGAATCGGCTCGATCCGGGCGATGGGCGTGTCCCGGTCGTAGACGATGACCGTTTCGCCCTTGCGCACCCGCGCCAGGTACTCCGAGAGGCCGTCCCGCAGCTCCGAGATTCTGGCGTTCCTCATGACGCCATTATAGCCAGATTATGGTTTATTGCCTTCGGCCTGCTGCCATCCTCAGGCTCTCGCCAAACGGCGCCCGGCACACCCCGCGGTCCGTCACGATCGCGGTGATGTACCGCGCGGGCGTGACATCAAAGGCGACATGGCGGGCCGAGACGCCCTCGGGGGCGATCGAGCGGCCCGCGAAGGAGAGGACCTCCGCAGGCGAGCGCTCCTCGATGGGGATCGCGGCGCCGTCGGGACAGGCGAAGTCAATGGTCGTCATGGGCGCGGCCACGTAGAAGGGGACGCCGTTCTCCTTTGCGAGGACCGCAAGCGAGTACGTTCCGATCTTGTTGGCCGTGTCGCCATTCGCGGCGATGCGATCGGCGCCCACGACGACGGCCTCGATGCCTCCCCGGGAGAGGAAGTGCCCCGCCATGTTGTCCGTGATGAGCTCGACCGGGATCCCGTCGCGGGAGAGCTCCCACGCGGTCAGGCGCGCGCCCTGGAGGAACGGCCGTGTCTCGGAGGCGATGACCCGGATCGGCTTGCCGGCCTCGATCGCGCCGCGGATGACGCCGAGGGCCGTGCCGTAGCCTGCCGTCGCGAGCGCGCCCGCGTTGCAGTGCGTGAGCACGGCGCGCTCGCCCGAGAGCAGCTCCCCGCCGAACCTCCCGATGCGGCGGCAGGCGGCGATGTCTTCGGCGGCGACCGAGTCGGCCTCCGCGACGAGGGCCTGTTCGATCGCCTCGGGCCTGGCGTCGCCGAGCGCGACAAAGCAGCGCGCCATCCGGTCGAGCGCGGCGAAGAGGTTGACGGCCGTCGGCCGCGTCGCGGCGAGAAGGCGCCGCGCCGTATCGAAGCGCTCGGAGGGCGGAGTCGAGGCGCCGCTGCGCATCGCGAACGCGGCGCCGTAAGCCGCCGCCACGCCGATTGCCGGCGCGCCGCGCACGGCCATGTCGCGGATCGCGATCGCGATCTCGGGCGCCCGCTCGAGCTCGAGCCACACCTCGTCGGCGGGCAGCAGCCGTTGGTCGAGCAGCCGCAGGATGCGCCCCTCGCGATAGAGGGGGCGCAAGAGCTCCGGGGCGCTCAAGGGGCGGGTCGCAGGACGAGGGCGGCGCCGTGGCGGCGTGGATCCGCGACGGCCTCGGATTTCGCGCCGGGCAGCGCCGCGACCGCATGCACGCGCCCGAGCCTTCCGGAGACCGGGTCGCGCGCCGTGAGCTTGGTCGCGTGGCCCATGGCCTCGAGCGCCGCGATCCACGCGGGGTCGAACCCGACCGGCTCGAGCTCGATGACGTCGGGCAGGTTCTGCTGGTGGAAGCGCGGCGCGGCAACGGCGGCCGCCAGCGGCTCGGCCCGCAGGACGAGCCCGAGGAGGACCTGGAAGTTCGTCGTGATGATCGTCGAGCCTCCCGGCGAGCCCCAGGCGAACACGCCGCGGGCAGGGATCACCGCGATCGTTGGGCACATCGAGGACAGCATGCGCTTGCCGGGGGCGATCGCGTTCGTTTCGCCCTGGACGAGGCCGTACATGTTCTTTTCGCCGGGCTTCGCCGCGAAGTCGTCCATCTCGTTGTTCATCAGAAAGCCGAGGCCCCGGGCGACGCGGGCGTTTCCGAAGGAGTCATTCAAGGTCGTCGTCATCGAGACGACCATGCCGCTGCCGTCCACGACGGAGAAGTGCGTCGTCGTGGGCTTCTCGGGGAACACGCGGGCAAGCTCGGCCGACGGCGTGGCGCGGTCCGGGTTGATGGACAGGACGAGGCGCTTCACGCGGGCGGGATCGACGAAGAGCTTCTGGTCGACGCCGGGAAAGGCCGGGTCGCCGAGGAACTCGTTGCGGTCGCGAAAGGCCCGCTTCTCGATCTCGGCGAGCCAGTGCATCGCCGATGCGCTCTGGACGCGCAGCCGGTCGGGGATCAGGCTGACCGCGAAGGCCATCTCGGCGAGGACCGGGCCCGAGGAGGGCGCGGGCGTCGTGAAGACTTCGGCGCCCATGAAGGAGAAGCGCAGGGCCGGCCGCACTTTCGCCTCGTAGCGGGCGAGGTCGCCCCGCGTGATGAGGCCGCCCGCGCTCTTCTGGTCCTCCTCGAGGTCGCGCGCGATCTCCCCGCGGTAGAAGCCGTCTTCGCCGCGATCGCGGATCGCCGCCAGGGTCTTCGCCAGATCCGGCTGTCGAAAGATCACCCCCGGAACCGGGGCGGCTCCATTGGGCAGGAAAATGCGGGCGGTGGCCGGGTCCTTCGCGAGCCGCGAACGGTCCTCGGCGATGGACTCGGAAATGTTGGCGGTCATCGGGAAGCCATCGCGCGCGAGCTTGACCGCGGGCTCGACGACGATCTTCCATGCAAGCCGCCCCGCGCGGCGGTGCGCGAGGGCGAGCCCGGCGACGGACCCCGGGACGCCCGAGGCGAGCGGGCCGTCCGTCGAGGAGGGGGCCGGGGCCCCGGGCACCGCCATGAAGAGGTCGCGCCGCGCCGCGCGGGGGGCTATCTCGCGGAAATCGACGGTCAGGACGCGGCCCTTTGCGTCGCGGGAGATCCAGAACCCGCCGCCGCCGATGTTGCCCGCCTCGGGCCAGGTCACCGCGAGCGCGAAGGCGACGGCGACGGCCGCGTCGGCGGCATTGCCACCCCTGGAGAGGATCTCGATGCCCACTCCGGCCGCGATTGCCTCCTCGGCCGCGACGGCGCCCCCCGTGCCGAGCGAAACCTGGGGCAGGTCCGCCGCCGACAGCGCGGCCGACGCGAAAACCAGGAGGAGCGCGGCCAGCCGTTTCACTGCGCTATTCTACCGGCCCGATGAAATCCATACGGGAATTGTCCCTCGACGGTCGAAAAGTCTTTCTGCGGGTCGATTTCAACGTGCCGCTCGATCGAGGCCGCGTTGCGGACGATACGCGCATCGCCGAGACTCTGCCGACGTTGCGCCTCGCGCTCGAGAAGGGGGCGCGGGTACTTTGCGCCTCGCACCTCGGCAAGCCGAAGGGCAGGAACAAAGCCGAGCTTTCGCTGGCCCCGGTCGCCGTGCGGCTGGCCGAACTGCTCGGCAAGCCCGTGCGCTTCGTCGAGGAATGCGTCGGCCCGGAGGCCGCGAAGGCGGCGGACGCGCTTGCCCCGGGCGAGGTGCTGCTGCTCGAGAACCTGCGTTTCCACGCCGGAGAAGAAAGCAACGACCCCGAGTTCGCGGCTCAACTGGCGGCGATCGCGGACGTATACGTGGATGACGCCTTCGGCGCCGCTCACCGCGCGCATGCCTCGATCGTCGGCGTGCCACAGCGCCTCGAGGAGAAGGGCGCCGGCCTGCTGCTCGAGAAGGAGGTGCGGGAGCTCTCGCGCCTGCTCGAGCCCGAGCGACCTTTCGCGGCGATCCTCGGAGGAGCCAAGATCTCGGGCAAGATCGACACGCTGCGCGTCCTGTCGCGCCGGGCGGACGTGCTGCTCGTCGGCGGCGGAATGGCGAACCACTTCGTCCGGGCCCTCGGCCTGTCGATCGGCCACTCGCTGCTTGAGCAGGACAAGGTCGCCCTCGCGCGCGAGATCCTCGATTACTGCAAGGAGGCGGGAAAGACGATCGCGCTGCCCTCGGACTTCGTCGTGGCGAAGTCGCCCGACGACGGTGCGAATGCGAAGACCGTGGGGATCAACAAGATCCCGGACGGCCTGATGGCTCTGGACGTCGGCCCCCGCACACTCGAGCAATTCGACCGCCTGCTCGGGCCCGCGAAGACCATTTTCTGGAACGGCCCGATGGGCGTCTTCGAGAAGCCGCCCTTCGACAAGGGGACGATGGCCATCGCCCGGATCGTCGCCGCATCCGGCGCCGTCACCGTGGTCGGCGGCGGCGAGAGTGTGCAGGCGGCCCACTCGGCTGGAGTCGCGGGGAAGTTCACGCATGTGTCGACGGGGGGAGGAGCCTCGTTGGAGTTCCTGGCGGAGGGGAAACTCCCCGGGATAGAGGCGCTCGGATGAAGGCCACCCTCGATTTCGCATGAACCTCTTCGTCGCCAACTGGAAGATGCACAAGACGCGCGCCGAGGCGCGCGCGTTCGCAGTCGAGTTGGGACAGCAAATCGGCGGCGGCATCGCTGGCGCCGAGCTCGTCATCGCGCCTGCCTGGACCGCGCTCGACGCGGCTCGCGACGCGCGCGGACGCTGGTCGCTCGCGTGCCAGGACGTTGCGGCGCAGTCCGGGGGCGCCTTTACCGGCGAAGTGTCGGCCGCGATGTCCGCGGACGCGGGCTGCCGCTATGCGATCGTCGGCCACTCCGAGCGGCGGCGGCTCTTTGCGGAGGATGGGCCGACGCTCGAGAGCAAGCTCGCGCGGTGCCGCGAGGCAGGGCTCACGCCGATTTACTGCATCGGCGAGACGGCCGAGCAGCGGGATGCCGGCCGCACCGAGGCCACGCTCGTGGCCGAGATCGCGACGCTCGCAAAGGACCCCGTCGAGGCCCCGCTCGTCGTGGCCTACGAGCCCATCTGGGCGATCGGGACCGGGCGCTCGGCGACGCCGCAGGACTGCGCCGAGGCTTGCGCGCGCATCGGGCAGCTGCTGGCCGCAAGAAAACAGCTGCGCATCCTTTACGGCGGGTCCGTGGCCCCCGAAAACGCCACGGACCTGCTGGCCGGGCCGGGCGTGGACGGGTTGCTGATCGGCGGGGCGAGCCTGTCGGCGGCCTCCTTCGAGGCCATCGCCCGCGCTTGACGCCCCCCGGCCGGGCGCGTAGACTTCGGCCCCTTTTCGTGGAGGCTCCGTGTACATCGCCCTGGTAACCGTCTACATCATCATCTGCTTCTTCCTGATCCTGGTGGTCCTCCTTCAGCAGGGCAAGGGAGCGGACATCGCCGGCGCGTTCGGCGGCGGGTCGAGCCAGACCGCCTTTGGCGCCCGCGGAGCCACGACGTTCCTTCACAAGCTCACGACCTTCGCCTTCGTCGGTTTCGTGCTGATCTCGATGCTGCTGTCGATCCTCGAAGCGCGGCCGAAGGCTTCCGTGATCGACAAGGCGCTTCCGGCCGCCGCCGCGACCCAGAAGCCGGTCGTGCCGGCTCCCTTGGTTCCCGTTCCGGAAGCCGCCGCGCCCGCAGCCGCACAGCCCGCTCCCGGTAACGCCGCGCAGCCCTCCTCAGGCAGTCCGGCCAAGCCTTAGTATCGGCCCTTCGTGCCGTCGTGGTGGAATTGGTAGACACGTACGTTTGAGGGGCGTATGGGGTAACCCATGCCGGTTCGAGTCCGGCCGACGGCACCATTTTTGAACCCTCACTCTCTAGCAGGCTGCTGAAAAATGGATGCGGGCGCCCTTACGGCGGCGTGGGGCCATCTGCGGCGTCATCGCTCCTCTGCGATGCAAAGGCATCGCCGTCGTCGCGCTTTCTTGCATCTGGCCTCACGGCGCTCGTAACGTCATCCCACACCCTTTTTCAGCAACCTGCTAGGGAACCGGATCGTATCCGCCGTCCGCCCAGGGATGGCACCTCAACACCCTTCCGGCCGCGAGCGCGAATCCGCGCGGCGCGCCGTAGCGCGCGATGGCTTCGCGGCCGTAGGCGGAGCAGGTGGGCTCGAAGCGGCAGTGGACGAGCCCCGAGCGCGCGATCGCGGGCGAAACCGCGGCGCGGTAGACGTCGATCGCTCCGACAGCCAGCCGCGCTCCCACCTGCGCGGATGCTGGTTTCAGGCAGTCGCCGACCGCAAGCCCGATCAGCGCCGCGAGGATCGGGCCGGCCAGGCGGGCGCCGCGCGCTTCAGTCCTTTGCGGAGAGTCGACTGGCATAGGGGGAGACTCCGGGGATCATCAGCCTCTGGCCCTGGACCGCCGTGACGATCGCGAGGATGACGATCGCGAGGTACATCAGCGAAAGGATCAGCATCCCGACGGCGTAGATGCAGGACACCGCGGGAACGAAGATTCCGACGATTGTGGCGGCGATGCCCGTCACGAGGACGAACCCGAACAGCAGCAGTCCGTTGCGGGCGTGCCACCGCACCTCGCGATCCCGCGATGCGAGCAGGGGAATGAAGCCGAGGACGGCGAGGTAAGAGAGAACCCTCAAGGCGACGCGCTTCGGGGAGGGACCCTCGGCGGACATGGAGCCGACGATATCAGGCGGTCGGCTAGAACGTCTTGAGCCGAATCGTCCCGTTCACCGTCTCGCAGTGCAGCGGCTCGGTGCCGCCGTTGTAGCTGCCGCGGGCCTCCTTGGGGCCGAGCTTGCCTTCCACCGGCAGGTCGAAGTCGCCTTCGATGTGGCCGTTGACGGTTGCGAGCTCGTAGCGGACCGAGGAGCTCTTGTCGAAGGCGACGTCGATCGAGCCGTTGACCGTTTCGACGCGCGTCTTCCTGAGGGGCCCCTTGTAGGCGAGGCGGACCGAGCCGTTGACCGTGTTCGCGCTGCTCGGTCCCTGCAGGCCCGAGAGCTCGATCGAGCCGTTCACGGCGTCGCCGGAGAACGAGCCCGCAAAACCCGCCGCGATGATCTTGCCATTGCAGGTTTCGAATCGGACGTCCGCCTTCGCCGGGATCTGGAGCACGTAGTTCACGTGCGCGCCGGAGCCCCCGAAATCGAGAAATCCAAAGAGCCTGCGCCGCTTTGGGTTGACCGTCTCGACCCGGATCTCTTCTCCGACCTTGGTGACGCGGATCTCCGTCAGGCGCAACGTCTCCTGCGCGCGGCTGCCCTCGGCCTTCTTGACTGCCCGGAGCTTGAAGTAGGGCTTGTCCCAGGCGCTGGCCTCGATCTCGCCGTTGACGTTCTCGACGGAGATCTTCGTCACGCCTTCCATCGAGTAGGCCTTCTCGAAGACCTCCTGTTGGGGGCTTCCGGCCGAGAGCGGCGCGGCCAGGGTCAGCAGCAGCAGGGCGACGAGCGTCTTGCGGGTTTTACTCATGCCTATCCGAAGCTTAACAACGGAAAGCAGGCCAAAAGGTTCAGGCCGGGCCGGGGCGGCGACGGAGCCGAACTGCAACTCTCATGTTATCCGCATCATACGCAAGCCGCTGCGCCCGTCCGAGCGCCGGGGGGCGTCCCCGATCCGTAATATGGGCCAGGCGTCCCACAGGTTCCAGAGGGGGATCAGCAGGGGCAGGTTGCGGCGGATCGATCCCCAGACGCCCGGCGCAGACCCGTCGGCGCGCTGGACCTCGATGCCGAGCCAGCGGCGCGCCCGTCCGCCCCGCGCGTCGCGGAGCAGGAAGGCGACCGAGGCGGCCGTCCCCGCCGCAATCCAGACTGCGGGAATCATCGGGCGCCCCGCCGGGAAGAATCGCCAGAGGATCCAGGTGACACTCAGGGCTGCCATGTCCGCCGGCGCCGCGCAGATGAGCACGTCCAGAAAGAGCGCGAGGATCCGGGCGCGGCGCATACACTGGGGATTGTGGATTGAGACTCGGTCCATTGTGAATTGAAAATGCCCTCGGACGCGCTATCCCTCGCCGACTGCCACCTCCATTTCGAGGGGTGCCTGCCGCCGCACGAGATCACGCGTCTGGCGGGCCGCGCCGGACATCGGTTCGCGGACGCGGCGGTGTTCGAAGCCTCCCGCCGGGAGGTGGGCGACGCGGCCGGATTTCTGGGTCTCTTCGCGGAGGTCTGTCGGCTCTTCGAGAGCCCCGAGGACTACGTCGGCGCCGCGCTGGCCGTGGCCGGAGCGCTGGCCGACGACGGAGTGGACTACGCCGA
>JANMBR010000073.1:0-11224 GCA_031360505.1 Acidobacteriota bacterium
CCGGCCTCGCTTACGGCGCGAGCTTTCCCGGTCTCATGGATCTCACCGCGCGGCTCCCCGGATTCGCGCTCGCCCTCAACTACCGGCTGGTCTTTCTCGCGGGCCTTGGAATCGCGGGCTTGGCCGCGCTCGGAACCGAGCGGCTGGAGGCCCGGGGCCCCGCGCGCTCGCTCGTTCTGGGCAACGGCGCGTGGGTGGTCGGGCTCTTCGCCCTCTTCCTGGCCGCGCAACCGCTCTTTTCGGCGCGAGGGCTTTCACCGGCGTTCACGTGGACCCAGCTCGCATTCGAGATCGGGCCGCTGGCCGCGCTCGCGTTGACCGCGCTCTTCTGGAAACCGGCCGGGCAACACCTGGCGGCAGCCGCGCTCGCGCTGCTCGTGGCGCAGCGATTCCTGGAGATGCGCGGCACCTATCCGACGCTGTCGGCGTCCACGCTCGCGCCGCAGCTGCCGACCCTGGCCGCCCTGCCGCTCGGCGGCGACCCGGCGCGAATCGTCGCCCGGGGCGACGTGTTTCGCCCGAACGCCGCGGCGCTCTATGAGATCGAAGACGTGCGCGGATACGAGTCGCTCGTGCTCGACCGGTTCGCGGACACGTTCCCGCTATGGTCGCATTCCCAGCCGGCGTCCTTCAATCGCGTGGACGATCTGGCCTCGGCTCGGCCCTTCCTGTCGTTGCTGAACGTGCGGTATGCGATCGGCGCGCCGGCCGACCCCGTGCCCGAGGGCTGGCGCGAGCAGGCGCGCGGGCCGGAGATGGCCCTTTTCGCGAACCCGACGGCGCTTTCGCGGGCGTTTGTTCCGCGCGACCTGCGGCGCATTCCTGATCCTGTCGAGCGCCTGGCCGCGATGTCGGCCGCGCGCGATTTCGCCGGCATCGCATTCCTCAACAGCGCCGGGCCAGCCGACGATCAGAACGGCAAGGCCGTGCTCCGCATTCGGGAAGCGGGCCCCGAACTCGTCGTCGAGGCGTCGGTCGCGACGCGGGCCTTCGTGGCGACGTCGCTTTCGGACTGGCCCGGATGGATTGCCGAGTCGGGCGGGCGCGCGCTCCCGCTCGAGACGGTCAACCACGCCTTCGTCGGATTCTGGCTCGAGCCGGGAGAGCACGCGGTCCGGCTCCGATACCGCCCAGGGTCATGGACGCTCGGCGTCGGGGCCTTCTTTGCAGGCGTCCTCGTCTGGGCCCTCCTCGCAGTTTCGCGCCGTTCGCGCCTCTGACTGCGACGCCCGGCGGTCGAGGTTCGTAGAACGCGTGGATGGCTCAGCTCGCGGCGGCGGTTTCCTGCCTTGCGGTTGCCGTAGCCGGGGCCTACGTGCTCTGTCGTCACCTTTCCTGCGCGAGGCTGCCCGCGCTCTTCGGTGCGTCCGCATGGGCCTTCTCCGCGGCGCTGCTGACTCCCGGCGCGCGTGCGTCGACGCTCGGATCGGCGGGGCCATCGGTCCTCGTGCCCTTTGTGCTGGCAGGTGCGTTTTCGCGAGAACGGGGGCGCTGGCCGTTTCTCGCGCTGGCGCTGGTGTGTGTGACGCTGCGGTGGCGGCTTCCCGTCGTCGAGAGCGTCCCGCGCTGCGGTGAACTGGAAGCCCTCGTACTGGCGGTCCTCGCCGGGCTCGGGGCGCAGCGGCTGTGGGACGGAGAAGGGGGCGCCGCCTTCCTCATCGGCGCGGCCGCCGCCGTGATCGCCGCGGTGCGCGAGTCGGATGCCGGTGCGACCGGACTTCTCGTCGAGGCGCTCCCCGCTGCGGCCGCGCTCCTGCTCGCCGCCCTCATGTCCCGGGAAACACGGGCGCGCGCGGGTGTCGTGGCCCTCGTCGCGCTCTTCGCCGTGCAGAGAGCTCTCGAGATCAGCCTCGGCGCGGCCGCCGAGCGGCGCGCCATCTCTACGGTGGCGAGGGCTCCTCTGCAGCACCCATGACGCCGTCGCCGTCAGGACGGCGGGGGAGATAATGCCGATGAATGTGGGCAGTGCTTTCCACGCTTGCGGTCTACGGCGCCACGGCGGCCGCGGCCCTCTGGCTCGCTCACCGATTCGTGCTGCCGATTCCCCGGCGCGCGGCCCTTCTGCTGGTTGCAGCGCCCCTGCTCTTCACAGGCCGCGCGATCTTCACGGGCGGCATCCTGGCCCCGCTCGACATCGCCTACCAGGCCGAGCCTCTGCACTCGGTCGCCAGCGAGTACGCAACCGCGCACACCGTGAACCCGCTCCTCGTGGACGTCGTCTCGCAGATGCTGCCCTGGCGGGCCGCCGTCCGCGAGGCCGCCGCCGAGGGTCGCTTCCCGCTCTGGAACCGCTATGTGCTCGCGGGGGAGCCGCTGCACGGTGTTGCCCAGCCGGCGATCTTCAACCCGGGAACCTGGATCGGCCTCCTGCTGCCGATGCCGCAGGCCTGGAACTTCGACATCTCCCTGCGTCTGCTGATCGCGCTGTCCTCGGCGTACCTCTTTTTCCGAGGGATCGCGGCTTCGCAGGTGCCGGCGTTACTCGGCGCTGCGGCCTGGGCCTTCTCCGCCTTCCTGCTCTTTTTCGTGGGCTACCCGCTGGCGCCGAGCGTGGCGCCATTCCCGCTGCTCGCGCTCGGGCTGCTGCGGCTCGTCAAGGAGGGCAGCCGCCGGGCCGTCGGCTTGACGGTGTGCGCCCTCGTCTTGAGCGTCGTTGCCGGGCATCCGGAGACGCTGCTCTTCTCCGTGTTCGGCGGTGGTCTTTTCTTTCTGGGCGAGCTCGCGGCGGCTGGCCCGGGCCGGCGGCTTCGCCCGGTGCTGCTCTGCCTCGTGGCCGGCGGGCTCGCCCTCGGCCTGGCCGGGGTCGTGCTGCTGCCATTCCTCGAGATCCTCCCGCAGACACGTCAGTACGTGATGCGCGGGATTCCCCATCTCTGGGGCAGCCGCTCCGAGCCGCTCTTCGAGTGTTTGCGCAGGCTGCTGCCGAGCATCGTTCCCTACGCGTACGGGGCGCTCGGCCGCAGCGACATCGTCGGTCGCCTGATCGTTCCGGCCGGGTACGCGGGCTCGCTGCTCTTTCCTTTCGCGGCGGCAGGCCTGTCCTTGCGCTCGCGGCGCCGATGGGTGTTTCTTGGGCTCGCGCTCTCCGGCCTCGCCCTGAACGTGCGCCTTCCGGGTGTGGCCGGTCCCCTCGCGAAGCTTCCCCTCTTCGACATCGCGGTCAACGACTACCTCATCTTTCTGACGGTGTTTGGCCTGGCCGGCCTCGCCGTGCTGGGTGCCGAGGGTCTGCTGCACGGCGAGGGAGCGCGGCCATTTCTTGCCGGCACCGTGATCACCCTGGCGGCGCTGCTCGCCGTCACGTCCGCGAGGGCGGCCGGGATGATCGAGCTCGGCATGAGCAGCGATTACCTCCGGTACAGAGTCCTTCTGCAGATCGTTCCGGTTCTCGGCGCGGCGAGCCTCGTCGCTGTCCTCGCGCGGCGAGGGCGCCTCGGGGCCCCCGCCGTGGTGTTGCTCTCGATCGTCTTCGTCGGCGAGCGTCGCCTCGAGGAGGCCGAGACGTATCCGACCTATCCCGAGCGCGCCTTCTATCCGCCGCTCAAGCTGCTGGACCCGATTCCGCGCGGCACACCGGTGCGCATGGTTTCCCTGTTCCACTCGTTCACGCCGAACATCGGCGCGGTGTACGGTGTCGAGGACGTCCGGGGCTACGAGGCCATGACGTTCGGACCCTTGGCCGACACGTTCGACATGTGGTGCGTGCAGATGCCCGCCTACTACAATCGCGTGGACGATCCGACCTCGCCGTTTCTGGCGTTTCTCGGGGCCCGCTACGTGCTCTTTCCACCGGGCATCGAGGCCCCGGCCGGCTGGCGCGTCCTCGCCGAGGAGCATGGCTCGCGGCTCATCGAGAATCCGCGGGCGCTGCCGCGGGCGTTTTCCCCGGCTCACGTCGCCTGGGTCGGCGACCAGAAGCGGGCCGCCGAGGTCCTGCGGACCATCCAGAGCTTCGCCTCTGACGGCATCGTGGGCAGGGCGCGATCTGCGCCGCCCCACTGGCTCCCGAACGGCCCGGCCGACGTCAAGATCGTGTCGTACTCCTCCGGCCGGATGGCCCTTCGCATCGAGTCGAAGGCGCCCGTGTTCATCGGGACTTCGGTGACAGCCTGGAAGGGGTGGAAGCTGAGGCTCGATGGCAGCCGGGCTCCTCTGCTGCCGTTCAACCATGCGTTCCTCGGCTTCGAGGCACCGGCCGGCCGACACGAGGCCATCCTGCGTTACGAGCCCGACGGCTACCGGTACGGTGCCGCCATCAGCGGGGCGACCCTCCTGCTCCTCGGCGTGTCTCTTCTGAGGGTGTGGCGGGGGCGTGTGGTGCGAGGGCGAAGAGCATAGCGACGGGGGCGAAGACGCGCGCGGCGGACCACGCGATCCACTGCGCCGGATCGTTCGCGTGGTGCAGGTACGTGAAGACGAGGAACCCGGCGAGCGCGGCTGCGGTACCGAGCGGAATGATCGCCATCCTCCCGAGCCGCCCGGCGCCGATCATGCAGAGCAGCGGAACCACATAAGGCAGCCCGCGGCCGGTGTCCGTGAGCGCCCGCAGGATCGCGGCCGCGATTCCGGGCCCGTGCTCGGCGTGAATGTCGAAGAACCGTCCGTACTCGGAGTAGTCGGTGAAGAGCTGGCGCGACACACCGAAGGCAAACCAGGCCGCGAGCGAGAGAGCCGTGGGAGCGAGCAGGCGCAGGGCGGCTTTCCAGCGCTCGGCCAGCGTGCCGCCGCGCACCACGAGGGCAATCGCCGATGCGGCCAGCACGAACGGCAGTCCCTCGACCTTGGCCGAGGCAGCCGCGCAGAAGAGGATCCCCGTCAGGAGATCTCCGGAGGCGCCGGCGCAGTCGGGCCGCAGCAGCATGGCCATGGCGAGCGTCTCGAAGAGCAGCAGGGGCATGTCGGCGTTGCCCGCCACGTCCGCCTGGCTGCCGATGCACGCAAGCGTCGCGACGACGAGGGCGGATGTCGCGGCGGCGGCTCGGCCCGAAAGCCGGCCGCGTAGGAGGCCCGGCAAGCCCGCCGCGAGGGCGCCGAGGGCCAGCGCAAACGTGAGCGCGGCCGAGGTCCAGACGAAGCGCCCGGCGGCCATCGTCGCAAAGGCGAAGAGGTTCACCACGAGCGGCGGGTAGTAGGCGTGCATGTATTGATGCGCCGCCTCGCGCAGGAACGCCGTATCCACGCCGCGGGCCGCGGCGAATTGCTGGGCCTTGGCTCCCCAGAAAAAGACCAGATCGCTCGAGGTGGCTGCCCCTCCGAGCGTTGCGCCAAGGGCCGCCAGGACCGCGATGCCCGCGATGGCGTTGGCGAACGACTCGGCTGCGTCCGCGCGGGCGGTCTCGGGCGCAGCTTTTGCCGCCTCACCCCGCAGGAAGAAGCGCGAGCCCCACGCGAGCAGCGCCGCGGCGGCCGCGATGGGTGCGATTTCCCAACGCGCCCCGGCGAGCGTGAACAGAGTCATCGCCAGGGAGATGAACGCGGCGCCAGCGCCGGCCGCCATGACCGCGCGGCTCGTGGAGGGCAGACGGCCATATGCGCGATGCGCGAGCAGGGGCGCGCCCACCGCGGGGAGCAAGACGAAGGCCGCGAGCCAGGTCAGGCCGGCCATCAGTGTTGGCTGCGCAGCCAGACCGTGCCGTCGGGAGTCTCGAGGAGCAGCCGGCCCGGCTCGGGGCGGGGCTTCGGGCCGACGACGACGAGGTACTCCGCGTCGCGCCAGAGCTCGGGCGCGGTGAAGGCGCCGTAGAAGGCGGAGGGCAGTGCGCGCCGGCCCGGCAGGAGCGCGACGGCGAACCGGTGGTACCAGGTCTCCATCATGGCGTCGGGGGGCTCGGCGCGGACGACCACGGAGGCGCCCTGGGGGATCCCGATCGCGGCCGCCGTCAGCAGTGCGTACACGGGGGCGACGGCGCGCGCGCTGCTGTTGTCATAGAGCGTGCGCGGCCGAACGAGCCCCTGCCGCCAGGGAACGTGCCAGAGCGCGAGCGCGGCGAGAAGGGCGGAGCCGAGCAGGGCGATTGCGACGGGGTCGGGGGTTCGGCGGCGGCGGAGCAATGGGAGGATTGTAGCGGTAGACTCGGGACTAGCTCGGCTCGTCCTTCCCCTCCCAGTGATCCAGCAGCTCCTGCCCGATCGTCTTCGTCACGAAGATCTGCTTGAGGTAGTTCAGCGTCGTGACGGCCAGGGGCACTCCGGCGGCGGAGAAGGGGGCGCCGAAGGCGGCCAGGGCGAGGTGCCTTGCCTTCTCCGCGCCGGAGAAGTCCGGGTTCTTCCAGTCGAGGACGCTGCCGTAGTACTTGAAGACCATGCGGTAGACGTCGGAGAGCAGCATCCGAAAGCCCATCTCGACTCCCCAGACGAAGCAGGCGCCCGTGCGGATCTTCGCGAGGAACTCGGGGATGCTCGCGGCCTCGGCCACCGTGTACACGCGGGCCAGCGGCGCCAACGTGTGGGCGTCGGAGCCGGCAACGAGCGAGACCGCGCCGCGCTTTTCGCGGACGACGGCCATGAGGTCCTCGACGAGCCGGTTGTGCTGCGACGTCATCGCTCCGTTCTTGACCTCGAAGATGTCGAACATCCGCAGCATCTCGTCGAAGTAGCGGCGCGGGGAGTTGCGCATCCGGTAGTTCTGGAACATGTGGTTGGCCGAGGCGATGATGTTTTCCTCGCGCAGGTACTCGTGCAGGTCGTAGATGTTGCGGCGCCGGCGCTGGATCTCGCCGTGCTGCTTCTCGTCGATGTCGAAGACGTTGACGTGGATGCGCTGGCGGGTCTCCGGAAACCAGGTCTCGACTTCCTCGGAGATGAAGAAGTCCTCGAGGTCGGGATGGCGGTCGTAGAGCGCCAGGCAGCCGTCGATCGAGTCGTGATCGGTGATGGTGACGAAGTCCATTCCCCGCTCCTTGGCGAGGCGGTAGACCTCTTCGGGGCGGTTGTAGGAATCGCGCGTGTTGGCGATCCGGAAGTACTTGAAGGTCGAGTAGACCGAATGGCAATGCAGGTCGACTTTTCGGAACCGCTGGTCGGCGAACCACGCGGGCTGCTCGAAGTCTGTTTCGTTTTTCGACGACACCCCGTCGGCTCCCTCTCGCGCGCGGTCAGGCCGCGGGCGGCGGCGTTTCTTGGGACCTCTTGAGGGTACCATCCCGTGTTAACTTCCCGCTGTGACTCGACTTCTCTTTCGCCTGTTTTATGGCGCCCTGCTGGCCGCGGTCTTCGTCGGCGCCGTGTGGTTCGGCTTCCGGCAGGCGATCGTCGGCCGTTCGGTGACCGTTCCGGACCTGACGGGCAAGACGCCGGAGCAAGCGCTCGGCGCCGCCCGCGCCGTGGGTCTCCAGCTCGAGGAGCAGAACAGCCGGGCGCGCTACGACGAGCGCATCCCGCGCGGCCGCGTGCTGCTGCAGCAGCCCGAGGCGGGCTCGCTCGCCAAGCCCCTCCAGGCCGTGCGGATCGTCCTCTCGCTCGGAACGCGCGAGCTGCGCGTGCCCGAGCTGACGGGCCTTGCGCCCCGGGCCGCGGCGCTGAAGCTCTCGCGCGAATCGCTCGAGCTCGGCCCCGTCTCGTGGTACCGCGATCCGTCGGCGCCGCAGGGGATCGTGGCGCAAGACCCGGAGGCCGAGGCGCCCGCGGGCAAGGGGGAAGCCGTTCGCGCGCTGATGAGCCGCGGCGCACCCGACGCCCGCATCGTCATGCCGGACTTCGTCGGCAAGGACGCGCAGGCGGTCAAGGAGCGCCTCGAGAAGTTCGGCTTCCGGGTGGGCAGCGCCCGCTACGAGGCCTACGAGGGCGTTCGCCCGAATACGATCCTCAAGCAATTCCCGCCGGCGGGTTACCCGCTCTCCAATCGCGAGGTGGTCTCTCTGACCGTCTCGCGGCCCTCCGACGCCGCCGCGCCCGCGCCCAGGTCATGAAGATTCGAATCGCTCCCTCCCTGCTCTCGGCGGACTTCGCGCGCCTCGCGGACGCGCTGGCGATGGCGGAGGCCGGCGGAGCGGACCTCGTGCACGTGGACGTGATGGACGGCCATTTCGTGCCGAACCTGACGATCGGGCCCCCGGTCGTCCGGGCGCTGCGCAAGGCGACGCGGCTTCCCCTCGACATCCATCTCATGATCGAGAACCCGGAGCGCACCCTGTCGGAGTACCTCGACGCGGGCGCCAACTGGATCTCGGTCCATGTCGAATCCACGCGGCACCTCCAGCGATGCCTGGACGCGATTCGCCGCGGCGGGGCCAGGGCGGGCGCCGCGCTCAATCCTGCCACGCCGACCCTCATGCTCGCCTCCGCCTGGCAGGACCTCGACTACGCGGTCGTGATGTCGGTCAATCCCGGTTTGGGAGGCCAGCCTTTCCTCGCGCCCTCGGTGGAAAAGGTCCGTCGTCTTCGATTCGAAGCCGCCGAGGCCGGTAGCGGTCTTGCGATCGAGGTCGACGGCGGTGTCGACGCGGGCAACGCCGCGCCGCTCGCGGCGGCCGGCGCCGAGATCCTCGTTGCCGGGACCGCAATCTTCGGGCACGCGAATCCGGCTGCCGCCATCGGACAGCTTCGGGACGTTGCGGTCGCTGCGGTGCGGGTCTAGGAAGAGCCCATGACGGCGCGCACGAGGGTTGGTCTCTGCGGGGCGATCGCGCTGGCGGCGCTGCTCGGCTCGGGCTGTGCCAGCGGGGCAAAAAAGCCCGACAAGATCACCCAGGAGCTGCTGACCGAGCCCAAGGAAGAGCTCTTTGCCAAGGGCAAGGCGCTCATCGCGAAGAAGAAGTACGACCAGGGCCGCAAGTACCTGAACTACGTCTTCGAGACCTACCCCAACGAAACGCTGGGCCGGGAAGCCCTCCTGATGGTGGCGGACTCGTACTTCCAGCAGAAGACGACCTCCGCCTACACGGAAGCGCGCTATCGCTATCGCGACTACCTTAATCGTTACCCGGGGGCGCCCGGCCGGGACTACGCGCGCTACCAGTTCGCCCTCTGCTCCGACAAGGAGCACGAGAAGCCGGACCGCGATCAGACGGCGACGAAGGAAGCGATCGAGCAGTACCGGGCCCTCATCCGCGAGTTCCCCGATTCGGGATACGCCGGGGCGGCCCGGGAGCGGATCCGCCAGCTCACGGATCTGCTCGCCGAGCACGACTTCGGTGTGGGCTATTTCTACCTCCGCAAGGGCTCGACGGCGGCCGCCCTGTCCCGCTTCATCCAGGTGGAACAGCGTTTTCCGGACTACGGGGCAAAGGACAAGCTTTACTACTACCAGGGCGTAGCCCTAGAGCGGCTCGGGCGCAGGGAGGAGGCGCGGAGCTACTTCGGACGGGTGGTGGAAGAGTTCCCGCAAAGCGGGTACGCCAAGAAGTCACGGTCGAAAATGGGCGGAAAGTCTGTGGAAAAGCCGTCGGCAACCGCCGCGGTGGTTGACACAAAGCCTGAAAACCAGTAAGTTTTAGGCTAGATACCGCGAATATCCGTATTTTTTAAGGAGTCGCCATGCGTCTCCCCGTTCGCTTTGCCGGTCCAATGGCCCTTCTCCTTACGATGGGAGCGGTCACTCTTCTCGCTCAGCAACCGCCGGAGCTCACCGGCGGCGGACTCGCTCAGCCACCGCCCGGGATCACTCGCATCGAAGCGCTGGCGCCTCAGACGACCGACGCGGCCCCTCAAGCCCTCGGCTTTGAGGACGAGGTCTCCTGCTTCGGCTACATCGGTCCGGCATCCGAGCATTTCGTCGCCAAGGTCATCGGGGCCGAGAACGAGGCCGAGCAGGAGGACTTCACCGAGCACAACCTCCTGTATCTCGACGCCGGATACGACCGCGGCCTGAAACCGGGCGACGAGTTCTGGATCGTCACACCGGGCGACACGGTCTACCACCCCATCACGAGCGAGGCGATGGGCCGCTTCAACCAGTACCGGGGTCGGGCCGTGCTCGTGTGCATCGAAGGCCGGACGGCAGTCGTCCGGGTCACGCTGGCTTGCACCGACATCCCGATGGGCTCCTTCCTCAAGCCCTATGAGCCCGTGCCGATCCCTCTCGGCCGCCGGCAGCCCACCGCGGTCATCTGCGACCCGCCGAGCGGCAAGGCCAAGGGACGGATCGTCATGACCCGGGACGGGGTCGTGGCCATCGGGACGGGCACCGACGTCATGATCGACCTCGGGTTGGCCGAGGGCATCCAGCCCGGCGACCAGCTCTCGATCTTTCGCTACGCCAGCGGCTCGGACTACGGCCTGCGGCCCCAGGGGTCGTACTGGATGTACAAGCCGCCTGCTGCGGGCGTCTCGGTTCCGCGGACGTACCTCGGCGATCTGGCCGTGCTCTACATCGGAGATCGGTGGGCCATGGGAAGGGTGATCGACTCGAGCCGCATGATCGAGATCGGGGACCAGGTCGAGCTGAAATAGGGTCGTTCCCGCTTTCGCCGGAAAAAATCAGGAGAGGCGCCGGCCGCCTCTTCTTTTTTTTGGGGCTGGCGCCGCGGCCCTACGATCGGCCGGCGCTGGCACGGGAAAGTTGTCACAGACAGGGCGACAGAGATCGGGCCGAACAATTCACGCGCACTACCGCTTCCTTTTTCCCTTTGCTAAGATGCGCCCCTCTTCTGTTTCGCATTCGTTGATTTCGGGGAGGGGTATCGTGAATCTGGATGGGCAGCTCCAGGAAATTATCGAAGAGCTCCTGGCACATGGCATCTCGCTCGATCTCGCCACGAAAGAGTTCGAGAAGAAGTACATCGTCGGAGCCGTGAAGCGATCCTCCGGCAATCTTGGCCGAGCGGCGAGCTTCCTTGGAATCCACCGCAACACCCTCCGCAACAAGGTCGGCATCCTCAACATCCGCCTGCCGCGCGAGCGAGTCCGCGTCGCGCCGGAAATAGCCAAGAAAAAGTGACCGCGCGGCGCACGCGCGGCGTCATCCTGAGCGCCGTGAGGTGCGAAGGAACCCTTTAGTGTCCGGGTGAGACTTTTTCGTCTCCCTCGTCATCCCCCCAACCCCGCGTCCCGGCGCCTAAAGGGGTCCTTCGCTGCGCTCAGGATGACGAGAGCGGAAGTGCGGCTGCTCGAGCCGCCGGGAGGCGGCGAGCGGGCGGGGAAAGCCCCGCCCCTACGACTTTTTGTTGTTGTCCGACGGCGGGTCGTCGCCCTTGACCGAGTCCTTGAAGTTCTTCAGGCCCTGGCCGATGCCCTTGCCGAGTTGCGGGAGCTTGCTGGCCCCGAAAATGATGATCACGATTAGCAG
>JANMBR010000111.1:0-3136 GCA_031360505.1 Acidobacteriota bacterium
CGCGCGCTGTACGTCCTGGCCCGCAGCGACGGGCCGGCGTCCACCATCGACCGGATCGAGCTCTCATCCGGGCAGCGCTCGACGTGGAAGGAGGTCGGGCCGCCGGGCATGGTCGGCGCCCTCGGCATTCCGCGCGTTTTCTTGTCGGCCGACGGGCAGTCGTATGTCTATACGTATGTGCGGCTGCTCGACGAACTCTTCCTGGTGGACGGATTGCGCTGAGCTATTTCGAGATGCCGCCGGCTCTGGCTGCGGCGGTAGGATGTCGGCAGTTTCCATGCCGCTGCAGACCGGCACCCGACTCGGCCCCTACGAGGTCCTCGCTCCGGTCGGCGCGGGCGGGATGGGAGAGGTGTACCGGGCGCGGGACACGCGCCTGGGCCGCGATGTGGCGATCAAGGTGCTTCCTGCGGCGCTCGCTTCGGATCCGGAGCGCCTGAAACGGTTCGAGCGCGAGGCGCGCTCGGCCTCCTCTCTCAATCACCCGAATATCGTCACGATCTACGACATCGGGTCGGCGGATTCGATCTCCTACATCGCGATGGAGCTGGTGAGCGGGGAGCCGCTGCGGGCGGCGCTCGCGGACGGGGCGCTGCCGGCGCGGCGCGTCCTGCAGATCGGCGCGCAAGTGGCAGAAGGGCTGGCGAGAGCGCACGCCGCAGGGATCGTGCACCGCGACCTGAAGCCCGAGAACGTGATGGTGACCGAAGACGGCCTCGTCAAGATCCTGGACTTCGGGCTCGCCAAGCTGACGCAGCCGGACGGAAGCGGCGCGGAGGCAACGCACGCGCCAACGGTCTCGGGGGCGACGGAGCCCGGGATCGTGATGGGAACGGTCGGGTACATGTCACCCGAGCAGGCGCTCGGGAAAGCCGTCGACTTCCGCTCGGACCAGTTTGCGTTCGGTTCGATCCTCTACGAGATGGCGACGGGCCGCCGGGCGTTCGCGCGCGCGTCGGCGCCCCAGACGATGACCGCGATCATCCAGGAGGAGCCCGAATCGATCGCCGCGCAGAACCCGGGGATTCCTCCGCCGCTGCGCTGGATCGTCGAGCGCTGCCTCGGCAAGCAGCCGCGCGACCGCTACGCCTCGACCGAGGACCTCGCGCGGGAGCTGGCGACCGTGCGCGACCACCTCGGGGAGGCGACGAGCGGCGCGCCCCCGTCAACGGAGCGACCCGTGCCGGCCCGGCGAGGCGCCTGGGTCCCCGCGCTGGTCGCGGCCGCGCTGCTGGTCGCCGCGGGACTGACGTTCTGGCAGGGACGTCGGACCGACGTGCCCGATGCGAATCCGCTCGCCGGCGCTCGGTTTTCCCGCCTGACGGACTGGGAGGGCTCCGAGCTCGACGCTGCCATCTCGCTTGACGGCAAGTTCGTCGTCTTTCTGTCCGATCGCGACGGGCCCTTCGACGCCTGGGTCACGCAGCTCGGGAGCGGCCAGTTCCTGGACCTGACGCGCGGCCAGTTCCCGGAGCTGCTGCACGAGGAGATCCGCAGCACGGGGTTCTCGTCCGACGCGGCCCACGTTTGGCTGCGCGTCGCGGCAAAAGACGCGTCCTCGACCGCGGCAATCTGGGTCGTCCCGACGCTCGGCGGCGCCGCGCGGCCACTGCTGGACAAGGCCTTGATCGCGGTCTGGTCACCCGACGGAACACGCTTGCTGTACCACACCAGCGAAAGGGGGGACCCGATCTTCGTCGCCGATTCCAACGGCGCCAACGGCCGTGAGATCTTCAAGGACAAGCCCGGCTTTCACTGCCACTTCCCGACCTGGTCGCCGGACGGCCGCTTCGTGTATTTCGTTCGGGGCATCCCGACGATCGGGGACACGGACATCTGGCGGGTGTCCTCGAGCGGGGGGACGCCGGAACGGATTACCGAGCATCACGCTCTGGTCGGGTATCCCGTGTTCCTCGATCCCCGCACGCTGATCCACACGGTGGCGGGAGAGGAGGGATCCCACCTCTACGCCGCCGACGTCGAGCGTCGCACCGCCCGCCGGGTGAGCTTCGGCCTCGAGGAATACATCTCCATCTCCGGCAGCGCGGATGGCCGGCGGCTCGTGGCGACCGTCGCGAATCCGACGCAGAGCCTGTGGAGCGTGCCCATCACCGCCGGGATCGCCGACGAGGCAGCGGTGACGCGCTTTGCGCTCCCCACGGCGCGGGCCGCGGCGCCGCGATTCGGGAAGGACTTTCTTCTCTATCTCTCGTCGAAGGGCGGCGCGGCCGGGCTCTGGAAGTGGAAGGACGGGACGGCGACGGAGCTGTGGAGTCCGGCCGGCGGGGCCTTGACGGCCGCTCCCGCCGTCGCCCCGGATGGGAGCCATATCTGCTTCTCGATTCGCCAGGGCGGTCGCTCCAAGCTGCAGATCGTGTCCGCCGACGGGACGGGAGTGAGGGCGGTCGCTCCTTCGCTCGACCCGCGCGGTGCGCCCGCGTGGTCGGCAGATGGAAAGTGGATCGTGGTGACCGGGGAGGAAGGCGGAGCGAATCCACTTTACAAAATTCCCGTCGACGGAGGCGCGCCGGTCCGGCTCGTCGAGGGCGTCGCGCACAATCCCGTCTGGTCGCCGGACGGTCGAATGATCGTCTACAGCGAAGGGCTCCAGGGGGCGAAATACCAGGTCAAGGCCATTACGCCGGAAGGCCAGCCCGTGCCGCTGCCGGACCTGTGGGTCCGTACATCGGGCGACCGCTATCGGTTCCTGCCCGACGGGAAATCCCTGGTTTTCCTGCAGGGCGCGTTCCGGCGGCAGGAATTCTGGCTTCTCGATTTCGCGACCGGGCGCATGCGAGCGCTGACGAACCTGCGCCCGGGGTTTCAGATGAAGACCTTCGACGTGTCACCGGACGGGAAAGAGATCCTCTTCGATCGGTTTCGGGAGAACTCCGACGTCGTCCTGATCGATCTTCCGCCACGCTGAGCCGGCGCCGCCGCGCCGGATCAAGGACCGGGACGGGATTAAGTCGTGCCGCTCGAGTGTTAAGATTGCCTTCCAATGGCCTATCGGGGCGGTTTCTCCGACGAATGCGGCGTCTTCGGCGTCTGCGACTCGGAGGATGCCGCCAACCTCGCCTACCTCGGCCTCTACGCCCTGCAGCACCGGGGCCAGGAGTCGGCCGGGATCGCCTCT
>JANMBR010000165.1:0-13992 GCA_031360505.1 Acidobacteriota bacterium
GAACCTGCTGATGCTCGGGATCCTGCTGGTGCTGGCGGGCCTGCTCTTCAAGATCGCGGCGGTGCCGTTCCACGTCTGGACGCCGGACGTCTACGAAGGCTCGCCGACGCCGGTGACGGCGTTCTTTTCAGTCGGCCCGAAGGTTGCCGCCTACGCGATCCTGGCCCGGATTTTCTACGTGGCCTTCGCGAAGTTCCACGCCGACTGGGGCCTCGTCGTCGCGCTCGTGTCCGCCGCCACGATGATCCTCGGCAACATCGCGGCGCTGCTGCAGACGAACGTGAAGCGGATGTTCGCGTACTCGTCGATCGCCAACGCCGGCTACGCCCTGCTCGGCGTCCTCGGGTTTCGGACCGAGTGGGGCCTCTGGGGAATCCTGGTGTACCTGCTGGCTTACACCTTCATGAACTTCGGCGCGTTCACCCTCGTGATTCTGCTCGAGAGCAAGGGGTACGCGGGGGAGCTCGTGTCGGACTTCAACGGCCTCGCCAAACGCAGCATGCCGGCGGCGCTCGTGATGTTGCTATTCCTTCTGTCGCTCGCCGGGATCCCGCCGACCGCGGGGTTCATCGGCAAGTACTACCTCTTCACGGCGGCCATGAAAGCGGGCTACGCGTGGCTGGCGATCCTCGCCGTCGTCATGTCGGCCGTTTCGCTCTTTTACTATTTCCGGATCGCGGCCGCGATGTTCTTCACGGAGGGATCGCCCGCGAAGTTGAAGAGCTCCTACGCGCTGACGGCGGTCCTCGTCATCTGCGCCACGGGCACGATCCTGATCGGCGTCGCGCCGCAGCCGTTCCTCTCGATCTTGAAGTCCTGCGTCCTGACGCCCTGATTCCGTATCCCGCGCCCGGATAGACTGCCGCGGTGAGCAAGTCCCGCGGCTGGGCACAGGCCGTGACCCTCGGCATCATGTTCCCGGCACTCCTCGTCGCGGGCTACCTCCTCGGAAAATGGATCGGCCGGTGGCTGGGGCTCGGGGAATGGACGGCCACTCTCGGCGGCGCCATTGGGGTCGTCGGAGCCTTCATCGAGCTCTTCCGATGGTCTGTGCGGCAGGAAGGCGAATGACCCCGGAGGTCGTGGTCCTGCGTCGCATCCAGAGGCGGTCCATCGTCTTTGCAACCCTTTCAGCCGCCGTGGTTTCCATCTTCAACTGGCGCGCCGCCCTGTCCTTGACAATCGGCGCGGCCGTGGTAATTTCCAGCCTTCTGGTTCTCGAGAAGCTGACCGAGCGTCTCGTTCCCCCGCAGGCAAAGCATGGGATTCGCGCGCTGATTCCCTTCCTGCTGGTGACGGCCGCGAGTGTGCTTCTGTTCGGGATGGCGGCCTTCCGCTGGAGGGGTTTCAGTCTGGCGGGTGGAGTCGCGGGGGTCTCGGCCGCGGTGGTGGCCATAGTTTTGGAAGGGTTCGAGTCTAGGCGAGGGGAGTAGCAAGGTCCGATGGAACACCATTCGATTCTCTACGGGCCGGTCAATCGCCTGCTCATCGCCCTGTTGGGTCCTCCCCCGGTGGAAAAGGTTTCGACGCCCTGGCTGAGGGCGTTTCTGTTCCCGGACGGCGCCCACGCCTGGCTCACGGACACGACGATCATGGCGCTCCTCCTGACGCTCATCGTCGCGATTCTGTTTCCGCTGGCCGCGCGCAAGTTCGACCGCGAGCGCCCGGGAGGCGTGCAGAACTTCCTCGAGATGTTGGTCGACGGCATCCGGAGTCTGCTCGGGGACGTCATCGGCCACGGCGCCGAGCGCTACCTCTCGATGGTCGGAACCTTCGCGATCTTCATCTTCGTAGGGAATTTCTTCGGCCTCTTCTTCCCGCTGACGCCGCCGACCGGCTCGTTCTCCACGACGGTCGCCCTGGCCTTCATCGCGTTTGTCTACTTCAACTGGCAGGGCATCAAGGAGCAGGGGTTCGCAACGTACATGTGGCACTTTACGGGCCCGTCGGTTCTGTCTGCGAAGCCAAGCTGGCTTGAGCGCATTGCCTGGTTCCCGCTGGTCCTTTTGCTATTCATCATCTTCGTTGCCGTCGAGTCTGTCAGCAACGTCGCCCGGATCCTGTCCCTTTCGCTGCGTCTCTTCATGAACATCTCGGGCGAGCACACGGTGACCGGGTTCTTCTCGAGCCTGCTGCCGATCGTCCTGCCCTGGCCGCTGATGATCCTCGGGCTCTTCACGGCGCTCCTGCAGTCATTCATTTTCGTCACGCTCACGGCCGTGTACATCAACCTGTCCACGGCTCACGAAGAACATTGAAATCGTTCGAGAGTAAGAAGGAGAAGCACGGATGTTGAAGAAAGCGTTCTTGATCGGAATCGTCGCCCTGGCCTGCGTGGCACTGCCGGCGATGGCCCAGGAGCCGGCTGCGGGGGGCGTCGCAGCGTCGGGAGTGAAGTGGGGCGCGATCTCCGCGGCCTTCCTGCTTGGCATCGCAGCGGCGGCGGGCGCCGTGGCGCAGGGACGGGCCACCTCCTCGGCGGCCGAGGCCATGTCGCGCAACCCGGGAGCGGCGGGACCGATCCGTCTCATGACGATCATCGGTCTGGCCCTCATCGAGTCGCTCGTGCTGTATGCCCTGCTCATCGCGAGCAAGATCAGCACCCTCTAAGTCCGAACCCGGGCCTCCCGCCTTCGTTTCGGGGTGGGAGGCCCGTTTGTCTCCTTTTGGGTACATTCTGACCCCGGGGGGAAACCTCCGAGCCTCTCGGGACGTACTTTCAAAGTGAAAAGGCACGACGGACCGGGCCTCTACTCCGTAGAAAACTCGGAGGTTAGCCCGGTTCGACCGACGGCGAGTGCCGTCCTGGCCGGATGGGCAAGCATTTTGCGAAAAGAAGGCGGCATGGAAAGACTAAGCGTGCAGCAAGCTCCCGTATCGGTTGCTCCGCCGGCGGTGTCGGCGTGGGACTTCAACTCCCAGGCCATGCCTTTCGTGGACTCGCTCTACAACACGGCGTACCGGATGACCCGCAGCGCCGAGGATGCCGAAGACCTCGTCCAGGAGACCTTCTTCAAGGCCTACAAGTACTACGACAAGTTCGAAGAAGGCACGAACCTGAAGGCCTGGCTCTTCAAGATCTTGAAGAACACGTTCATCAACAACTACCGCAAGAAGAAGCTCGAGCCCCGCAGCGTGGACTTTGCCGAGATCGAGGATTCATTCGAGCGGATCGTCCGGCGCGACAGCTCCGAGCCGGCTGGCGACCCCGAGACCAAGTTCTTCACCGGGCTCATGGACGACGATGTCCGCAAGTCCCTGGAGTCGCTGCCCTACGACTACCGCATGGTCGTGATTCTGGCCGACCTCGAGGACTTCTCCTACAAGGAGATCGCCGAGATCCTGGACTGCCCCGTGGGCACGGTCATGTCGCGGCTCTACCGCGGCCGCAAGCTGCTGGAAAAGGCCTTGCTCAAGTACGCCCGGAAGCACGGGTACATTCGCGGGGCGGAGCCCACGAAAATGCGCACCCGCCCCCGCTCCGCCTGAGGGTAGGGACGACTGGCCCCGCAGGAGGGACGGAATAAGGGCCCCGCGGGGCCCGTTTCCGTCTCTGGCCCGATGAACTGCGCAAGAGCCCGATTCCTCCTTTACGCCTATCTGGACCGCGATCTACCCGGTGCGGAGAGGGGAGCGCTGGATCGCCACGTGGCTTTTTGCGCCCCCTGCGCCGCCCGCGCCCGCTCCGCCCGTGGCATATCGGGGCTCTTGCACTCCCGCATGGGGTACGACCGCGCCCCCCAGGACCTGCTGGAGCGTCTGCGCAGCGGCCGCCTCGAGCCCCGAATGCGGATGCGGTACGCGCCCCTGGGTCTTGCCGCCTCGATCCTCCTGCTGATTCTGCCTCTCGTTGCCGACCAGGCCCCGCGCGGCGGAGTTTTCTCCATGGTGGCGCCGGTGGCCCTGACAGCCCATCGGGGCATCGTCCCGGTCTCGCGCCAGATGACTGGAACATTCGTTTGCCTGCAGTGCGAGGGCCGCCACGAAAAGGAAACCTGCCCGCTCACCGAGCCCGTCCACGAGCTCGGCTTCTGCGCCGACAACGGGGAGACCTTCCGCGTCATGACGACCGACGCCGCATTCGCGTCCGCCTCGGTGGGCCAGGCCGTGACGGTCGAAGGCGTGGCGTTTCCCGAGTCGGGGTTCCTCAGAGCAAGCCGCGTCGGGTACTAGAACCCCTCCCGTACAATCGCCTCCATGGCGAATTCCTTCGAGGCGACTGCGCCGGCGCGCATCGATCTGGCCGGCGGCACGCTCGACCTGTGGCCCCTGTACGTCCTGCATCCCGGCTCTGTCACCGTCAACGTGGCGATCGACCTTCGGGCCCGCTGCCGGGTCGGCGTGCGGGAGAAGGGCTTTCGGGTCACGGTCCCCGGCCTCGGATACGAGCGCGTCGTGGCCAGGGCCTCGGAGCTGCTGGCGGACCCCCGGGCAGCTCTGGCCGGAGCGCTTCTCGAAGGGCTCGAGATCAAGGAGCCGCGCGACATCGAGCTTTCCTCGGACATCCCTTACAGCTCGGGCCTCGGGGGCTCGTCGTCTCTGACCGTCGCCATGGCCGCCGCGCTGGCCGCGAGCGTCGGCAGGGACTTTGGCGGCCCCGGGGAGGTCGAGCTCGTGCGCGACGTCGAGACGCGGGTCCTGGGAAAGCCGGCGGGCGTGCAGGACTACTATCCGCCGCTCTCGGGCGGCCTGCACAACCTGCGTTTCCTTCCGGGCCGCATCGAGCCGGAGCGGCGGGACGTCGACCCGGGGACGTGGCTCCAGCACCTGACGCTCTTCGACACCGGGGCGTCGCATTCGTCGGGCATGAACAACTGGGAGATTTTTCGGTCGCGGCTCGAAGGCGACCTCGGCGTCGCCGCGCGTCTGGACGACGTTCGGGCCGCCGCGCTCGACATGGCCGAGGCCGCCGAGAGGGAGGACTTCCGGGCGATGGGCGAGGCGCTGCGCAGAGAGTGGGAAGCGCGGCGGCGGCTGGCGCCCGTCGTCTCGTCTCCGGGAATCGAGGCGGTCATCGCCGCGGCGCTCGCCGCGGGCGCCTGGGGCGGCAAGGCGTGCGGCGCCGGAGGGGGCGGCTGCGTGGTCGTCCTCTCGGCACCCGAGAAAACCCCCGCCGTGCGCGAGGCGCTGGCGAAGGTGGGGGAGGGGCGCCTGCTGCTCGTCGCCGCGGAGAACCGTGGGCTCAGTCTCTCCTAGGATCCTCAGATCCGGTCGAGCTCGGCGACCGTGCGCGCTCCGACGACGTTGCCGGTATTGAGCGTCGTCTTCGGCTCCATGAGCATGATCCAGCACTCCTGCTCGGCCGACGGCTTGTGCTCGGTGCCTTTCGGCACGATGACGAATTCGCCCTCGTCGAGCTCGATGTCGCCTGAGCGCAGGCCCATCCGCATGCGACCCCGGACGACGAGGAACATCTCGTCCTCGTTCTCGTGGTGATGCCAGACGAACTCGCCCTGGAGCTTGACGAGCTTGACATGGTGGTCGTTCAGGTCGCCGACGATCTTGGGGCTGAACTGATCCTGGAAGAGCGCGAACTTCTCGAGTAGGTTCACCTTGTCCATCTTCATGTCACATCCTCCCCGGTTCGGGGATTCCGAGCAGTGACAAGAGGCGCGACATCTCCATCCGGAAAATGCGCACGATCGCAATCCGCCGGTTCCTGACGGCCTCGTCGGGCTCCTGCAGGATCGGCTGGCGGTGGTAGAAGTGGTTGAAACTCTGGGCAAGACCAAAGGTGTGGCGCGCGAGCGACGCGAGCTCGAGGGAATCCACCGCCCGCTCGGCCACGTCGGGCGTGGACGCGGCCTCGAGGGCGATCGCCCACAGGTCGTCGTCCCACTCCTGGCCCGCAAGAGCCGCGGCGCAAGGATCGGTGGCAATGCCCTTCTCCTCGAGCTTGCGGAAGATGTTGTCGGCGCGCACCAGCGAGTACTGGAGGTACGGGCCGGTGTCGCCCTCGAAGTTCAGGGCCTCGTCGAAATCGAAGGCGATGATCTTGTTGCGGCCGACCTTCAGCAGAAAGTAACGCAGCGCGCCGATCGCGATGGCGCGAGCGTCCTGCTCGGCCGCGGGCGCTCCGCCCGCCGCGTCGGCTCCCCGCCGGGTGGCAATCTCGGCGCGGGAGCGTTCGAGCAGAAGCTCGACGAGGTCGTCGGCCTTGACGCCGAGGCCCTTGCGGCCCGACATCTCGACGAACGGCTTCTTCTCGTCCTCGGCGCAGAGGCGGTACTCCTCTCCGAATCGCTCGGCCAGCTCCCGCACCGCCTTGGGCGAGAGCGCGACGATCTCGTAGGAGAAGTGGACCGAGCGGTCTGCCTCGGCGGTGTGGCCGAGGGCCCGCAGCCCCTCGCGGACGACTTTCTGCGGATAGGACTGACGCACGTCGATGACGTTGAAGACGCGGTGGCCATGCCCGAACGCGGGCGCGCCGGCGGCCCCGCCCGCGTGGGCGGTTCTCCAGAGCGGGTGCGCGAGGACCGCCTGGGGGATCTCCTCCTCCCGCACGGAGCCCGAGCTCCATTGCGGCCGGAATAACGTGTAGTCGAAGTCGATCGGCAAGAGGCCGAACTTCCAGAGCTGGTACGCGATGTCTTTGCCCGTGTATGTGACGGTGCCGGTCGAGCGCACGAGGATTTTGTCGGGCTCTTCCATCCCGGCGAACTCCTCGGAGTCCGTCAGGCGCAGGACCCAGCAGCCGGCGTGTTTGCCCTCGCTCTCGAGGTGGATGGCGCCCTTCTCCTTGAGCATCGCGAAGGCGCGCGCCCAGAAGTGCTTGTGGAGGATGTCGCTCTCGCGCGGCAGGACGTCGTAGGCGATGCCGAGGCGGCCCATCGTCGCCAGGTGCGCCGAGACCACGGCGTCGACGACGAGCGCGGCGATCTCTGCCGTCTCGTTGCCGCCTTGCTCGATCGCATGCAGCACGCCGTCGCGCCAGGCCTTCGTCTCCGGCCGCGCCGTGTAGGTGCGCCCGACTTCCGCGTAGAGGTCCCAGCAGAGGTAGGCGAAGCCCTTCGGGTTCGCGGCCCCGCCGGGCAGGCGGCTTTCTCGAACGACTTCGCGAGCGGCCTCGAGGGTCGATACGCCCTGCAGATGGAGCAGTCCCGCCACCACGTCGGCAACCTGAACGCCCGTGTCGTCCAGGTAGTTCTGCACTTCCACCGGAAATCCCAGGTGCCTGAGCGCGCGGACGAGGACGTCGCCGAG
The DNA here is from genome assembly GCA_031360505.1 of Acidobacteriota bacterium. Taxonomy (GTDB): domain Bacteria; phylum Acidobacteriota; class Thermoanaerobaculia; order UBA5066; family Gp7-AA6; genus DAHUXD01. The sequence goes on from JANMBR010000165.1 coordinate 7,204, forward strand.
GACGGCATTGCGCAGGTGGCCGATGTGGGCCGCCTTGTTCGGGTTGATGTTCGTGTGCTCGACGATGACTTTTCCAGGGCGCGGCACGGCGGCCTGCGGGGGGGCGAGCAGCGCCTGGATCACCGGCCCGCGGTCGAGGAAAAAGTTCAGGTATCCGGCCCCCTCGACCCGCGCCTGCCGGATGCCTGCGGGAAGCCGGACGCTCGAGGCGAGCTCGGTTGCGATCGCCCGCGGCGCCTTCTTGAGGATCTTCGCGAGGTCGAAGGCGACCGGACACGCGAGATCGCCGAGCGCGATCTTGGGCGGCCGCTCGAGGACGACGCGCTCGACTTCGGCGCCGAAGGTTTCGCGTGCGGCGCTGCGCAGGGCCTCCGCGACGCCCAAGCGAATGGCTTCCAGCATGGGGCGCGAGTATAGCGGGAGGAGTCTCTCCCGGCGCTAGAATGGCCCCGTGACTACTCCGGTCGTCCGTTCCGTCGCGGTCGAGGCTTCGGCCGTGGATGCGTTCGATGCGTTCACGCGCGTCTCGGACCTCTTGTCGTGGCTGTGCGAGGGGGCGTTGGTGGGGTTGCGGCCCGGGGGCAATTGGGCGGTCGGCTTCACCGACCAGCGCGGGGCCACGGAGGCGACCGTCCTCGGCAAGATCAAGGACTACGAGCGCGGGCGACGTCTGCTCGTCACGGACATCTCGTATGAGCCGCGCGACGGCGAAACGCTCGAGGGGATCCGCATGGAGCTGACGTTCGCCGAGAACGAGGGCGGCTGCGTGGTGACGGTCTCGCAGGACGTACCGGAGGCCGGACCGGCCTACGAGCGGTACTCGGGCGAGGCGGGGACCGGGTGGGAAACGAGTTTGGCGGACTTGAAGAAGTATCTCGAGGGGCCGCGGCGCCGCAGGATTCTGATCGAGGCCGGACTGCCGGAGAATTGAGATGAGGGACGAATTGATCGGGTTGACGGAGACCGGCGCTTGCGCGATCTGCGGAGGCATCGGCTGGGTTCTGGATTCCGCCGATGGCCGCAAGCAGGCGCATCCCTGCGCGTGCCGCGCGGCGGGGATCGCGAAGGCGCGGCTCGACGCCGCCGGCGTCCCGCAGCGCTATCGCGACTGCACGCTCGACAATTTCTCCGACAACAACCTCAGCCTCACGAAGGCCAAGACGGCGGCGCGCGAGTTCGTGGACGCCTATCCGGTCGTGGAGGCGGGGCTGTTGCTCGTGGGACCGGCGGGCCGGGGCAAGACGCACCTGGCGTGCGCCATCCTCTCGGAGCTCGTGACGACCAAGGGGGTCTCCGGCATTTACATTGACTTTTCGGACCTGCTGATGAAGATCACGACCTCTTTCCGCCCCGACGCCGACATCTCCAAGGAATCGGTCCTCACGCCGTACGCGGACGCGGAGTTCCTCGTGCTCGACGAGCTCGGCGCCTCCAAGCCGCACCCGTGGGTCCTCGACGTGCTCTACAGCCTTTTGAACACGCGCTACAACCGCAAGCGCATCACGGTCGCGACCTCCAACTTCGAGGACGAGCTCGAGCCTGGGGCGGGCGAGCGCGAAAAGCTCGAGGACCGCATCGGCTACCGGCTGCGCAGCCGTCTCTACGAGATGTGCCTGATGGTGCCCCTGCGCGGGAGTGACTTCCGCAAGGATGTCCTGGGCACGCGGATCCGGTCCCGGTTTTGAGGGCGCGGGCCTCGAGATCCCTCGCGCGCCTGGTGTTGTTCGCCCTGCCGTGGGCGCTCGCCTGCGCAACGCCCGCGCTCAAGCCTGCGCCGGCGCTGCCCTCGCCGGTCGAAGCGCCGCTGCCGATTCCCGCGATGCACGTGGCGCCGCCGACGCCTGTCGCGCCCTCCGGGGTGCTCTACCGGGTCGGCATGAAAAGCGATCTGACGGAATTCGTGGCGGGCACGGCCGGGACGGTCTGGGTGGTCGCTTGCGCCGACCGGGCGGAGCTCGTCCAGGGTCCCGTCACACTGCGCCCGGAGACGGCGGCGGCCGCCGGCTTCTTCCAAGTTCAGGCGGGAGCGTTCTCCCAAGAGGAGCCCGCGAAGAAGCTCGCCGAGCGGCTTGGAGCGAGCTTCCAGACTTCGACGCAGATCGCGTTCTCGGCCGATCGCGGACTTTACCGCGTGCTCCTCGGAGCTTTCCCCTCGCGCAGCGAAGCGGACGCGTTCCTGGCGAAGTTGAAGGCGGGCGGCCAGGACGGTTTCGTCGTGCCCGGGGCGCCGGTCGGCTCGGCGGCGCCGTCCACGATCTCGGTCATGGGGGCAGCGGGCGCCTCGCTCACGCTGCCCTCGCCGGTCGACTTCTACGCTCCCGCGCCGGAGGTGCGAGTCGTTGTGGACGGCACGGCATACCGGGGAAGCCTCCGGATTGCGGTCAATGCGCGCGGCACCCTGAACGTGATCAACCGTGTGGACCTCGAGGAATACCTCTACGGCGTCGTACCGGCCGAGATGGGGCCCAAGCGCTTCGACGCGATCGAGGGGCTCAAGGCGCAGGCCGTTGCCGCGCGCACGTACGCGATGGCGCACCGCTCCCAGTTCGAGAGCGAGGGCTACGACCTCTGCCCCGGTCCGAAGTGCCAGGCGTACGGCGGGGCGTCGGCCGAGGATCCGCTCTCGACCGCGGCCGTCGAGGCAACGCGGGGCCTCGTGCTCGCATACCAGGGGCAATTCGCGGACGCGCTCTTCGTCTCGACCTGCGGGGGCGTGACGGAGAACGTGGAGAACGTCTTCTCGGGCGGGCCGCTGCCGTACCTCGTGTCGGTCCCCTGCGGCGAGCTTCCGACCGAAGAGCTCCTTGGAGCCCCCGTCGGCAGGGATGGTGCGGGGGAGCCCCGCGCGGGGCTGGCGTGGCGCGGGTACGTGCTGCGCCGCCACACTCCGAAAAAGGCGACGCCGCGCGCGGCGAGCCTCGAGCTCGCGCAGAAGTGGGCAGGAGTGCCTCGCCGGGGCGCCGCACCCGCGCGGCTTTCGCCCTCGGCCGTCTACCCGTCGCTCGTCTCCGATTTCGGCCTGACCGAGGCGCGCCTGTTACACCTGACGCCGCCCGACGAGCGGTACTACGCGGAGCATCCGTCGGCCGTCGGGGGACTGACCGCGTCGGCTCGCAGCGCCTACGAATTTCTCCTGCGGTTCCGGTTCGCCGGAGACCTGATTCCGCCCCCGGACCGCGAGCTCGGCGAAGATGAGTACGCAGGGCTCCTGCTGTCGATCGACCTGCGCCTGATGGGCGTGACCGAGGGCTCCGGCCGCTTCCTCTCGCGCGAGGGCTCGAACCTCTGGATCAAGACGACGGACGGGCGACAGGGGCTGCCGGTCAACCCGGACATCCCGCTGGCCCGGCGCGTGGGCTACCTCTACCATCCGACGAGCACGCTGACACTGCGTCCGGGCGACAAGCTGCGCTGGTTCCGCAACGGCAGCCAGGTGCTCGCGCTCTGGGTCGAGATGGAGGCGGACGGTCCGGACTTCGAGCGCGACTCGGCGTGGACGGAGTGGGTCCGCCGCGTGCCCGCCCGCGAGCTCGCGCGGCGCATGGCGGGCCGGGTCGCCGGCAACGAGGTCAAGGAAGTCACCGTCACCAAGCGCAGCCCGACCGGGCGCGCGATCGAGATGCGCGTGAAGACCGACCTGGCCGAGGCGACCTTCAAGCGGTTCGACCTGCGCCAGGCGGTCGAAATGCCGGAAATGCTCTTCACCGTCTCGAAGGTGGATGGGGCCGACGGCCAGCCCGAGTTCGTCTTCCTCGGGCGAGGGTGGGGGCACGGCGTGGGGATGTGCCAGAACGGCGCCTTCGGCATGGCGCTGGCCGGCGAGACCTACGAGCGCATCCTCCGGCACTACTACACCGGCATCGACATCGTGCCGGCCTCGACCGTCGCGGCGCCGGCCATGCCCTCGGCCCGGTGAACGCCCCGGACCCCGGGGGGCGATAGAATTGGAACCATGATTACCGTCCTTTCCGCCGAGCGCCAGGCCATCGTCCGGACCCTGCACGATTTCTGCGAGGCCGAGATCCGGCCCAACGTCATGAAGTGGGACGAGGCCCAGGAGTTCCCCCGCGAGATCTTCCGCAAGCTCGGGGAGCTCGGATTTCTCGGCGTGCTCTTCCCCGAGAAGTACGGCGGGGCGGGGCTGACCTACATGGACTACCAGGCCATCCTCGAAGAGGTCTCCTGTGTGGATCCGTCGGTCGCGCTTTCGCTCGCTGCGCACAACAGCCTCGGCGCGAACCACATTTACCAGTTCGGCACGGAGGCACAGCGGCAGAAGTACATTCCCAAGCTCGCCTCCGGAGAGTGGCTCGCCGCCTGGGGACTCACGGAGTCCGAGGCCGGCTCGGATTCGAGCGGCACGAGGACGACCGCCGTCCAGGACGGCGAGGGATGGGTTCTGAACGGCTCGAAGAACTTCATCACGAACGCCTCGGTCGGAAGCGTCGCGGTGTTGATGGCCGTCACCGACCGCGACAAGGGCAACAAGGGCATCTCCGCCTTCATCGTGGAGCTCGACAATCCGGGCATCCGGGTCGGCAAGAAGGAAAACAAGCTCGGGATGCGCGCCTCGGACACCTGCACGCTCGTCATGGAGGACTGCCGGGTGCCGGGCGGCAACCTGCTCGGTCAGCTCGGCTCGGGCTGGGTGGACTCGATGAAGATTCTGGACGGCGGCCGCATCTCGATCGCGGCGCTCTCGGTCGGCCTCGCGCGCGGCGCGTTCGAGGCCGCACTTTCCTATTCGCGTCAGCGGCGGCAGTTCGGCAAGGCGATCTGCGAGTTCCAGGCGATCCAGTTCTACCTGGCCGAGATGGCCACCGAGATCGACGCGGCGCGCCTTCTGACGGAGCGGGCGGCCGCGGCGAAGGACGCGGGCCAGACGGTCACGAAGCTCTCGGCGCAGGCCAAGCTCTACAGCTCCGAGATCGCGGTCAAGGCGACCGACCGGGCGATCCAGATCTACGGCGGATACGGCTTCACGAAAGACTTTCCGGTCGAGAAGTACTATCGCGACGTCAAGCTCTGCACGATCGGCGAGGGCACGAGCGAGATCCAGAAACTCGTCATCGCCAAGCAGCTGCTGGGCGGCGCATGACCCTCGGGTCGGCCGCGGCGTCCGAGGAGCTCGCCCGGGGAGTCCTCGCGGGATTGGCGCGCCCGATCGGCCGTGCGATCTCCGAGGTCGAGCGCGACTCGGGAACGGTTCCCGACATCCTGCGGCGTCTCTTTCCGCGGACCGGGCGCGCGCGGATCATCGGCATCACCGGGCCTCCCGGGGCGGGAAAGTCCACGCTTGTGCAGCGCCTCGCGCAGGCCTATCGGAAGCAGGGCCGGCGCGTCGGCATTGTCGCCGTGGACCCGTCCTCGCCGTTCACGGGCGGTGCGATCCTCGGCGACCGGATCCGCATGGCCGAGATCTACACGGATCCGGGAGTCTTCATCCGCTCGATGGCCACGCGCGGCGCGCTCGGCGGCCTGGCCCGATCCACGAGCGACGCCGTGGACGTGCTCGATGCCGCCGGGTTCGACGTGGTCCTGATCGAGACGGTCGGTGTGGGCCAGGACGAAGTGGACATCGTTCGCGCGGCGGACACCGTCGCGGTCGTGCTCGTGCCGGGCCTGGGCGACGATATCCAGGCCATCAAGGCCGGCATCCTCGAGATCGCCGACGTCTTCATCGTCAACAAGGCCGATCGGGAGGGCTCCGATCGCGTGGTGGCCGAACTCTCCATGATGCTCGACTTCGCGGGGCACCCGGCCTGGAGGCCTCCGATCGTGAAGACCTCGGCGATCTCGGCGGCCGGAGTGCCGGAGTCCATCCAGGCGCTCGAGGCCCACGGCGCGTTTCTCGCGCAATCGGGCGAGGGCCCGAAGCGGCGCGCGGTGCGGGCGCGGTCACGCCTGCTCGCGCTCGTCGAGGGGCATTTTCGCCGGGCCGTGGAGGCGAGGGCGCCCGAGCCGAACGGCCTCGAGGAAGCGGTGCGCGCGGTGGTGGCGCGCCAGGAGGATCCGTACACGGCGGCCGGGCGGCTTTTCGAGGCGGTCGTGGGAAAGCCGGCCGGCGCCCCGGCATGACGGCGTACAAAATCGATCACCTCGGTGTCGCGGTCCACTCGATCGACGATGCGCTCGCGGTCTATCGAGCCCTGGGGATGGTCGAGGAAAAGCGCGAGGCCGTGCCGACCCAGCAGGTGGTGGCCGCGTTTCTACCGGTCGGCGAGAGCCGCATCGAGCTGCTCGAGCCGACTTCGCCGGATTCGCCGGTCGCCAAGTTCCTGGCAAAGCGCGGCGAGGGGATCCACCACGTCTGCTTCGCCGTGCCCGACCTCGATGCGGCGCTGGCGGAGCTTGCGTCCAAGGGCTTCCGGCTCATCCACCGTGAGGGTGTGCCGGGCGCCGGCGGCAAACGGGTGGCATTCCTCCATCCGGAGGCGGGCCGGGGTGTGCTGATCGAGCTTTCCGAGAAAGCGGGGCAGCCATGAAAATCGGCGAGTTCGTGCTCGTCCAGCTGGTCAATCCGAAGGAGAAGGTCTGGGGGATCCTGAAAGACCGCGACGCCTCCGGCGTCACGGTGCGCGGACTGTCGATCGAGGGATTCGACGACTGGCTCCGAGAGATCGCGCGGCGCGACACCGTGACCGTGCTGCCCTCGACCGTCTTCTTTCCGCTCCACCGCGTCGAGCGCATCTTCCTCGACGAGACCGCCGGCGACTTCGTCTCGCTCGCCGATCGGTTCAAGCGGGCGGTGGGGGAGGATGCGAGGTACTACCTGACGCCGGTGCCGGA
>JANMBR010000195.1:0-4087 GCA_031360505.1 Acidobacteriota bacterium
GCACGCGCAGCACCTGCGCGCCGCCGACATCCCGCGCTTTGCCGAGCTCGGCGTCATCGCGTCCATGCAGCCGTACCACGCCGTCGACGACGGCCGCTGGGCCATGAAGCGCCTCGGCCAGACGCGCGCCCAGGGCACCTATGCGTTCCGGACCCTCCTCGACGACAAGGCCACCCTCGCCTTCGGCTCGGACTGGGACGTCGCGCCGATCTCGCCCATCCTCGGCATAGCGGCCGCCGTCACCCGCCGGACCATCGACGGCAAGAATCCCGACGGCTGGGTCCCGGGGCAGAAGATCTCGGTCGAAGAAGCCCTCCGCGCCTACACCGTCTCCGCCGCCTACGCGGGGTTCGAGGAGAAGGACAAGGGCTCGCTCGAGACCGGAAAGCTCGCCGACTTCGTCATCCTCGCCGCGGACCCGTTCCGCGCGAAGCCCGAGGACCTCGAGAAGATCGAGGTCGATACCACCGTCGTCGGCGGCCGCGTCGTCTACTCGCGGTAGGGCGAGATCTCAGGCCGGGAGAACTGGGACTTCGTACCGACCGAATGCCGGGTCCTGCGTGAGCAGCGTCAGTTCCTCGCTTTGGGCCTGAGCGATCAGCATCCGATCGAATGGGTCGTCGTGATGGCGGGGTAGGGCACCAGCGCGCGAGGCATGCCGCGAGCCGATCGGGAGCTCGACAAATCCGTTGGCCGTGATCTCGTCCGAAAGGTCCGCCTGGTCCACACGCAGTTTTCCGAGCGCCATTTTGATCGCAAGCTCCCAGATGGTCGCGGCACTGACATGCACGATCGATTTTGGATCAGCGATCCGGCTTCGGGCGTCTCGCCCGAGCCGCGGACTACCCTCCAACCACCAGAGGAAGGCATGCGTGTCGAGGAGAAGTCTCAATCCCTCTCGCCCCGAAACGCGGCAAGCAGCTCGGCGGGGAGCGGTGCATCGAAGTCCTTGGACACGTGAATCCGTCCCTTGAGCCGGCCGGGGCGACGTGGCGCCGCCGTCACGGGGACGAGTCGAGCCACCGGGGTGTTTCCCCGGGCGATGGTGATTTCTTCGCCCTTCTCTACCCGTTCGAGGAGCCGGGAGAGATGGGTCTTGGCCTCGTGGACCTTGACCGTTCTCATAGCTAAACTAAGTTTAGTTTAGTCATATAGAAAAGGCAAGCGGCACCGCTTTTGTCGCCACGTCGATTACTCGTACAGCAGCCCGATTTGGACTAGCGCGGTTAGTAGGAGGCAGATCAAGATCTGAACTGTCACCCAAGAGAGCGCGGCGCGTCGCCACACATGAACAGGGCTGCCATGGCGCCTTCTCTCGACGACGAGCCATGCGCCGATGCCGAAGGCGCCATAGAGAGCCAGCCACAGGGCCCAAACGATTGATTTCTCAGGGCCCAGAGGGTTCTGCTCTAAGAGCAACGCTTGGAAAAAGACCCAATAGAAGACCGGGGCCCAGAAATGAGACGGGACTCGGACTGAGAGCGCAAACATCGCAAAGAGGTACCAGGCTAGCCCAACGACGAGGTAAGGCGTTGGCCCGCTTTCGCCTTGCGAGACCTGCTTTCTCAAGGGCGTGGACTGCCGCGTGTCAGCCGGAGGAGGCTGAGGCACGGAATGGCGTGGGACTTCGCCTCGCGGACGTTCAAAGTGTGCTTCACGGCTCCGTCACGACGACCCCGTTGAGCTCGCAAATATAGGCGACGTAGTGTCCATCGGGGGAGAGCGCGAGACTGTGGCAGTTCTCGAAGCCGCTCGTCCATAGCGTCTTCGGCTTGGCGCCCCGCTTCGTAACCACGAGTTCCGTGCTCAACTCATTCTGCCTCAGTTCCACGGTCGTTCCATCGGGCATCACGACCTTCCGAGCTCCGTACATGCCCGATTTCTTCCACTTCTCGACCGTGCCCTTCTCGATCCGCGAGAGAGAGGCCGGAGGATTCAGGACGCCGATCGGTTGCTTGTCTCGCCATGTTCCCGGTTCAAGAGCGACAGATCCCAGATCGATCTTGCCCCATCGACCTTCGATGTTGACGGCCAGAGCGTCTCCCGCCGGCGACCACACGGGGCGCTCGTCCACGGCCTCGGATGCGATCACGAGGGCGGATCGAACGCCAAGCCGTTTCATTTCTTCGTCGAGCGGCGCCGCTCCGTTGGCCATGCACGGCGTGACGAGCAGCCAGAGTGCGGCACTCACGAATCGGCCCCCTCTCCCGGATACGCGGACACGGTCTTTCATGGGCGGGCCACCGAGCTTAAGAGAAGCAGGCCGATCGCGATGGCCCAAATGGCCGCATTTAGCGTCGAGAGTCCGCGACGACCACCTGCGGCACGACCCAGCGCGAACGCCACGGCTGCTGGCACGAGAACGGCAAGCACGGCGCAATAGAGAAACCAGCGGGAAACATATTGGCCGGGATCCAACGTGACGTGAAAGAGGGCCCAGGCAGACTGCGTAATGCCGAGCCACAACGCGACCTGGCCGAGTAGAAAAGACGTCCACGTCATGACGCCCCCCGTGTGCGAGCTCATGGTCGGGCCCTTCGCGCTCATCGGAACACCTGCGCGAACGGATGCAGAAGCGACACGATCAGCAACGCCGCGTCGGATAGCCAGAAAGCGAGGACGAGCGGTCGGCGCTCTCCGTCGGGGTCACGGGAATGTCGGAGCCAGAGCAGTGATTGCGCGATCGCTAGAACGAGAGCCCCTGGCACGAATCCAAACAGCCACGCCCCCAAGGGCTCGGCGCCCGGGCGGTGGAGCGCGAGGAGCGAGCCGAGGAGTTGGACCAGAGGAAGATAGAGAACCACCTCGGTCGCCAGAACGCCCCAGTACACCGCCAGCAGAATTCCCGTGTTCGCCGGGCCTTGCCGTGTCGCGCGATTGTCAGGGCGTTCAGTCATGGATCCAAAAGTATTGCAGCGTCAATTCCGGCCGGAGCTGCATGTGACTCAAAGCCTGATTCCACGCTTCGGGGGATTCCCAAAGGATCGAGTGCGAGCCGGTCGGGCCTGCGTCCTGATCCACCATGATATTGGTTGCACCGGGTTGTATCCGCCCCGCCGGACCAATCTCGCCGACGCCGGGGATGGTGAACGCACTCCCGCCGTGCGTTTGGATGGCATCGTGAGGATTTGAGACCGCGATGAAGTTCTTAACCGCCGTGGAGTCGTTTAGCCGGTAGTCGGTTCGGACAGGAGTGCCCAGCGTCACGAAATTGTCCACCTGTCTTCCGAGACCGAGGTTGATGGCCGCAATGTCGACGTTGCCTCCGTGGCTCGTTCCCACGATGTTGAGCTTCTCGCCGGCGGCGAAGGAGTAGTGTCTGACGAAGCTCGCGATCGCGACGGCAGCCGAATGCCGCGCAGCGACCGAGTTTCCTCCCGACCACGCGAAGCTGGCCACTGCGCGATCGTGGACCGTGGACGCCACCCGACCGAAGAACTGGCCGCCTGGCGCAAACGTGGGATTGGGCCCTGTGAACTCAGTCCCATGCACGACGATCGTCAGCAGCCCATCCGGATCGATGTGCTTCATTGGATTCCCAAGCGTGTACGCATACCGATTCCAGCTCTGCGGGTTCCTCGGCGCGCCACCCACGCGATCCGGGCTCAGGAACCGCCCCAATCCATAGTCGTGCGTCCTTGCGTGGTCGTAGTACCGCGTCGCGCCCTCGTCCTTTTCCATAAGCGCGTACGCGAGCCTCTGGGTGGGCGGCGTTCCGGTCGTGTCCTCCCCGTACGGCCAGTGCTTGTGGCTCTCGATGAGTTGGCCGGACTGATTGAACACGACGCGTGGACTGCCCAGATGATCCGAAGTCGTGTACTGCCAGCCAGCCGGCGAGGCGACGTAGGAGGCGACGAGGAGGTTGCCGAGGAACACGTTGTCCCGGGTCACCGCCAGGGTGGCCGTGGAGGAGCCGCTGGTGCCTCCCGCCATTTCCGTCACGATTCGATTCTGGTCGTCCCGGAAAGTATAGATCGAGCCGCGCGGGACGGGGTGGTAGGCGTTCCAGAAGTAGGTGCCGGCACTGGCGCCGGGGGCCTTTGCGAGCCACACGAGCATCTCCCATTCTCCGACGCCGTTGCCGGGA
>JANMBR010000202.1:0-25858 GCA_031360505.1 Acidobacteriota bacterium
GAGGTCGATGCCCTCGTCGCCGCGATCCACAAAGCCATCGGGATGTTCCGCTAAAGAAATGTCTTCCGACCTGCGCGACCTCTACCAGGAAGTGATCCTCGACCACAGCAAGCGGCCGCGGAACTTCCACGCCATGCCCTCACCCGACCGCAAGGCCGAGGGCTACAACCCGCTGTGCGGCGACCGCGAAACGGTCTTCCTCGACCTCGATGGCGAGGTGTTGAAGGACGTCAGCTTCCAGGGCGCGGGCTGCGCCATCTCGACGGCCTCCGCGTCGATGATGACCGAGAGCGTCAAGGGGAAGACCCGCGCGGAGGCCGACGCGCTTTTCGAGCGGTTCCACGCCCTCATCACGGGAAAACCGGGCGGCGTAAAGGGTCCCGAGCTCGGAAAGCTCGAGGTGTTCTCGGGCGTGCGCGAGTACCCCGTGCGCGTGAAATGCGCCACTCTGCCCTGGCACACCCTGAAGGCCGCGCTCGACGGCGCGGGCGCCCCCATCTCGACAGAATCGGAAGGCCCGGCCGCGGAATCGGGAGGAGCCTGATCATGCAGATGCGCAAGGAAACGACAGTCGCGCGCGAGGTGGAAGCCCGGGAGATCCCGAGCGGGACCCCGATCACTCTGCACGTCGGCGACCCGGTCATCATCACGCAGTCCCTCGGCGGCAGCTACACGGTCATGACGCCGGTGGGCTTTCTCGCGCGCATCGACGGCAAGGATGCGGACGCGATCGGCGAAGTGGTCGCCGTCGTCGACGCCGCCGCGCAGGAAGGCAAGTCGACCGAGGACCTGGCCTGGGACCAGCTGCGCACCTGCTTCGACCCCGAGATCCCGGTCAATATCGTGGACCTCGGCCTGGTCTACGGGTGTGCGCTCTCCCCTTTGCCCGACGGCGGCCAGAAGATCGACGTGAAGTTCACGCTGACGGCCCCCGGCTGCGGGATGGGCGACGTGCTGCGCGAGGACATCAAGGGCAAGCTCCTCACGATCCCGGACATCAAGGACGCCGAAGTCCAGGTCGTCTTCGATCCGCCCTGGAGCCTGCAGATGATGTCCGAGGCGGCGAAGCTGCAACTGGGGATGATGTGATGGGGAGGCACGCGCGATGAAACTCACCTCGCAGGAAGAGTACGGACTGCGCTGCCTGCTGCGCGTGGGGCGCGCGGGAGAGGGCGAGAGCCTGACGATCCCGGAGCTGTCACGCGCCGAGCGAATCTCCGAGCCGAACGCCGCCAAGATGATGCGCGTCCTGCGCCGCGGCGGCTTCGTGACGTCCACCCGGGGCCAGTCGGGCGGCTACGCCCTGTCGCGTCCCGCGGGGGACATCGTCGTGGGCCACGTTCTCGCCGCCCTCGGCGGACGCCTCTACGAGCCCGCGTTCTGCGAGGGCCATTCCGGGCTCGCGCGCTCGTGCACGCACATGCCCGACTGCTCCATCCGGTCGGTGTGGCGCATGGTCCAGCAGGCCGTGGACCAGGTGCTCGGCAAGATCACGCTCAAGGACCTTCTCAAGAGCGAGCCCGAGATGAACGCCTGGCGGCAGGGCGACATGCCGTCGCTTCCGACCTACTCGCCCCAGGCGTAAGCACTAAGGGAAACGGGTGGGCGGCAAGCCCCGCCCCGACGACGCCCTCGCTACGCCCCTTCGGGCGCGGCGCCGAGCATCCGGACCGCTTCGCGCCGCTGGCGGCGCGCCTCGGCGAGGTGCTCGCGGAATTCCTTCCAGTCCCGGCGGCCTTTCTCCTGGAGCTCGCTCCACTGCGCGGCGGCCCGCTCGAGCGAGTTGTGGGCGGCATCGAGCCGCTGCCGGATGGCGTCGTGCAGGGGGCTCCCGGCCAGCGCCTCGGCCCGACCCACGGCCGTCTGCAGGCGCGAGCGCTCGATGACGAGCTGCGGCGTCTGGCGCAAGCTGCGGGCAAGGCCGACCACGCGCAGGCCGCGGATCCACCACTTGCTCGGATCCCACTGGTACCAGCGGATGCCGTTGCGGAAGTCCGATGGGAAGCGGTGGTGGAAGTTGTGGTACCCCTCGCCGTTGGTCAGCAGCGCGATCCACGGATTGTCGCGCGCCGAGTTCGTCTCGGTGTACGGCCGCGTGCCGTAGAGATGGGCGATCGAGTTGACGAAGAAGGTCGTGTGGTGGATGACGACCACGCGCAGGAAGCCGCCCCACAGGAGGCCGCCGAGCGCGCTGCCCATCGCCCAACCGATCAGGGTCGGGATCCCGAGGCCGCCCACGATTCCGAACCACGCCGCGTGGCGGTGCTGGAACTGAACGAGGGGGTTCTTCTGCAGATCCGGGGCGTCGTCGTACGTGCGGTCCGCCGGGCTCTTGTAGAAGATCCAGACGATGTGCGCCCACAGGCCGCCCCTCTGGATGTTGTAAGGGTCCCAATCGTGGTCGACGTAGCGGTGGTGGATGCGGTGGTCGGATCCCCAGGCGAGGATCGAGTTTTGCAGCGCCATGGCCCCGAAGAAGAGGTAGAACGCCTGGACGATCGGATGGCCCTCGTAGCTCTTGTGGGAGAAGAGCCGATGGTAGCCGGCCGTGACCGAGATCCCGACGAGGGCGTAGAGAACCAGGAAGAGCGTCGGCTCCCACCACTGGATGCCGAACTTCCACGAGTACACCGCCGTCCCGACGATCCCGATCACCGGCGAAAGCATGAAGAAGGCGATCCGGACCCAGTCCATCTTTCGCGTTTCCACTCTCTTCTCGTTCAAGCCTGGGCCTCCGGCGCGTGTCGCGCGAGCACTTCCATTGCCTCTTCCTTCACGTCGACGAAAATCTCCGCCGTATGGCGGCCGTGGAGCTGCTCGAGCAGCACCCAGATCTCCGGGGCGGCCGCACCGAGGTCTTCCAGGAACACCGCGAGGTCGCCGTCACCGTAGAGGTAGTTCACGTTGAGGGCGCTCGAGTCGGCAGCGCTGCGCAGGAGCAGCGTCGCCTTGAACTCGAACGGCTTCTTTTCCGCAGGTTGAATCCGAATCTTCCAATCCAGGCTCATGAGGGACTCCCCCGGCCGCTATGCGGCCGCGACCGACGCCTCAATACCGGTTGCGCCCGCCGCCACCGCCGCCGCCAAACCCGCCGCGGCCACCGCGATCGCCACCGCCGCCGCCGCCGCCCTCGGTCTTCGGCCGCGCCTGCGAAACGGTGAGAGCCCGGCCGCCGACTTCCTTGCCGTTCAGGCCGGCGATGGCAGCGTTGCCCTCGGCGTCGTTGCCGAACTCGACGAAGCCAAAACCCTTCGAGCGGCCGCTGTCGCGGTCGGTGATCACGGCGACCGAGTCCACGGCCCCGTAGGCCGCGAACAGCTCGCGCAGATCGCTCTCGCCCGTGCTGTAAGAAAGATTTCCCACGTACAGTTTCATGAAGATGCCCTTTCGACTCGAAGAGTCCGATGTCTCGGCGATGTCCCAACGGGGGGCCCGCCGAGGGACCCTCACGCTTTCTCGCTTGGCCGTTCGGACTTTCGGCAGGACGGGCCTGGAAAAGGGCGAGCGAACGAGAACCTCAAAAGCATAGCATGCCGCCCGGGTGAGCCGGGCCAGGGCCTATCTGGGAAATAATGCCCCGTGCGCGTCCTGATGCTCGCCGCCGAGGCGGCCCCGCTCGCCAAGGTCGGAGGGCTCGCCGACGTCGTGGGATCCCTTCCCAAAGCGCTGCAGGCATTGGGCCACGAGGTCCGCGTCGCGATCCCCGGTTACGGCGCGATCGACTGGAATCGTTACAACCCGGTGCAGCGATCGAAGTTCCCGGTCTACACGACCTGGGGCGCGCCCGAGGCCCAGATCTGGGAGACGACGGCCGACGGCGTCCCGTTCCTGTTCGTGACGGGCCAGCCGATCCCGAGGCAGCGCTGGATCTACGGGCGATCGATCGAGGAGGACGGCCCGAAGTTCGTGTTCTTCTCCCTCGCGGCGCTCTTCGCCGCCGAGGCCCTCGACTGGAAGCCCGACGTCGTCCACGCGCACGACTCGCACACGGGAGCCGCCGTGTGGTGGCTCGGCACCGAGGGGCGCGACAACCCGTGGTTCCGCGACGTGGCTTCGGTGTTCACGATCCACAACCTTCCCTACGCCGCGCAGGGGGCGGGCAAGGTGCTGGGCGACTACAAGCTGCGCAAGAGCGACGCGCTCTTCGCGCTGCCCGAGCGCTACCGCGATTCCCTCATGGCCCTCGGCATCCTCGCGGGCGACTGGCTCACGACGGTCAGTCCGACCTACGCGCGCGAGATCCTGACGCCCGAGGGCGGGTACGGCCTCGACGGCGTGCTCCGCGCGCGGCAAAACCGGCTGGCCGGGATCCTGAACGGCATCGACGTGGACTCCTGGAACCCGGCGACGGACGCGGACATCGCCGCGACCTTCGACGCAGCCACGCTCGCGCGGCGCGCGCGCAACAAGACCGAGCTGCAGAGAGAGTCCGGCCTCGACCCCGATGCGCGGATGCCGCTGCTCGCCATCGTCTCGCGCCTCGTTAAGGAGAAGGGCTTCGACATCGCCGCGCCGGCCATCAAGCGCTGGCTCGACCGGGGCGGCCAGTTCGTGCTGCTCGGCACCGGAGACCCGTCGCTCGAGCACGACTACGCGCAGTTCGAGCTGCGCTACCCGCACCGCGCCAGCGTGCGCCTGCGCTTCGACGCCCGGTACGCGCGGCGCGTCTACGCCGGCGCCGATGCACTGCTCATCCCCTCCCGCTACGAGCCCTGCGGCCTCGCCCAGATGATCGCGATGCGGTACGGCTGCGTGCCCGTGGCGCGGCGCACGGGCGGCCTGGCGGACACCGTGACGGACGCCGGGCAACCGGGGGGAACGGGGTTGATGTTCGACGAATTCAATCCCTGGGCCCTCTGGGACGCCCTCGATCGGACCCTCAAGGTGTACGCTCAGCCCGCGAAATGGGCCGAGCTCCAGAAGAACGGCATGGGACGCGACTTCTCCTGGTCGAGGTCGGCCCGAGAGTATGTCGCGCTCTACGAACGAGCCGTGGCGGCGCGTTCTGCCGGATAGGGCGCCGCTCATGAGGGCGCGCGCGGTCATCCTGGCGGGCGGCGAGGGATCGCGCCTCGGAGTCCTGACCGAGAAGCGCGCGAAGCCCGCCGTGCCCTTCGCCGGGAAGTACCGCATCATCGACTTCACGCTTTCCAACTGCGTGAACTCCGGGATCTCGGACGTGATGATCCTGACGCAGTACCGCCCGCACTCCTTGAACGAGCACATCGCGTCGGGCCGGCCGTGGGACCTCGACCGCACGTTCACGGGAGGCGTCCAGATCTACCAGCCCTTCCGCGGGCGCGCCGCCACCGACTGGTACAGGGGCACGGCCGACGCGATCGCGCAGAATCTCTCCTTCGTCGAGCGCGGCGCGCCGGATCTCGTGCTCGTGCTCTCGGGCGATCACATCTACAAGATGAACTACGGGTGGCTGATCGCCTTCCACATCGAGAAGCAGGCCGACGTCACGATCGCCACGATCAACGTGTCGCGCGACGAGGCGACGCGCATGGGCATCCTCGCGACCGACGCCGAGCAGCGGGTCACGCAGTTCGTCGAGAAGCCCGCCGATCCGCCCGGGACGCTGGCCTCGATGGGGATCTACGTTTTCGGCCGGCAGATGCTCTCGCAGGTCCTCGAAGAGGACTCCCGGCGGCGCGATTCCTCGCACGACTTCGGCAAGGACATCCTCCCCCGCATGGTCACCGGCGGCATGCGCGTCTTCGCATACCCGTTCCAGGGGTACTGGGTCGACGTCGGAACCGTCGAGGCCTACTGGCAGACGCAGATGGATCTGCTGAAGACGCCGCCGCCCGTGGACCTGAACGACCGCGCATGGATCGTCCACACCCGTTCGGAAGAACGGCCGCCCGTGCTCATCATGAAGGGGGCGACCGTCAAGGACAGCCTGATCAGCGACGGCTGCATCGTCTCGGCCGGCGCGCGCGTCGAGAAAAGCATCCTCTCGCCCGGCGTCTACGTCGGGCCGGACGTCGTCATCCGCGAGTCGGTGATCCTGACGGATACCTGGGTCGACGCCGGCGCGCGCATCGAGCGCGCGATCGTGGACAAGGGCGTCAAGATCGGGCGCAAGGCCCGCATCGGCAAATCGGCTCCCGGCGAAAAGCCGACCGAGGGCCACGGCATCACGACGATCGGCAAGAACGCGGAGATCCCCGACGGCGTCACCGTCCGGCGCGGCACCGTCGTCCACACCGACGTGACCGCCGAGGACTTCACCCCCGCCGCCAAGCGCAAGCGCGCCGCCGCCAGGCGCAAGGAAGCGGCCGGGAGCAAGTAGACCCCGGGCTTGATCTGGTTCCCGGGTCGTAGGGCGGGGCTTGGCGCGGACGAAACTATCTCAGCCCCCGGCTCCCGGCAACGTGCCCTGCAACCAATCCAGCACGAACTCTTCGGCCCAGTACCGGGGCCGCCACGGCCGCGCGCCTGCCACGAAGCCGATGTGGCCGCCGTGCCGCGTGACGCGGAAATCGATCGCCGGCGAGGCGGCGGCGCGGGCGCGGGCGAGCGCCTCGGGCGGCAGGAAGGGATCGTCCTCGGCCGAGAGACAGAGCGACCGGGTCGCAACCCGGGACACGAAGCCGAGCGAGCTCGCGCGCCGGTAGTAGTCCTCCGCCCCCGTGAACCCGTGCAGCGGCGCGTTGGCAGCGTCGTCGAACTCCCAGAAGGACCGGGCCCGCAGGGCACGGGGGATGTCCATCTTCACCGCGGCCTCGGGAAAGCGGCGGGCGGCCTCGACCGCCTTCGTCTTCAACGTCGCGAGAAAGTTTCCGACATAAAGCCGCCCGAGCGTCGTCTCGAGAAAGCGGCCGCTCGCGCCGAGGTCGTAGGGCGTCGAGACGGCTGCCGCGGCCGCGACCGCTTTCTGCCCGGGGTTCTCTCCGAGCCACTTCAACAAGACGTTTCCGCCGAGCGACACGCCGATCGTCATCAGCGCCGCCGCCGGCTCCCGGCGCGCCAGCGTCCGGACGACGAAGTCGAGGTCGCTCGTCTCTCCGGAGTGGTAGAGACGGGGCCTGCGGTTCGGCAGCATGCGGTCGAGGTCGTTCGGATCGCGCGCGCAGGAACGGAAGTTCATCGCCGTCGCGCGCCAGCCGAGCCGGGCCGTCTGCTGCAGGAACCCCTGGATGTAGACCGAGTTCGAGCTGCCCTCGAGGCCGTGGAGCAAGATGACGCGGGGTGTCCCGGACTCGCCTTCCATGTGGTCGAGGACCAGGTCGTCGCCGTCCGGGGTCTCGAGGACCTCGCGCCGGAACGCAATCAGACGGCGGCCGCGGGCCAGCCGCCCCCAGGTGGTCTGCAGGTGCGGGCCCGGCAGCCACCAGGCAGGTACAAAAGCGGTTTGCGGATTCATTTTTTAGAATTGAGGGACCAGACGTCTCCCGAAGCGGACGGATCGAAACCTTACCCCGCGAATCCCGTAGATTCTGCCGTTTGTCACAGAGGAGGATCACATGAAGTTTGCCCTGCGACCGGGGGCCCTGGCGGCCTTCGGGGCGTTGCTCATGACGGCCGGCGCGAGCGCTGCGCCCGCCCCGGCTCCCGCCCCCTTCACGGTGCCCGTCGAGTACACGAAACTCCCGAACGGCCTGAAAGTCGTGTTCTCGCGGGACACGACGGCCCCGACCGCGGTGGTCGCGGTCTATTACAACATCGGGTTCCGGATCGAGCCGAAGGACCGCACGGGCTTCGCGCACCTCTTCGAGCACATGATGTTCCAGGGCTCGGCGAACCTCGGCAAGATGGAGTTCATCAAGCTCGTCCAGTCCAATGGCGGCATTCTGAACGGGTCCACGCGCTTCGATTTCACGAACTACTTCGAGGTCGTCCCCGCGCACGCGCTCGAGACCGCGCTCTGGGCCGAGGCCGACCGGATGAAGGGACTGGCAATCGACGCCGGCAATCTCAAGAACCAGCAGGAAGTCGTCAAGAACGAGGTCCGGGTCAACGTGCTCAACCAGCCGTACGGCGGCTTTCCCTGGCTCGACCTTCCCCAGTATGCCAACGTCAACTGGTACAACTCCCACAACTTTTACGGCGACCTGAAGGACCTCGACGCTGCGACCCTTGCGGACGTCGAGAGCTTCTTCAGGACGTTCTACGCGCCGAACAACGCGGTCCTCGTCGTCGTCGGCGACTTTGACGCGGCGCAGACGATGGACTGGGTCAAGAAGTACTTCGGACCGATCCCGTCGGCCGCACTGCCGGCCAAACCCGACATCTCCGAGCCGCGCCAGGAGAAGGAAAAGCGGGCCTCGAAGCCCGATGCCCTTGCCACGCGCCCGGCCCTCGCCGTCGGCTACCACGCGCCGCAGCGCAACACGCCCGAGTACTTCGCGATGGGGATCCTCGACCAGGTGCTCGTCCAGGGTAAGGACAGCCGGCTCTACCAGGCGCTCGTCCAGAAGAACGGGCTCACGGGCGACGTGGACGGCGGCATCAATTCCGGCCTCGGCGACATGTACAACATCAACGGACCCACACTCTGGGACGTCTCGCTCTTCTACGACAAGGACAAGACCTCCGAGCAGATCCTCGCCGTCATGGACGTGGAAATCGAGAAGGTGCGCACGACGCCCGTCGACCAGGCCACGCTCGACCGCGCGCTCGTGAAGATGCGCTCCGATTTCTACGACAAGATCGAGCAGACCGGAGGGTTCGGCCGCGCGGATCTGCTCGCGAGCTTCGCGCTCTTCGACGACGATCCGGCAAGGATCAACCAGCTCGAGGAGCAGTTCGGGAAGGTCACGCCGGCCCTCATCCAGAAGACGGCGCAGGAATACCTGCGCCCGGAGAACAGAACGATCCTGCTCATCGAGCCCAAGGCCGAGGCCAAGCCGCCCAAGAGCGGCTCGTAGGAGAGAGGACAAGACAATGAAAAAGAGAACAACGCTCTCGCTCGCCCTCGGACTGGCGCTCGCCTTTGCTCGACCGCTGCACGCCGACAAGCAGCAGCCGCCGCCGCCCGCTGCGCCCAAAGGCTTCTCCGTTCCGCAACCAAAGGCCTTCACGCTCGAGAACGGGCTCGGCGTCACGCTCGTTCCGTACGGGACCGTCCCGAAAGTCACCGTGCGCCTCGCCGTCCTGACGGGCAACGCCAACGAAGCCGCCAACCAGGTCTGGCTGTCGGACATCGTGGGCGACATGCTCTCGGAAGGCACGGCCACCCGCACCGCCTCGCAGATCGCGGAGGACGCGGCGCGCATGGGCGGCTCGATCGAAGTCGCGGTCGGCGAAAACCGGACGGAGATCGGCGCAGACGTGCTCGCGGAGTTCGGGCCCAACCTGGTCGCGCTCGTCGCCGACGTCGTGCGGAACCCGAAGTTTCCGGAGACCGACTTTACGCGCGTCAAGGCCGACCGGCTGCGGCAGCTGTCGATCGCGCGCAGCCAGCCGCAGGCGCTCGCGCAGGAGAAATTCCGCACCGTGCTGTACGGCGACCACCCCTATGGCCGCCTCTTCCCCACCGAGGCGATGATCCAGGGCTACACGCTCGCGCAGGCCCGCGCCTTCTACGACAAGAACTTCGGCGCCGGGCGCTCGCACATCTACATCGCCGGCCGCTTCGACGCAACATCCATGGAAGCGGCGATCCGCAAGGGGTTCGGCGACTGGAAGCGCGGCGCGGCTCCGCAGATCCCGCCGACATCCCCGAAAAGCTCTCGCACGGTTTACATCCTCGACCGCCCCGGGGCGGTGCAGTCCACCATCCTGATGGGGATGCCCGTCATCGATCCCTCCAAGCCGGATTGGGACGCGCTCGTCCTGATGAACGTCCTGCTCGGCGGGTCCTTCGCCTCGCGCATCACGTCGAACATCCGCGAGCAGAAGGGCTACACGTACTCGCCGAACGGACAGCTTTCCAACCGCTACCACGACGCGTACTGGGCGGAAGCCGCCGACGTCACGACCAACGTGACCGGTCCGGCCATCAAGGAAATCTTCGGCGAAGTCGACCGACTGCAAGCCGAGCCGCCGTCGGAGAAAGAGCTCAAGGGATTTCAGAACTACCGCGCCGGAGTCTTCATCCTCCAGAACTCCTCGCGCGGCGGCATCATCGGCCAGCTCGAGTTCGTCGACCTGCACGGACTGCCGGCGGACTACCTGAACGGCTATGTGACTCGCCTCTACGCCATCACGCCGGAACAGGTTCAGCGGATGGCGAAGAAGTACATCCAGGACGACAAAGCCACGATCGTCGTCGTGGGCGACAAGAAGGTCATCGAGGAGCAGCTCAAGCCGTTTGGGCCGTTGAAGTAGAAGCGCCCCTCACTCCGTCCCTCTCCCGCCAGGAGAGGGAGCCCTCAAGTTCCCTCTCCCCCCGTGGGGGAAGAGGTTAGGGTGAGGGGGGCGGCCCGTTCCGCCCCTCGCGGTCAGCCACGCCGGCCGCCTTTTCGCCGCGCGCGCATACACCGGGCAACTCGGCACATGCGCGCCGCGCAGGTAGCCGGTGGACATCAGGAACGAGCCGACGATCTCGCCGCCGGTGAAGACGAAGGTCTTCTTGAAGAGCATCTGCCACTCCTTCGCCGAGCGCGGGTGGTGCACGTCGAGCCATTTCGCAAAGGAGCCGTGCGATTCGCGCAGCGCGAGGATGCGTCTCGCGTTCTCGATCACGGCGCGAATCTTCAGGCGGTTCCGGATGATGCCGGCATCCTTCATGAGCCGTCGGAACTGGCGCTCGCCGTACGCGGCGACGACGTCAGGGTCGAAGCCTTCGTAGGCTTCGCGGAAGCCCTCGCGCTTGACCAGCATCGTCAGCCACGACAGTCCCGCCTGGTTGATTTCGAGAGCGAGACGCTCGAGCAGCGCGGCGTCGGAGCGGATCGGAAAGCCGTACTCGCGGTCGTGGTACGGGCCGTGCCAGGGGTGGCCTTTGGCGGCGCGGCAGTAGCTCATGAGCGGCGAGTTTACAGGCGGGAAGCGGGAGCCGAGGCGTATCATTCTGATCATGAAACGACTTCTGCTCTTTGCGATCGGACTTGCCGTTCTCTGGTACCTCGCGAAGAACTTCGGCCTGTTTCCATCGAGCGCCGGGTCGGCGGGCTCGCAGGCCGCACCGATCGATCGGGCGCGGACGGCCGCTGCGGCCAGTGGCGCGCGGACGTCGGCGGGAGAGGGCGTCGCCCGCGAGGCGGATCAGCCGGTCAATGGCGGGGCGGTGACCGAGAACATGACGCCGGACCAGGTGCGCGCGCTCATCGGATCGCCGGATGATGTCTCGAGCGAGACGACGGCGACGGGCGGGCCGCGGGAGGTTTGGACTTATCGGAGTGTCGGGAAGACCGTCATCTTCGAGAATGGGGTTGTGGCCGGAGTTCGGTAGCGGCCTTTGGTGCCGTAGGGGCGGCCCTTGCGGACGCCCGCAATAGTCACGGTGTCGCGGAGGCGGGCGGGGGCGAGCCCCGCCCCTACGACGCCGTTTTCTTAAATCTAGCCACCGCGAGGCCGATGATGAGCACCGTGTAGAAGGTCAGCCACGCGATCGGGCGCCACAGGTCGGCGATCCCTGCCCCCCGCAGGATGATCCCGCGCAGTACCTCGATGAAATAACGCGCCGGGATGATGCGCGAGATGTACTGGAAGATCATGGGCATCCCGTCGATCGGGAACACGTAGCCCGAGAGGAACACGAAGGGCAGCAGGAAGAAGGTCGACATCTGCATGGCCTGCATCTGCGTCTTCGCGACCGTCGAGATCAGCATGCCGAGGCCGAGCACGGCGGCGATGAAGAGGAGACCGACCACGTAGAGCTCGAAGATCGAGCCCTGGATCGGGATCTTGAACAGGTACCGCATCAGCAGGATCGTCATCGTCAGCTGCACGTAGCCGATCAGGGTGAAGGGAAGGATCTTTCCCAGGATGATCTCGGTGCGCGTGGCCGGCGTGACCTGGAGCTGCTCGAGCGTTCCGCGCTCGCGCTCGCGCACGATGGCGCTCGCGGTGAACTGGATGAGCGTGAAGGTCAGGATGATCGCGATCAGTCCCGGGATGATGAAGCTCGCAGTCTTCAACTCCGGGTTGTACCAGGGGCGCACGCGCAGGTCGACCGGCAGCGCATTTGACTTCCAGCCCGCGCGTTGCACGAGGATCCGGACCGAGAGCCCGTTGGCGATGCCCGAGGCGATCGACATGGCCTGGTTCGCCGTCGTCGTGTCCGAGGCGTTGACGATGAGCAACGCCCGCGCCGGCGCGCCGCGGTGGATGTCCTTGCCGAAGTCGCGGTCGATCACGAGGCCCACCGAGGCGCGCGCGCCGTCGATCCAGCTGCGCAGGTCCGCGAGCGATCCCGCGGAGCCGACCACGTCGAAATACTCGGTGGCCGCCATCTTCGCCACCAGCTCCCGGCTCTCGTACGTCCGCGCCTCGTCGAGGATCACCGTCTTCAAGTGCTTGACGTCGTAGTTGATCGCGTACCCGAAAATCAGCGTCTGGAGGATCGGCACCATCAAGATCATGCGGACCGTGATGGGGTCGCGCTTCAACTGCAGGAATTCCTTCC
The DNA here is from genome assembly GCA_031360505.1 of Acidobacteriota bacterium. Taxonomy (GTDB): domain Bacteria; phylum Acidobacteriota; class Thermoanaerobaculia; order UBA5066; family Gp7-AA6; genus DAHUXD01. Next base: position 12,524 of record JANMBR010000202.1, read on the forward strand.
AGGTCAGGGCGAGCAGGCGCTTCATACGGCGACTTTCTCCGTCGGCGCCGGCTGGCGGCGCGCGAGCGACACGAACACGTCCTCGAGCGAGGGCTCGGCCTCGGCGGGCGCCCCAAAACGCGCGGCGAGCGCCCGGGCCTCGCCGACCCGCTCCACCTTCGCCACGATGCGCAGGCGCCGCCCAAAGAGGTACGCATCGTCGAGAGGCGGCGCACCCTTCACCTGCGACAGAGCCTCGAACGGATCGACTTGCTGCGGCGGCGCGACCTCGAAGATCCGCCCGCTCAGGTCGCCCTTCAGGTCGTGGGGCGTTCCCTCGGCGATGAGCTTTCCGTCCAGGATGAACGCGAGCCGATCGCACTGCTCCGCCTCGTCCATGTAGTGCGTCGTGACGAGGACCGTCATCCCACGCTCGGCCGCGAGCTCGTAGATGAGGTCCCAGAAGAGGCGCCGCCCCTTCGGGTCGACTCCCCCCGTCGGCTCGTCGAGGAACAGCAGCTCCGGCTCGTGCAGGAGCGCCGCCGCGAGCGCCACGCGCTGGCGCTGGCCGGTCGAGAGGCCTTCGGTCATCGCGGGCAGGAGCTTCTCGAAGCCGAGGCGCTTCGAGAGGTTTGCGACGCGCTCCGAGAGCCGCGCGGATGCGAGGCCGTAGATCGTTCCAAAGAAGCGCAGGTTTTCGTCGACGGTCAGGTCGAGGTACAGCGAGAACTTCTGGCTCATGTAACCGAGCCCCGTCTTCCATTTCTCAGCGTCGCGCACGACGTCGAGGCCTCCGAAGCCGGTGGCCGAGCCCGAGGTCGGCGCGAGCAGGCCGGTGAGCATTCGGATCGTCGTGGATTTGCCCGATCCGTTGGGTCCGAGGAAACCGAACACCTTGCCGCGCGGCACGTCGAAATCGACCGCGTCCACCGCCGTGAAGGCGCCGAAGCGCCGCGTCAGATTTCTCACCTGGAGAAACGCTTCGGCCGGAGCCACGCCGATCATGCCGCCTCGACCTCTTCGCTCTTCAACACGAAGACGTCCTCGAAAGACGGTGCGGCCACCGCAACCGCCTCGGGCGCGACGAGGCCCGACAGCGCCCGGCGAACCGACGACAGGAGGTCGGGCCCTGCCGCCGCCGACCCGCGCACGTGGAGCTGCGTGCCAAAAAGCGAAACGTCGTCCACCTCCGGCAGCCGCGCGAGCCGCTCGCGCACGCGCACCCGGTCCGACGAGCGCACGACGAGCAGCGTGCGGGAGTAGGCCGCGAGGATCTCCTCCCGCGTGCCGAGCGCGGACAGCTTCCCCTCGTCGAGAAAGCCGATGCGCGACGCGTACTCGGCCTCGTCCATGTAGGGCGTCGACACCAGGATCGTCAGGCCGTCGTGGTGGAGCTCGTTCAACAGGGACCAGAACTCGCGCCGCGAAACCGGATCGACCCCCGTCGTGGGCTCGTCGAGGAGCAGGAGCTGCGGCCGCGTCAGGAGCGCCGCGACGAGCGCGAGCTTCTGCTTCATTCCGCCCGACAACGCCCCCGCCAGGCGCCTGCCGAACCGGTCGAGACCGACCCGCGCGAGAAGATCCGCGGAACGACTTTTTGCCTCCGCCTTCGGCACGTCGTACAGCCTCGCCCGCAGCGTCAGGTTCTCGTCGATCGAGAGGTCTTCGTACAGCGCGAAGCGCTGCGGCACGAATCCGAACGTAACACTCGGGTCGCGCTCGAGCGTTCCCGACGTTGGAGCCAGCAGCCCGGCCACGATTCGGAAGAACGTCGTCTTGCCCGCCCCGTCGGGCCCGATCAGGCCGAACATCTCGCCCTCGGCGATGGCGAGGTCGACGTTCTTGAGCGCCGCCTTTGCGCCGAAGGACTTGCCGAGATTCCGGGCAGTGATCACGGCGCCGGTCCTTCGACCCGGATCGTCACGTCCGCCGGCTGCCCCGGGACGAGCGGCTCGCCCCATCCCCCGTCGAGGTCCACCTTGGCCGCGTAAACCAGATTGACGCGCTCGCCCCGCGTTTCGACGGGCTTCGGCGTGAACTCGGCGTCGGGAGAAATCTCGGCCACCTTCGCCGCGAAGGACTTGCCGGGAAACGCATCCACCGAGACGCTGGCGACCATGCCGGTGCGGACCTTGCCGAGCAAGGGCTCCGGAATGTAGCTGCGCACGTAGAGGCGGTTGGCAAACGCCATCGTGAGGGCCGGCTGCCCGCCCGCGAGCAGCAGACCGGGCTCGGCGATGCGATGCAGGATGACGCCGTCGGCGGGCGCGCGGATCTCGGCCTCGCGCGCGACGGTCTCGGATTGAGCGAGCACGCTCTTCGCGCGGCCCATGTCGTACTTCGCCTGCTCCTTCTGGAACTTGCGGAACCCCTGGATCGAGAGCTTCAAACGCTCTTCGCTCGCCCTGAGGACAGCCGAAGAACGCTCGACGTCGGTGTTCGCGAGATCGAAGTCGCGCTGGGTCCCGATCTTTGTCGAGAGGAGCGTCTGCTGGCGGTCGAGCACACGTTTCGCCAGTTCGAGCGCCGAGCGCTTGTCGGCCACCTCGGCCTCGGCGGCAAGGATCTCCGGACGGCGGCTGCCCTCCGAGAGGTCCTGGAAGCGCGCCTCGGCGGACTTGAGACCCTCGCGATCTCGATCCACTGCGACGGCCGTCTCCCCGAGGTCGAGCCGCGCGAGGACGTCTCCCGCCTTCACGCGGTCGCCCTCGCGCACAAGGACCTCGACGACGCGGCCCGCCACCTTGGGCGCGAGGTCGACGAGCGGAGCTTCGAGGCGGCCGTTCAGGTGCAGCGTGCCAGCATCCTTCGGACGGCAGGCGGCCGCGCCGAGCGTGGCGCCGAGGACGATGAGCAGCGCAGATATTCGTTTCATCGCGTTTTTCTCCCGGTGACGATGGCTCCGCGCGTCCAGATGGCGAGCACGGTCTCGAGGTAGCGGTCGAGCGGCATCGGCTTCTCGAGGACTTCGATCACGTTCTGGAGAAAGACGAACGAGTGCAGTGTCGCCAGAAACGCCATGGCGGCAGCGCTCGGGTCGTCGAGGCGCAGCCGGCCCCGACGCGCTGCGCGGCGCATGTAGCCCTCGAGGTACTTCAGATTTTTCTGCGGCGGCGTCGGCCGCGACGCGGGATCGAAGGGCAGCGGCATCGGGCCCACACCCGGCACCGTCTTGAAGTAAACCCAGCGGGCGACGATCTGGCGCATCTTCGACTCGAGAAACGGGATCATCGCCTCGGCCGCCCGCCGCAGCACGCGGCGGGGATCCTCAGACCCATCCATCTCCTCGAGGAACGCGAACGGCATCGCCTCGGGCTCGCCCGCGCCCATGCAGGCCACAAAGAGGTCCCGCTTGGTCGGGGCATGCCGCAGCAGCGCGGCCGCAGAAACGCCGACGCGTCCGGCGATGTTCGAGAGCGTGGCGCCCTCGTAGCCCCTCTCGACGAAGGCCTCCCGCGCGGCGCAAAGCACCTGGTCGCGACTGACACGGGCCGTTCGCCCCATAAGTAAGTAACTATTTACTAATTTACTTTACCGCTGTCAATAGTAACTAGCAAGTTAGTATTGTGTAGGTTACAATGCGCGCATGACGACCCCCAGGCTTCTCTCCGTCAACGTCGGCCTGCCGCGCTCGGTCCAGAGCCGCGGCCGCACGGTCCGCACCGGCATTTTCAAGGAGCCGGTCCTCTTCCGGGTCCACGTCGGCAATCTCAACGTGGACGGCGACCGGCAGGCGGACCTGCGCGTCCACGGCGGCCCGGACAAGGCGGTCTACGCATACGACCTCTCGGGGTACGCGCACTGGCGCCGCGAGCTTGCGCGCGAGCTCCCTCTCGGGCAATTCGGCGAAAACCTGACCGTCCAGGGCCTTCCCGAGACCGAGGTCCGGATCGGCGACGTCTACCGGATCGGCGGCGCTTTACTCCAGGTCTCCCAGCCGCGCTCGCCCTGCTACAAGCTCGCGATGAAGATGGGGCTGCCGACGTTCCCGGGGGCGTTTCTCGCCGCCGGCCGCACCGGCTTCTATTTCCGCGTGCTGGAAGAGGGAGAGGTTGGAGCGGGCGACGCCATCGAGCTCGTCTCCCGAGAAGCCGGGCAAATTACCGTGCTGGAGGCGACGCGGGAAATCTTCGGCGGCTGAGGAGCCGACGCGCATTTGGGGGTCGTAGGGGCGGCCCGCAAAAGCCACGGTGCCGCGCCAGCGGGCGGGAAGCCCCGCCCCGACGATAGAGAATCACAGCGTCGCGAGCAGCTGGAAGTAGTCCTCGGGCGTGTCCGAGAGCTTCATCGAAAATCCGCTCGGCACCATCCGCGCGAGCGCGGGCGGCACGCGGAACGAGCGGACCACTTTTCCGCGCACCATGATCCGCTTGCCCGCGGCCAGGTGCAGGTTCGCCGTCAGGAATGTCCCGGGATTGGGCAGCCGGATGGAGCGAACGAAAATGCCCGTCGGCGAAATGTCGTAGGTGAAACCGGTGCAGTTTGCCCCCAGGAGACTGAACTCGACCAGAAACCGGCGCTTCTTACGGGCGAAAGACCGTCTTTCCGCCATCGCCTTTCAAGTCGAACGGGGCCCCGGGATAAAGGCACCGCCGGGAGCTTTCTGACTCGATTTTGTGTCCTGCGTCACATCCGATGCAAGCGCAAAGTGGGGGCGGGCCAGGTTACCGCCCTCCGGCCGCAGCGGGGCGGTAAGGCTGCCCCTTACACCTTCCGGAAGGCAATGCCCCGCACGCGGCCCATGTCGAGTGTGAATCCGCTGACCTTTCCGTCCGCGCCACGATGAAAGCGGAGGTTCATGCCGTTGACGTTCATCGCGTCCTTCACCGTGGGCATGAGCGGGTCTTTCGGCAGGCCGCGGTGCCGGATGTATAGCTTCCCGTTCTCGACGGCGAGCCGCCAGGTCGTCGCGAGCTCCTCGCTGGCGTAGTCGCCGGCGAACTCGGCGAGCTGTGCCCCGCCCGGCGAAGCCACGCCGACGGGATCGAAAACTTCGGTCTCGCGGTCGTCGAGATCCCCCGTCGTGACGCGCATGACCGGCCGGCGGCCGGCAACGGGGTCGAACTGCACTTCGGCCTCGTCTTTCGAACCCTCGACCCGGAAGCGGCCGGACGCCGCCGGCAGGAGCGTGAGCTTTTCGGTCCCCGCCTCCGCAACCAGCCCTTTCCCCGCCGCCGTCACGCGGATGATCCGGCCAGTGTCCTGGCTGAGGTAGGCGCCGATGAACTTCTGCAGCTCCGCGCTGGAAGCGGCGTATTTCGGCGCCGCGGGCGCGGACCCCTTCGCCGGCCGGGCCGCCTCCTCAGGCTTCATCAGGCTTGCGAGATACACATCCGCGACTTTCCGGGAGAGCTGGCTCGGGTTGGACACGCCGCCGTCGTTGCACAGGCAGGCCACGGCGAACTTCTGCTGCGGGAAGCGCAGCAGCTGCGCGCGGTAGCCGACCCAGGATCCGCTGTGCGAGACAATCGGGAGGCCGCGGTAGCTGCCGATCCGCAGGGCGGAGGCATAGTCGAGCTTCTTGCCGCTGTTCAAGATCCCAACCGTCTGCATGTCCGCAATGAGCTTCGCGTCGCCCACCTTCGGCTCGAAGAAGTTCTGGTTCCAACGATACAGATCTTCGACCGTCGTCAGGACGGCGCCGTCGCCCGTCTGCTCCCAGTCGGACATCTCGATCCCGAATCCGCCGCCTTCGACCTTCTGGTAGCCGGTCGCGCGGTTGGGGATGATGCGCGTGTGGAGGTCGTTGAACTGCGTGTGGCGCATGCCGAGCGGCTCGAAGATCCGCTCGGCAGCGAAGTCGCGCAACGACCGTCCGCTCGCCCTTTTCACGATCATCGAGAGAAGGTTGTAGCCCGTGTTGCAGTAGACGTAATCGTCGCCCGGCGCGAAGTTCGGCGCCTTCTGGCGCGCCATGATCTCGAGGACTTCCGCGTCGCCTGTGAGGTCTTCCTCCACGACGCCCTGGAAGCTCATGAGCTCGATGTAGTCGCGCAGGCCGCCGGTGTGGTGGAGCAGGTGTCGGATCGTCACCGTCTTGCCGTACGAGGGGATCTCCGGGACCCACTTGCGAACGTCGTCGTCGAGCGAGAGCTTGCCCTCGCGCGCCAGCAGATGGATCGCGAAGGCCGTGAATTGCTTCGAGACCGAGCCGATGTCGAAAACCGTCTGCGCGGTGTTCCCGACCGAGAGCTCCAGGTTCGCCATGCCGTACCCGCGCTCGTAGGCAATCTCTCCGTCGCGGTAGACGCCGAGAGCGCAGCCCGGCGTGTCGGTGCGGTCGACATCCCGGAAGATCGCGTCCACCTTTGCCTTCGCCTCGGGGGCGCAGACCAGCGGGGACGCGCTGGCCGAGGCGAGAACGAGGAGCACCGGAAGTATCGAATGCATGCGATTGCCTCCCTGACAGGCTGCGAGCGGCGGGGAGTTTACAGCGGAGCCGCCTCGAATCGCTCGATCTCGCCGCGGCGCTCCGCGGACAGCGGCTTGGTTGCGTTCCTGTCCCAGTCGAAGCAGACCTGCGTCGTCTTCGCCTCCGCGACGAGCCGCCCGTCGGGCCCCGTGAGCCGGTAGGAAAAGTCGAATGAGGAGTTGCCCATGCGCGAGACCCGCACGTCGAGCGCGAGGACCTCGCCCAGGTGCGCCGACGAGCGGTAGTCGATCTCGGCGCGGGCCACGACGAAGTCGATGTCCTTGATGTTCACCGAGCCACGCATCGCGAGCCAGTACTTCTGTCGCGCCCACTCGAGGTATCGCACGGACGCGACGTTGTTCAGGTGGCCCATGACGTCGATATCGCCGTAGGGCACCTCGATCGACAGCCTCAAGGCGCGGCCCGCCGGAAGGAGTACTCCTCCTTCTTGCCTTCCTTCTCGAGCGTGCAGACGAGCGCCTCGTCGGACGGCCGCGCATAGGACAGCCGCACGAGGCCGGGAGCGCCGACGGCGGGCCCCTCGAAGGCGGCCGCGCGCGGCTTCCACGAGACCAGCTTCATCACGATCGGCGTCGCCTTGTCCTCGCGCCCGACGAGCTTCGGGTCGAAGTGCCGCAGGCGCATCACGATGCCGCCGTCTTCGGCCGTGATCGTCAGAATCTCGTAGATGCGCGTCTTGCCGCCGGAGACGTAGCGCCACATACCCTGCATGGAGTCGCCGGAGGGCGCCGTCCAGGTCTCCTCGGAGAGGTTGCCGCCCGCGTCGTCCACCCACCGGCCCGCGAACCACGAGAGGTCGGCGAGCGTCGCGGTCTGGGCGAGAACGGACTGACTGACGAGCAGAGCGAGCGCAGCGAAGAGCGGCTTCTTCATGCCGCAACCATAGCTCGATGGCGGTCGATCCAGTAGCCCCACGGGACGAAGATCCAGATCGCCAGGCCCCCCCACTCGACGGCGCGCTCGCTTGGCGGCGGCGGCCCGGCGATGCTCGCGAGCCAGATCACGACGAGAAATCCGATGAGCGACCACAGCGCCCGGTTTCCGGTCCGGTCCAGCGCCCGGGTCGTCTTGAGGTAGATGGTCAGGCCGACGCCGAACACGACCGCTTCCGCGGAAACGGTCAGCGGGAACGAGCTCCACAGCCCGAGGCCGAAATGTCCGAGAAACATGGCCAACCTCCTCGGGGAGTCTGGGTCGGGGCCCGACGAGCCGTCAAGCCCGAGAAACGCTTGACCCGGTTCAGACCCACGAATAACCTGTACACGGCTCAGTCAATCCGGACAGGAAGCGTGGCTGGTTTACGAGGAGGTGCTTCGTGAGGCGACTGTTCGTTCTAGCAAGCGTCCTTGCCATGCTCGCGCGTTTGACCGAAGGGTCGACCTGCAATCCCGAGGTCTTCATCACCGCGCCCTCGTATGCGGTGACGGGCGCAGGGGAAGTCGTCATCGCCGATTTCAACGACGATGGATTGCTCGACATTGCGACGACCAGTGGATACAACAGCCCGAACACCGTCTCCGTGCTTCTCAACGCCGGCGATGGGACGTTCGGGGCGCCGATCGTCTCGACTCTCCCCAGCAGTCCCCGGGCGCTCGCGGCCACAGACCTCCGAAACAATGGGACCACCGACCTCGTCGTCGCCGCCTACGACGGCATCCAGGTTCTTCTCGGTCATGGGGATGGCACATTCGACACGCCGGTCCTCTACCCGGCGGGGGCCTACGACACGATCGCGATGACCGTCGGCAAGTTCGACGCCAACAATTCACAAGACGTCGTCATCGGCACCAGTTACAGCCAGCAGATCGTGCTCTTTCCCGGCAACGGTGACGGGACCTTCGGCACGCCCCTTGTCACGGCCGGGTGGGTGGCCTCCAGTCTGGTCTCCGGCGACTTCAACGCAGACGGGAAGCTCGATCTCGTCGGATCCAACCGCAATTTCGGCACGATCTCCTTCTTCGCGGGCCTCGGCAACGGTACGTTCGGCCCCCGCTCGGACTTCATTGCCGGGGCGAACCTCGGAGACGTCACCGCCGGGGATTTCGACGGCGACGGGAAGCTGGACGTGGCCGTGACCAGCGGCAACGTGGTCTCGGTCCTCATCGGCAACGGTAACGGGACGTTTCAGGCAGCGCTCCAGTACGCAACCGGCACGAGTGGCGTCCCGATAGCGGCTGCCGACTTCGATCAGAACGGCACGCTCGACCTCGTGGTGGGAGGCCCCAGCACCAACTTCGGGCAGTCGGACGCCATCTCGGTCCTCAGCGGAAACGGCGACGGGACTTTCGGCGCGGCGACCCCCTACCTCGTCGGAGCCGCTGCGTCGGGAATCGCCGCCGGCGACCTGAACGGCGACTCTTTTCCCGACGTCGTTTCGGCAAGAGACGCCGTGAGCGTCAGTCTCAACGCCGGGAACGGTTCGATGCTGGCGGTCCCGGAGTCGGCGCCCCTGGTCGGCCCGAACACTTCCTACCAACCCGCAATCGCGCAGGGCGACTGGAATCGCGACGGAAGCGACGACTTCGCCTGGGTGACGGGAAGCCAGATCACCGTGACCGAAAGCATCCCCGGCGGCCGGCTCCGGCAAACGGGGACGCTGACCATCGGGGGCTCGAATCCCCAACCCTACGCCGTCGGCGCCGGAGACTTCGACGGCGACGGAGACCTGGATCTCGTGGTCTCCGACTACGCGGACATTCTGCTCTTTCCGGGCAACGGCGACGGCACGTTCGCCGCGCCGCAAGCGGTCTTCAGCAGCTACAACCTCGGAGTCCTGACCGTGGCGGATTTCAACGGAGACGGAAAGCCCGACGTCGCCTTCCCGCAGGGATGCTGCGGCTCCCAGTTCCTTCTCGTTCTTCTGGGCAATGGCGACGGCACGTTCCAGACTCCCGTCCAGACGCCGGTCAGCTTCGACTCGGCCTCGTTTCTCCCGGCCGACTTCAACGGCGACGCCAAGGCGGACCTCGCCGTGACCTCACAGAGCGGCGTCTTCGTCTTCGTCTCCAATGGAGACGGCACCTTCCAGCCGCCGGCCGACGTCGTCCCCAACCCGGGCTGCTGCTTCACCTTCTGGATCGCCACCGCAGATTTCGACGGCGCAGCTGCGGACCTGCTGATCGCCGACGGATCCTCCCGGGTCTCGTTATATTCCGGAAACGGGGACGGCACCTTCAAGCCCCCCGTCTCCTTCGGGCTCGCATCCTCGGGAGCACAAGTCACGACGGGAGACTACGACGGCGACGGCCACCAGGATTTTGCGGTCGCAAGCGGGAATCAGACGATCCTGGTCTTCCTCGGCCTCGGCGACGGCCGTTTCCTGTCTCCGATCGCATTCCCCACCTTGTCGAACATCAGTTCGCTCCGAAGCGGCGACTTCCTCGGCAACGGCCTGCTCGACATCGCGACGATTGCCTCGGACAGCGCAACGATGCTCGTCAACTCGCGGCTGGGAGCGGCGGTGCCGCCGGCCGTATCCGTTCTCATCGGTTCGCCCATCGTGCTCACGGCTCGAGCTGCGGGGTTCGGCCCGGTGACGTACCAGTGGCGCAAGGACGGCGCGTCCCTGTCCGACGGGGGAACGGTTTCCGGCGCGACGACGGCGGTGCTGACGATCGATCCCTCCGCCTTCACCGACGCCGGATCTTACGACGTCGTGGTCACGGACTCCTGTACCTCCACAGCCTCCAACGCCGCGGCCGTTTCGGTCGAGTTTGCCGACGTCGCGACCTCGAACATCTTTCATGGCGCGATCATCACGATCGCCACCGCCGGCGTCACGGCCGGATGCGGCGGCGCGGACTACTGCCCGGCCGACCTCGTCACGCGCGCGCAGATGGCGGTCTTTCTCCTCAAGTCCGAGCATGGATCGTCCTACACGCCGCCCATCTGCGCCGCCATCTTCGCGGACGTTCCCTGCCCGAGCACCTACGCCGACTGGATCGAGCAGCTTTCGAACGAGGGCGTGACCGCCGGCTGCGGCAGCGGCGACTACTGTCCCGACGCCTCCGTCACGCGGGCCCAGATGGCAGTCTTCCTTCTCAAAACGAGCCAGGGCTCGGGCTACGTCCCGCCGGCCGCCACGGCGATCTTTGGCGATGTGCCGGTGGATGCCTTCGCGGCCGCTTTCATCGACGACCTCTACAACCGCGGCATCGCCGGAGGATGCAGCGCCAGTCCGCTGCTCTACTGTCCGGATAGCGTCGTGAACCGGGCGCAGATGGCGGCGTTTCTGGTCAACACCTTCTTCTAGGAGCCCGGTCTACCGCCTCCCGTGCGCGATCTGCGCGGCCTCCGGAAGGCCGCGCAGGCGAAGCATGGCGGCGACGCCGAGGGCGGGCCCCGCGGCGAGTACGGCGAAAGCCCAGCGCCAGCCGACCGCCGCAACGGCGAGCGGCACGAGCTCGATCGAGACCATCGTCAGGAGAAATCCGACGCACGTCTGGACGGTCAGCGCGGTCCCCATGTACTGCGGATCGGCGAGCTCGGTCACGCACGCGGAAAACTGCGCCGAGTCGGCGACGACGGCGGCGCCCCAGATGGCGGCCACGACCAGGAGCACGGCCGGAGGGGCGTCGAAGAGCAGGCCCACCCCGAGGCAGCAGGCGCCGGAGAGTCCCATGGCCCACGACGTCACGGCCGTTCTCCCGATGCGGTCGGCGAGCAACCCCGCCGCGACGCATCCGACCGCGCCGCTGCCGATGACCACGAAGGACGCGCTCTCGGCCAGCGACGGCCGCGCTCCGTGCGCGGCAAAGCTCGCGCGCAGGAACACGGGCACCCACGTCCACATCGCGTAGAGCTCCCACATGTGGCCGAAGTACCCGAAGTCCGCGAGGCGCACGCCGCGGTTGCGGAAGACTCCCGCGATCTGAGTGACGTCGAACCGCGCCGCCGGCGTCGCAAAGGGGCCGTCACCGACGAACAGCTGCACGATCGCGCCGCCCGCGATCGCGAGGCCCGACACCGCGAGCACGTTGACCCGCCAAGCCGAGTGGCCCACGGCGTTGACGAGATACGGGAACGCCTTGCCGAGGCAGATGCCGCCGACGAGCACGCCGAGGGCCATGCCGCGCCCGCGACGGAACCAGGTGGCCAGGATCTTCATCCCTGGCGGATACACGCCGGCGAGGAAGAAACCCGTGCAAAACCGCAGCGCCACGGCCGAGACCGGCCCGCGCGCCCAGAGGGCGAGGCCAGCGTTGGCAGCCGCGCCGAGCCAGGCGGACACGGCGAAGAGGCGGCGGGTCGAGAAGACGTCCGGAAGGTTCCCGAGAGCGCTGACGAGCGTGCCCGCGACGAAGCCGAGTTGCACGGCGAGCGTCAACCACGCGGCGGCCCCGTCGGTCAGGCCCCATTCGGCCTTGAGCGCCGGCGCCACGGCGGAGGCCGAGAACCAGAGCGACATGCCGAGCAGCTCCGCAACGGCGACGAGAGCGAGGGCGCGCCATCGCGCGGGCGACTCGGCCACGGCATCAGCGCGCTCCATGGCCGACGAGCTTGACACATCGGCCCGGGGCGCGGCCGTCCGCTCGACCTCAGTCGAGGTCGAACGCGAGCAGCTCGGCGCGCTGATCGCGCCCCGCGAAGACGAACTTCGCTTCCTCCGAGGCCGCGAGCCCGTCTCCCGCCGCCAAAGTGGTCCCGTTGACGTCGAATGACCCGCGCAGGGCCTGAACCCAGAGGTGCCGCTTCGCTGGGAGCGCGAGAGAGAGGGAGCTCCCCGGCTCGAGGATCGAAGCGTAGACGTTGACGTCCTGCCGGACGGCGATGGAGCCATCGGAGCCCTTGCCCGACGCGATCAGCCGCAGCGTTGCGTGCCGCGACTCCTCGTCGAACCGCTTCTGGTCGTAGCGCGGCGGCGCGCCATCGGCGTTCGGAAGAATCCACACCTGGTAGAAGTGGGTGACATCCGTCTTCGACGCGTTGAACTCGCTGTGCCGCACGCCCGAGCCCGCGCTCATGTACTGCACGTCTCCGGGCACGATCACCGAGCCCGTACCCATGCTGTCCTTGTGCGCGAGCTCGCCCTCGAGCACGTAGGAAAGGATCTCCATGTCGCGGTGGCCGTGCGTCCCGAAGCCCTGGCCCGGCTCCACGCGGTCCTCGTTGATCACGCGCAGCGACCGGAATCCCATGTGCCGCCCGTCGTGGTAGTCGCCGAAGGAGAAGGAATGGTAGGTGTTCAGCCACCCGTGGTCGAAGTGTCCGCGCTCGCCGGCCCGCCGGATCTGGATCATGGTCGCCTTGCCTCCGGTCCTACATACGCGCCCGGGGGCGGGGCAGCTTCAAACGCGGGCGCGGCGCCGCATTACGGCAGGCGCCACCACTCATCCGCCGGCGGCGGCGCGGAAGGCTCGACCCGCTGGCCCGGTTTCGGGATCGGTCTAGAGCTTGTTACGCGAAACGGACAGTATGGGGGCGGATTCGCCACTGGGCCGCGTGTTCAGTCCCGCGCGCAGGCAGCATTGCATACAATGAGCCCCGAAGGAGACACACTGTGAGACGCAAGACGAAGAAAGCATTGAAGATTTCGGCCAACCACGCCGCCGCTGCTCTGCACCTGCTGATCGAGGATGGCCGCATCGCCGCTGCAGACGTGACGAAGGCCCTCAAGAACCGCGAGAAGATGATCCGCGATCTGCGCGCCCGCCTGGAGGCCCTCGAGAAAGTTGCCGCCCCCGTCGCCCGCCGCGTCCTGAAGGCCGGCCGCAAGGCGGCGCGGCGCGCGGCGCCCAAGGCCCGCAAGGCCATCTCCCGCGCCCAGGCCACCGCGCGGCGGGCCCAGGGCCGCTACATGTCGGCCGTGCGCACGCTCTCCAAACAGGCGCGCGTCCGGATCAAGGCGATCCGCAAGCAGTCCGGCGTCGCCGCCGCCGTCAAGGCGGCGAAGAAGCTGACGGCGTAGGCAGAGTCGGGGGCGA
>JANMBR010000250.1:0-3383 GCA_031360505.1 Acidobacteriota bacterium
CGACCATCCCGCGTTGACGGCGACAGGGCCGAGCATGCGCGCCGTCACGCTGGCGTCGTAGACCCGGGTCATGTCGTCCACGACCGTCCGGGCGTTGATCTGGCGCAACAGGTCGCCGGTGCTCTGGCCGGCGTAGGTCACGGTGTTGAGGAACAGGCTGGAAATGAGGGCCTGTCCGTCGAGCACGCGCTTGTTCTCGATCCAGCCCCCGGCAAGCTCGACGTTGGGCACCAGCATGACCTCCGCGCGCGCGGACGCCCGCCAGTAGTCCGTGCGCGAGCGCGAGCTCACTGTTTCAGCGAGGCCGGAGAAGAACCGCGCGATTTCGAACGACAGGAACTTGCCGGCGTCGGCCTCGACGTAGCTCGTCTCGTTGCTGCCGTCGGCCTTGACGTAAGTGGCGATGAGCTTCAGACGGCCGAACAGGTTGGCGGTGATCCAGGCGTTGGTGACCGGCGTATTGATCTTGTTGTTCTGCGTGCCGAGGATGGCGTCAGCGTTCAACGTTTCGCCGAGGACCGGCGTCGTGACGTTGCCGGCGCCGGCGCCGGGCGCGAGCGCGGTCGTGTCGCTCCACCTGTACATGCGCCAGCCTTGCGTGAAGCCCGCCAGGACTCCGCAGTAGTTGAACACGAGGCCGACGCGGTAGAGCTGGTCGACCGAATGAACCTGCTCGTTCAGGAGGTACTCGTTGCCGCCGACGTGGTAGGTCGTAGTCCCGGGGCCCTGATAGACGTTGCGCGTGTAGCCGAGCAACGGGCTGATGATCTTGCCGGGCAAAAGCTCCAGCGTCGCATCGTAGACGTTGCGCGTGCGGTTCCACGTCTGCTGGCCGGGGATGATCCCGTCGGAGAGAAACGGATTGGCGAAAGCCGGAAGGGCGCTGTAGAGGTCCGTGTCGCGCCAGGTGAAGGTCAGCTTGAAGACGTCCGCGCGCCCCGTCTGCAGCCGGAATTGCCCGGCGGGCCCGGCGCCGATGTCCGTGCCGTCCACGTGAAGGATGTCGAGGAAACCGAGCGATCCCTGCGACGTGTAGTCGAGCGAGCGCAGGAGCAGGCCGGGGCGGTCGTTGATCTGCGTCCGGTACTTGTGGTCGTTGCCGGAAACGTCGACCCACCGGTAACCGAGCTCGAGGTCCACGGGGATGGCCGTCTGCGCGCGCAGGCCGGCCGCGCAGAGGAACCCGGCAGCAAGGACGAGCGCTTTTCGCATCGCTAGTTCACTTCAAGAGCTGGGGCGACAGGTTCGAGCCGTGCACCGCGACGTGGCACGTCGTGCAGTTGCGATAGCGCGGCAGCGTGAGGTCGTGGAACGCGGGAGGCTGCGAGCCGTACGTCTTCGGGACTCCGGTCTGCGAGTGGCAGGAAAGGCAGAGCTGCTCCACCCGCGCCCAGAGCAGCATGTTCGGGTTGTTGGAGCCGTGGGGCTGGTGGCAGGAGAGGCAGTCTCCGCCCGAGCCCGTGACGTGCTGGAACACGAAGGGCCCGCGCAGATCCGCGTGGCAGGTGAGGCAGGGAAGCTCGCCCTGGACCGTCATCTTCACGGTCTGCCCGCGGCGGGAGTGCGGGTCGTGGCAGTCGAGACAGGTCATGCCACCGCGATCCAGACGGTGCGCGTACGGCTTGTTCTGGAACGAGGCGGTCTCGGGCAGATGGCAGGTCGCGCAGAGCTTTCCGGGCTCGCTCGCGAGCAGGTGCGTGCTCTTCGGCGCGGGCTTGTGGATCGAGTGGCAGGAGAGGCAGTTCACCGCGGCCGTGTTTGCGTGGAAACCCATGGCGGTGGAGGCGTGCGGGTTCTTGCGGTCCTCGTGACAGGAGACGCAGTCCTGCGAGCCGGAGAGTCCTTTCAGGGTGTGGATCAGGCTCGCATCGCCGCCCGACTCCATGTGCTTCGTTCCGTCGCCGTGGCAGGTCGCGCAAATGGCCTCCGGGTCGGCGGGCTTGCCCTTCGCATTGCTTGCCGCGATCGCGTGCGGGTTTGCGGCGAAGGCCTTGACCTGGTCGCCGTGGCAATCGGCGCAGACCGTGGGGGCGGAGGCCGCGGCGGCGGCCGGAGCGGGAGTCGCTGCCGGAGCCGGCGTCGGTGTTTGAGCGGACGCGATGGCGCCGGAAAGCGCCGCCGCGCAGGCCGCCGCGAAAAGCCGGGTCGCCGGGAAGCGCCTCATCGCCATCTCACCGCTTTCTTGCGTCCGCGTGTTCTAGCGGGCGTGGACCTTGTCGACGGCAAACGTCCCGTCCGGCGAGTGGCAGGCTGCGCACGATTCGCCGAACGGAGCCGTCATCTGGAATGCATGCGCGGCCTGATGCTTCTCGCTGTGGCAGCCGAGGCAAGCCGCTGCGATCGGCTGCATCGGCGAGTACCAGTCGCGCAGCGTCTCCGTCGGAATGCGAGTCGCGAGCACGTCGTCCTCGGGCACCTGCTGTGTATCCGGAAGGTGGCACTTCAGACAATCGCGGCGATCGCCGGGGTAGCGGACTTCGTTGAAGTTGTTCACGGTGCCGCCGAACCCGTAGATCGTGTAGTCCTGCGCCAGCTCCTCGCCCGTGTGGATTCGGTGGATCATCCGCTTCATATCGACCGACTCGGCCGGCGCCTGATCGGCCGGCCGGCGACCCGCGTCGCTCTCGTTCGGGTTGTGGCAGATCACGCACATCTGCGTGTTCTGGCGCAGGTTGCCGTGGAGCATGAGCTTGTTGTGGCACGTGTTGCAGTTGGCAAGGTCCACGACGAGGCGCCGCGGCTCTGCCTCGACATCCGTCACGGCCGCGTAGTAGACGGGGTTGAACGCGGTTTCCGAGAACGTGAGCTCTTCCATGGGATGCGGATCGAGGGCGACGCTCTGCCGTGCTTCGAGCGAGAAGGCCCAGGTGCCCATGGCGTCCGCAGGGATCGCGTTGGTGAACGTATACGTCGCCGTCGTGCCGTCGAAGGCGGCCAGGTTTGCGCTCTCGCGGTAGTTGTTGGGATTGACAGCGTAGTCGGTGGTCGGACCGCCCATGAGGACGGCCAGGATCTTGCCCGTGCCGAAGTAGTCGGGTGCGATTGGCGTTCCGTCGTTCTGCGTGAGTTGGAACCGGATCGTCGGGTTCTGGCCGGGGGCCGTGTTCGAGACGGACACGATGGTCGCGTTGATGCCCTTCAACTGCGTCGACCGGTACGGCACCGTGTGCGCGCCCTGGATCGAGGCATCCCATTCGCGGCCGCCCTGCGGAACGTGACAGGTCGAGCAGTTGTCGCTGTTGGCTTGCGGGCCGCCCGGGTGATTTTCGCCGGTGACCCAGTTGATGTCGTCGTGGCAGGAGGCGCAGGCGGCCTGGGTCGGGTACGTGTACCAGTTCGGCGCCTGCGTCGCGGGGGCCGCGTGGCACGTGGCGCAATTGCGG
>JANMBR010000271.1:0-26853 GCA_031360505.1 Acidobacteriota bacterium
GGTCTTGTTGTTGACGAGGCGGACGACCGGCGGCTTGATGTACCCGGTATTGCTAACGCCATAGGGGCAGTTGGAGTCTTGATGACAATCGTGGGAGTCTGGGAAAACCGTGCAGACATGCGGCGTCGTGTCATACCAGAACCCATCCCCGATCCGATCCTGGTCGATCGGATCGCTCGATCCGGAGTGATTTTGGAAGCCCAGGACCGGAGTTGTCGGATTAGGCTCGTAGGCGAACGTCGGGACCGCCAGTGCGAGGGAAATTGAGATCAGGAGAAAGTGCCTCGCCGAGCGGCGATATGGGTCTATCTTGATGAGCCTCAGCCCGTTTCGCGTCAGACGAGTAGCCATCGCCCACCTCCCTGCTAACACCACCCGCCACAGGGGCAGATCGTTGGTCGGCCTCCGTTCGAATCCCACCGCTACTCACTAATCGCTTGACGCGCCCGAAAGGAATGCGCAAGACTTCATGCGCGACCTCTTTTCTGGAGCCTGAGAGCGGATCGTGAATCGCACCCGACATCTACCCCCACCAGACCGGAGCATCCATGCGTTGAGCACGCGCATCGTCGCGGTCTGTGTTCTGGCGGGACTTTGTACGGACGATGCGCAAGACGTCTCTCAGGACATTCTCAAATGGTTGATCGTGTCCGGGAACCTGGCAACTGCTGCTACGCTGCCGTGGCTGCACGCCGTGATCCGAAACTTCGTACGGCGCTATTGGCGACGGAAGGGCCGCGACGCAAGTCTTCGCAGCGAGCTCGGGCGCAACGGCGAAGAGCCGCAGAGCCCTGCCTCCGAAATCGAATTCAAGCGCTCGGTCGAGGAGATCCTTTCGACCCTTAGAGGTCGAGATCGCGAGATCTTCGCGCGGATTTCCCTGGAGGAGCTCAGCTTCGCCGAGGCCGCCGACGCCGGAGCAATCCAGCGCGGCAGCAGGGGCCGTATCAGAGAGCGCCTAAGGCGAGTCGCCGCGCCGCTGCTCCCGCAACCCCGCCGAGGTAGCCGCAAAGCGCCCGGATAACGTCGAGCCGGCGCTTACTTCAGAGTCACCTTCGGCCTGATCTCCGGCATCTCCTCAGCCAGCTTCGCCTCGAGCTCCCGCAGCGTGGCTTCCACAGGCCTCTTCCACGAGGGATCCAGGAGCGACACCGTGAGCCGTCGCCCCACGAGGGCCACCGGTTCGATCTTGCGCGACAGCGGCTCGCCGACGATGCGGCCCCACCGCACCTGAAGCCAGGCGAGGGCATTGTCCCCGCGCGCCATCCGCCGCAGCAGCCCGGTGGCCGCGGCATCGAGCGAGGAGAACGAGCTCTTGCCCGGTTTCTTCATCGCCGTCATCTTCTCACCCCTTCCGGCAGCACCGCCCGCAGGGGCTTCTCTCCCGTCAGCACGCGGCGCACGTCTTCGACGACCAGGCGCGCCATCTCCCGGCGGGTTTCGACGGTCGCGCTGCCCGCGTGCGGCATCAGGACCACGCGGTCGTCGTCGAGCAGGGCCGGCGTGATGGCCGGCTCGTTCTCGTACACGTCGAGCCCCGCGCCCGCGAGCTGTCCGGAATCGAGGGCCTGCGTGAGCGCCACCTCGTCGATCACCGGCCCGCGCGACGTGTTGATGAGGAAGCTGCCCGGCTTCATCTTCGCGAAGGTCTCCGTCTTGAAGAGACGCCAGGTTTCGTAAGTCAGCGGCACGTGCAGGGAAATGATGTCCGAGCGCCGCAGGAGCTCATCGAACGCGACGCGGGGCGGATCGTCCGGGTCTCCCTCGTGGCGGGGGCTCCTGCCCGTTGCGATGACGCTCATGCCGAACGCCTTCGCGCGCCGAGCCACGGCCTTGCCGATGCGCCCCGGCCCGACGATCCCGAAGACCTTTCCCTTCAGGTCCCTTCCGAGCAGAAGATCCGGCGCCCAGCCGGCGAATCTGCCCGTCCGCACGAGCCGGTCCCCCTCGACGACGCGCCTCGCCAGGGCGAGGACGAGCGCGAAGGTGAGGTCCGCCGTGGCATCGGTGAGGGCATTCGGCGTGTGGGTGACGTGGATCCCCCGCGCCGCCGCCGCGGCCCGGTCCACCTGGTTGACGCCCACGGCATAGCTCGCAATGATCTTGAGACGGTCGGCGGCCGCGATGACCGTGGCCGTCACCGGGTCGTCCACGAGGCAGATCAGGGCGTCCACGCCGGGGACCTCCGCGGCGAGCTCCAGCTCGGTCGGGTTGTAGCCCATCACGCGGACCTCGAAATCGGGCCGGAGCGTGCCGAAGGGGTCCGGGAGCTCGCGCGTCGCCAGGATCACGCCGCCGGTCATTTGCCGCTCCGCTGCAGCATGTACCCCGCGGAGAAGATGCCTGCGCCCAGCCCAAGCAGCAGAAGCTCCCGGCGAACTTCGTGGCCGAGGACGCCGACGAAGAGCGAGGCGCCCGCCACGATGAGGCCCATGAACTGAACGGACCGGCCGAGTTTGTACATCGGGCTACCGGCTCTCCGCGCTCGCGGTGACACGGATGATCCTGTCCCCCTGCTCGATCCGGAGAGGGACGTCCATCCCCGAGACGACCGAGCCGAATACGGTGTAGCCGCCATCGAGGTGCGGCTGCGGCGCCTGCGTCACGAACCACTGGCTGCCGCCCGTGTCCGGCCCGGCCAGCGCCATTCCCACGGTGCCGGTGAGATACGGAATCGTGTTCGGCTCATCCCGGATCTCGTAGCCCGGCCCTCCGTTGCCGGTGCCGGTCGGGTCGCCGTCCTGAACGACGAAGCCCGGGACGACGCGGTGGATGGGTGCGCCGTCGAAGTATCCCTTCCGGGCAAGGCCGACGAAGTTCATCACCGTCAGCGGCGCCGCGTCGCCCGAAAACCGCAGCGTGAACGTTCCGCGGGCCGTCTCGACCGTCGCCGTCCAGGGCCGGCGCGCATCGGCGAGCAACGCCGCGTAGTCCGCGAGGCTCTTTCCCGTCACGTATTCGCGCCAGGGGAACTCGGCGGGATCGGCGTGGAAGGTCTTCACGAGCGAGCGACGGGCCAGGCGGGAGACCAGGGTGGACGGATGGCGGTACGCCGCCTCCACGACCGCTCGCGCGTCGGAGTTCTCGGGCGTCTTCTCGGCCGCACCGATCGCCGAGATCGGGACATCGGGATCGCGGTCCCCGTAGGAGCGGGTGACCATCTGCAGGCAGACCGACAGGATTCCGGGGTCCTCCGACAGCGCGAGCGCATCGAGCGCCGCCGCGCGGACGCCTGGGTTCGAGTCCTCGAGCAGAGCGGCGACGAGCGCGCGACTGCCCTGCGCCTCGGCGGGCGTCTTGAGACCGTCGAGGACTCTCAGACGCACGACGACCTCGGGATCCGCCGCGAGCCTGGCGCGGCGCGTCGCGGCATCGGCAGCCGGCAGGAACGAGAGCGCCTCGGCCGCGGCACCCCGAAGATATGGATCCGGAGACGCGATCGCCGTGTCCGCGAGATCGAGCGACTTCGCGCCGAGACCCGCCATCAGGGCCTGGAGCGCGACCTGCTGCCGGCGCTCTTTCCCGGTCGAGGCCACCGTCCAGAGTCGCCGGAAGGCTTCGCGGTCCTCCGTCTGCCACCGCAACAGCCTCAGGGCGGGAATGGCAAGATTCGGATTGGCGTCGCCGGCGAGCAGGATCACGCGGGCGCGCAGGTCGGATGGAAACGCCGCGTTCGGGTTCTGTTCCAGCACGACCGCCAGGCCCAGCATCGCGTTGATCGTCACGGGCCCTCGCGTGCCGTCGATCGCCCTGGCCAGCGGGCCGACCGATTCCGCCTTGCCGAGGATGCCGAGGGCTCGCGCCGCGAGCGCCGCCGTCTGCGGATCCGGGTCTTCGAGCGCGCCCGTCAGCGCGTCGAGAGAAGTCAGCTGGGGACGCCGCGCCAGCACGTAGAGCGCCGCAGTTCGGACGCTCGGGTCCGGGTCGGCCACGTAGGGCATCGCCCCGCTCCTGGACCCGGGAGTGGAAAATCGCCAAAGCCCTCGCAGAAACGCCGCCCGCAACTCCGGGGTCGCCGCTGATGGGATCGCCGCTGTGAGCGCCGCTTCCCCGCCACTCGACTCCAGGAAGCCGAGCGCCCACGCCGCACGCGCGGCCACAGCGGGGTCGGAATCCGCGAGGAGCGGCGCCAGCGAGTCCGTCAAGCCCTGGTCACCGAGAATTCCGGCGGCGAACGCCGCCGCGGAGCGCACGTCCGGCGAACCGTCGCCGAGAAGGCGGCCGAGCGGCCCGGAAGCTCTTGCGTCGCCGATCCGGCCGAGCGCGAGCGCGGCCCGGGCCCGGGCCAACGGGTCCCTCGACGACGACGCCGCGTCGAGCGTCGCCCCTTCAAAGGCGCGCCGGTCCTCGAGCGCCGTCAGCGCCGGCTCCGCTTCGGCGAGCGAAGCGAACGCCGGCGTCGCAACCGCGGTCGGCGCGCGCGTCGGCGCGAGTTTTTCGATGGGATCGTCGATCTGGTGCGCGCAGCCCGTCGCCAGCAGAAAGGCCGCTCCGAGGACGCTCAGAGCGCGCCGGAGATTCGCCCAACTCATCCTCCGATGAATCCGCCGGATTATAAGTTCTGCAGCAGTGGTACTCATGGGCTCCGGTCGCAGAGACTCTCGACCTCCGTTCGCGAAGGCAACGCCCGCGGCCGAGAGCTATGCGCCCACGAGGAGGCGGTCGCCGAGGATGTGCGGCAACCCCGCCTTGTAGATCTTCTCGCGGGCCTTCTCGACCGCATAGGGCACCCGGTCGAAGTGCACGACCCCTTCGGTCGCGTCGTAGATCGCGTAGGCCGCCGCGGCGTTGCGGTCCCGCGGCTGGCCGATCGAGCCGGGATTGATGAGGTAGCGCATTCCCTTCTTCAGAGGGTAGCGCAGGCGCTCCCCCTCGACGAGCTCGACGACGATGCCGTGCGGCTCGAGGGTGAAGACCGACGGAATGTGGCTGTGCCCGAAGAAGCACACGGCCGCTTCGGTCTCGCGGAAGTTCAGGTACGCATCGTAGTCGGTGAAGATGTATGCATCCTCGTCCCGCGGCGAGCCGTGGCAGATTGCAAAGGCGCCGTCCACCGTCAGCGGACCGAGGGGCAGCGCCTCGAGGAATTTCAGGTTGCGGGGCGTGAGCTTGTCGGTCGTCCACCGGGCGGCCTTCAGCGCCACCGGGTTGAACAGGTCCCCGGACTCGAGGCCGCACACGACCTTGTCGTGGTTACCGCGGATCATCCGCTTGGGCTTGCGGATGTTGCGAATGCGGTCGACGACGTGGTTCGGATTGGCGCCGTAGCCGACGAAGTCTCCGAGCACGACCACCCGGTCGTAGCGCTTTCGGCGCACCCGCGCCATCACCGCGGAGAGCGCGTCGTCGTTCGAATGGATGTCCGAAAGGATCAGGTAGCGCATGCGGGAGCCAGAGTCTCCTTCATCCGTGGATGTGTTCGAAATCCTCGAGCGCGATCAGCACCCGGTCCGCCGCCTCCTCGACCGTCTCGCCGCCGCCGAGGACCGCGGTGACGGGCGCCATTCTATAGAAGGGCGCCCGGACCGCGAAGAGGGATCCGAGCTGCTCCTCGCTCTGGAAGAGCGGGCGGTCGGTCTTCCCCTTGAGCCGCGCGCGAACGGTCTCGAGGGCGACGTCGAGAAAGACCGCGGTTCCCATCCGCCCGATGCGCCGGCGGTTGTCCTCCTGCGCGTAGCAGCCGCCCCCCGTGGCCACCACGGCGGCCGGGAGCGACTCCGTGGCCGCGAGGAACGCGGCCTCGCGCTCGCGGAATGCGGCCTCGCCCGACTCCTCGAAAATCGCCCGAATCGTTTTCCCGCTCGTCCGTTCGATCTCGCCGTCGAGGTCGACGAACGGCAGTGCGAGCCGCTCGGCCAGTCGCCGCCCCACCGAGCTCTTACCGCTGGCCATGAACCCGACGATGTAGATCCTCCCCCGCCAGCCCCGCCGACGGCCGAAATCCAGGGCTTCCCGGGCGTTCTCCTCGATCCGCCCCCCCGCATATAGCGCACCGATCATCGCGGCCGAATCAGCCCCGGCCTCCCAGACCGATTCGAGTCGGGCGGGCGTGATCCCGCCGATCGCGACGAGCGGCTTCGACCGGCCGGCTGCCGCCCGCGCAAGCTCCTCGAGGCCTCGCGGCGGCCGCAGCGCCTTGGTGCCGCTCTCGAAGACCGGCCCGAACGCGACGTAGTCGGCGGCGGGGTCCTCGAAGGCGCGCAGCGCGGCCGCGGCATCGTGCGTGGACACCCCGATGTGGCAACCCGGGGGCAGGATCGCCCGGGCCTCCCGCGCCGGCAGATCGTCCTCCCCGAGGTGCACGCCAGTCCCGGCCAGGACCGCGACGTCCACGCGGTCGTTGATGAACGCCAGCGCTCCCGCCGGCCGGCAGAGTCCCGCGATTGCCTCGGCCGCCGCGAGCCGCTCACGGTCGTCGAGGGCTTTGTCGCGCAGTTGGATCGCTCTCACGCCGACTCGCAGCAGACGCCGTGCGACCGCAACGGGGTCGGCGCCCGCAGAAGGGTCTGTGATTGCGTAGACGAGCGGGAGCCTCAGGGGGACACCCTACGTTTTCGCGAAAAACCGCTCCATGAAGTGCGTCGACAGCCGCCCGGCGATGAAGTCGGGGTCGTCGAGGATCTTGCGGTGGAGCGGGATCGTGGTCTTGATGCCCTCGATGACGAAGAAGTCGAGCGCCCGGCGCCCGCGCCCGATCGCCTCCTCGCGGTCGCGGCCCCAGACGATCAGCTTGGCGATGAGCGAGTCGTAGTGCGGCGGGATCACGTAGCCCTGGTAGGCCGCCGTGTCGAGGCGCACGCCCAGGCCTCCCGGCGGATGGAACGAGGCGATCCGCCCCGGCGACGGGGCAAACGTCACGGGGTCTTCGGCGTTGATCCGGAACTCGATCGCGTGACCCCGCGGCGACATGTCGCGGTCGACGAAGGAGAGCGGCGCCCCCGCGGCCACGGCGATCTGCTCCTTGACGAGGTCGAGCGCCGTGACTTCCTCGGTGATGGGGTGTTCCACCTGGAGCCGCGTGTTCATTTCCATGAAGTAGAACTTCCCGTCCTTGTCGAGCAGGAACTCGACCGTCCCGGCGTTCACGTAGCCGACCGCCCGGGCCGTCGTGATCGCGGCCTCGGCCATCCGGTGCCGCAGGTCCTCGTCCAGCACGATGGACGGGGCCTCCTCGATGAGCTTCTGGTGGCGCCGCTGGATCGAGCATTCCCGCTCGCCGAGCTGCCGGATGTTGCCACGCGTGTCGCCGAAGACCTGGAACTCGATGTGACGCGGGTCTTCGAGATACTTCTCGAGGTACACCTCGGCGTTGCCGAAGGCTTTCTCCGCCTCCGCGCGCGCCGTCTCGTAGGCGGCCGCCAGGTCACGCTCATCGCGCGCGATGCGCATGCCGCGCCCGCCTCCGCCGGCCGAAGCCTTCAGGATGACGGGATACCCGGCCTTCTTCGCGAAGGCCAGCGCGTCGTCCACCGACTCGAGCGGCCCAGGCGATCCAGGAATCGTCGGGACGCCTGCCGCGGCCACCGTCTGGCGCGCGAGCGATTTGTCGCCCATCTTGCGGATTGCGTCCGGCGGCGGGCCGATGAAGGCGATGTGGCAGTCCTGGAGGATCTCGGCAAAGTAGGCGTTCTCGGAGAGAAACCCGTATCCCGGATGGATCGCGTCGGCCTCCGTGATCTCGGCCGCCGAGACGATCGACGAGATGTTCAGGTACGACGCGGCCGACGGGTACGGCCCGACGCACACGTCTTCGTCCGCATACCGGACATGGAGCGCATCCCGGTCGGCCTCGCTGTAGATCGCGACGGTCTTGATCCCGAGCTCGCGGCAGGCCGAGATCACCCGCAGGGCGATCTCACCGCGGTTGGCGATCAGGATTTTCTTGAACACGCGGCTAGTGTCCTGTCACAGAAGTCACGATACCAATCTCGTCGCTCGAACAATGCAATAAGGCCCGAAGAGCGAGAGCCACGATGCCTGTCTGAAGCCGAATGGCGCGATCGAAACTTCGGTGACCGAACACTACGCCGCGAGGCGGATCGCGAACAGCTTCTCGCCGTACTCGACCGGCTGGCCGTTGCGCGGGTACACGGCGACGACCTCGCCTTCGACGTCGGACTCGATCTCGTTCATCAGCTTCATCGACTCGATGATGCAGAGGATCTTGCCCTTGGCCACGCGCGCGCCGACATCGGCGAAGGCCTCAGCCTCGGGAGAGGCCGACCGATAGAACGTGCCCACGATCGGGGAGGTGATGACGTGGACGTTGCGATCCTCCTCGACGGGCGCCGGCGCGGCAGCGGCCTCCGCCGGAGCCGACGCGGCAGCGGCCGGGACGGCGGCCGTGATCTCCACGGCGGCGGGACGGCGCCCCTCGATCCGCAGGCGGAATCCGGCCCGTTCGATTTCGAGGCTGGACAGGCCCCGCTCGGCGACGAGGTCGATGAGCTCGCGGATTTCCTTGAGCGAAAGCATCGGTCTACAACAGTTCCTTCTCCAGCACCAGCGCGGCCTTCCGGAGCTCGAATCGGCCCCGTCCGAAATTCCCGTCCCGGGCCAGCAGGAGCAGCAGATAGTACTCCGCCGTCACGCGGCACAGGATCGAAGCCGACCGCCCCGACGCCACCGTGATCTCGGTGACGGCGCCGTGGTCGGCGAGCGCCCGCGAGGCGTTGGCGGCCTTGATCAGCCCGCCGGCCTCGGCGGCCAGCGTGTCCATCGGGAGGCCTTCCGCGCTGACATAGGAATCGATCGGGATGCCGTCCAGGCCGAGCAGCGAAACCGCGCGGGTGCCTTCCACGCGTTCGGCGATCCGGCGAAGGCTGTCCTGAAAGACGTTCATGGGGGACCCGATGATGTCACGGTCCGGCTACCGGATCACCCGGCCTGTACGAGCGAGAGCCATTGCTTGAGGGCGCGAATCCGGGCCAGCCGCCGCTCCAACCCCAGGTCGGGCGCGGTCGCCGAGGGCGTCGTCGCGGCGGGCAGGAGGCGCGCCTCGGCGTCGCGGCGCATGCGCTTCAACTCGTCGTCGAAGGGATGCCGCAACACGAGGTCGTCGTAGATCTGCAGGGCCTCGGCGTAGTGGCCCTGGGCGTAGTACAGGTCCGCCAGCGCCCGCCCCGTCGGGCGCACCGGCTCTGCGGGCTCGGGCTCCGGCGGCGCAGGGGCGGCGGGCGCCTCGGAGAGCGTGGATGGCGGCACAAGAGCCGGCCCCGGTCGTTCCGCGGTCGGCGCCGCCTCGCGCTGCGCGGGAGCGAGGGTGACATCGCGGGTCGGAATGTACGGAAACGGGTCGTCCATCTTGGCCTTGCCCGAGTCCTCGCCGATCTCGAAGGACACAGACGTCATTTCGAATGCATCGGCCAGCGGCGGCGCCTCGGCCGGCGGCATCTTCGGTGCCGTCCGCCGGCGGCCCTTGTCCGTTTCCTGGAAACGTGGCGGGGGCGGAAGCGGCTCCGCCGGCGGCGGCACGCGCGGAGGCGGCGGAGGCTTCGGCGCCACGAGGGGCTCGAGCTCGGCGATCACCGCGTCCACCTTGCGGTCGCCCGAGATCGCGCGGTAGAGCTTGTACTTTTTCAGGGCCTCGAGGTTGTCGCGCCGCGACATGTGGATCTCGGCCAGCGACTTTGCCGCAACCAGGTTCGCGGGATCCGCCGCCAGAACCTTCGTGAAGGTCGCGATGGCATCCGTCGCCTGGTTCGCCTCGAGGTACACGCGCCCGAGGGCCACCTGTGCGGCGATGTACCCCGGGTGCGCGAGCAGGCCCTTCTGGAGCGCCGAGAGTGCGTCCCTGAGGCGGCCCACCCTTCGGTACTCCTCCGCGAGGGAGACGAAGAGACGCGAGCCGCTGTCGAGATCGAGCCGGCGCTCGAGATCCCGGATGCGAGCTTCAGCCGT
Organism: Acidobacteriota bacterium; assembly: GCA_031360505.1. GTDB lineage: Bacteria > Acidobacteriota > Thermoanaerobaculia > UBA5066 > Gp7-AA6 > DAHUXD01. Next base: position 9,901 of record JANMBR010000271.1, read on the forward strand.
CGGGTCAGCCACGATGAAGATGAACACGCCGCCCCCCGGAGGGGGCGGCGGCAATCTCTACGGCGCGGGGATGACGCAAGGCAGGATGTACTGGAAGGCCTGCGCCGCCACCACTGTGCATGCTGTGTCGCGGTCCGTCACGGTCACGTCCACGGACGAAACGATCTGCGGCGTCCCGGCAGGGTTTCCGCCCGTGCAGGTCGGCGCGGCGGCACTCGTGAGCGGGACCGTCACGCTGAGGGAGGTTGACGTCGCCCCATCGACGAACGCAGTCAGCGCTCCGAACCGGACCTCCGCACTCGCAATCGTGTCCGGAAGATACACTCCGCTGATCGTTGCGGCGCCTCCGCCCGTGCCGTTGTTCGGAGAGCACGGCGCGACGGCCGCCGGGCAGGAGTTCGCCGGGGAAATCCCCGTGATGGCCGGCTTCAGAACGACGTAGGTGAAGGAGCCGGCAATGGCGAAGTCTCCCGTATCGATGTTCACGACCTTGATCGGGCCCGTGATGTCCGCACATCCAGTCGGCAGAGCGTTGCCGGGGATCACGTCGATCTCGGTCGCGGACACGCTCTGCACAAAGGCCCCCCAGCCGGCCAGATCAACGGCGACCGGCGCCTGAAAGCCCTGACCGTAGATCTTCACGGGCGTGTAAGGCCCGCCGAGGGTCTGGACGTTGTTGGACCATGCCGTGATCTTTACCGCTGGCGTATACGTAAACGTCACGTCCGCGTTGGAAATCACGCCGGAGCTGATGTTCTTCACGGTCACCGGGACCGCAGAGTTGAGATTCGGGCTCTCGATGTTGACCCGTGGCGAGAGTACGAGAACCTGGTTGTAAGAAACCGAAATCACGGTCGCTTCGACTCCTCCGAAGAAGACCTGCACTCCGCCCGTCGAGAAGCCTGACCCGATGATCGTGACCCGCGTGTTGCCCTCGTTCGTGCCCGATGCCGGCAGGACGGCCGTGACCGTCGGCGTTCCGGCGTCGGCCGTACCGTACGCAAAACAACTCGGCAGCGAGAGGACGACGGGTGTCGGCAGGTTCGTGCCGAGCGTGAGCGTGATCGGGGCCGGGATCGATGGCGCGGACAGTTCCGGGAAACCGGGAGTCGAGACCGTCACCGTGCTCGACGTCACCGAAGACACGATGCCGTCCTTGCTCACGCCATTGGCCGAGAACTGCACGCGGGTCGTGCCGGGCGAGCCGAAGAAACGGCCGCCGTTGAGTGTGAGCACGGTCCCGCCTTCCTTAGGCCCGAAACTCGGGCTGCAGGAGGACACGAAGGGCAGCGTGCTCGAGTCAGGCTGGAAGCTGATCACGATGCTGGCGGAATTCGTCTTCCCGGCGACGGTCGCCTGGGCCTTCACCTTGGCGCTTCCGGCCCCCGGCCCGCAGAGCGCGCTGACAGCGGTGCCGTTGGTGGTCACGACCGAGACGAGCGGGAGGCCGTTCTCCCCGAACGTCCCGAAGTCCGTCGAGAAGTTCACGCTGGTCCCGTCCGGCACGGGGGATCCATTCAGCGAAACGAGCGCTTCGATCAGCGTGCACGTCCCCGCCTTGGGGTTGGCGTCCGTCGTGAAGAGCTGTATCGACAAGGCGTTCGACGTCCCGCCGCCCGTGCCGGGCCTCGGTGCCGTCGGGGCGTCCGCGGCGCAGGCATGGATGCCCACGACGGCCGCGACCAGGATCAGTGCAAAAGCTATCCGGCGCATGGGTCCCCCTTACTGAGCGACGAAGATCCGAATCGCGGTTACGGTTTCACTCTGCACCCGTTTGCCGGAGACCGTGAGTCCGAAAAACGTGATGTCGTAGAACATGCGGATCTCCTGGCTCCCTGTCTCCCGATCGATCCCACCGTTGAATGGAAGCAGCTGATCGAACGGAGTGCTCGCCATGGCGGACTGACTGAGGACCGGAAAGTCCGACAGCGTCAAGCTTCCGTCGCTCGGCAGTAGCCCGCCGGCCGCGAACGTCTGCACCGGTGGAACCAGGGTTCCGCCGTCTGCCCGTCGATAGGTCACGGTGTAGCTGCCCACCTCGACGTCGGCGAAGTGGTTTGGGTCGAGGGAGGTGGGATCCTTGAGATGGCTGTTCAGTATCATGGTCGGGATCGTGAGTGTTCGAGCCGGGACGATCAACGTCAGGCCCGACTGGTCGGGGAGATCGACCGTAATGCTCACGGGGGATTCGCTCTGACCCTGCTTGTTCGAGCATCCGCCTGTGACGGCCAGCGTCGCCGCCAATGCGATCACGAGTAGCAATTTTACTTTCATATCGCTTGCTCCCTTACGACCGGAGAATCCGGGGAGTGATGAAGATGAGGAGTTCATCGTGTTTCTCGGTCCGCGTCTTGTTCTTGAAGAGATTTCCGAGGACGGGGATCTTCCACAGCCCCGGGATCATGTTGTACTGGTCCTGGTCGTTGATCTGAAAGATGCCGCCGATGACGGTCGTTCCGCCGTCCTTGACGAGCACCTGGCCGCGGTACTCGCGGATCGTCAGCGGGACGTTCTGGCCGAGCGAGAGGTTCAGGGCGACGGCCGGCTCGCGCTTCATCACGTTGACGGTGAGGAGGATTGTCCCCTCGGCAGTGATCTGGGGTGTCACGTCGAGTTTGAGGGTCGCGTCCACGTAGATGACCGTCGTCGTGTTGTTGACGGTGGTCTGGACCGGGATCTGCACACCCGACTGGATCAGGGCGGGCGTGTTGGTCAGGGACGTGACCTTCGGCGATGAGATGATCTTCAAGAGGCCCTGGTTCTCGGCCGCCGTGAGGGCGACGTCCAGGTTGAACGTGTTGAGGATGTTTCCGAGGACGAGCGAGGCGACCGTGGGACCGTTGCCGAGCCCGACGTTGAGCCCACCCGCAACCGTGTTCGGGAAGATCAGGTTCGTCGTGTTGCCGTGCTCGTTGTCGGCCTTGCCGCGAACCTGCCAGTTGATGCCGAGGCTGCGGCCGAGGCTCTTGGTCGTCTCCACGATGCGCGACTCGATCACGACCTGCGGCGTCGCGGTGTCCAGGTTGTCGATCAGCTGCAGCACCGCGGGCAGGAAGGTCGGGATCTCACGGATGATCAGCGTGTTCGTCCGCTGGTCGACGACGATCGCGCCGCGCTTGGACATCACGCTCTGGAGCGTTGGAACGATGTCGCCCGCCTTCGCGTAGGACAACTTCTTGATGACCGTACGCGTCGGCTCCGCGGCCTGACGGGCTTCGGCGAGTCGGGCGCGGTCGCCTTCCTCGGCCTGGAGCTTGCTGGTCGTCGCGATGCGCATGATGTTGTTTTCGAGCACGTACCCGAGGCTGTTCTGCTTGAGGATCAGGTCGAGGGCCTGGTCCCATGGAACGTCCTCGAGCTGCACCGTCACGGTGCCCCGGACCTCGGGATCGATGACGATGTTCAGCCCGGTCAGCTGGGAGATGGTCCGGAAGACGTCCTTGATGTCGGCATCCTTCAAGTCGAGCGAGATCGGCTCACCGGTGAACTGACTCTGGGCTTCCGAGATGGTCCGCGAGCGGTATGAGTTTCCCCCCTGCTGCGGGCTGGCCTGGTCCTGGTCGAGCTGGGCTGCCGCGGCTTCAAAGAGTGCGTCGCCGCGGGCCGTCGTCGGTTTCGGCGCCGCCTTGGGAGCCGGCGGAGCAGACTTCGGGACGGGCGCTGCGATGACGGCGGGCGGGGGCGGCGCAACCACCGGGGCGGGCGCCGCGGCAGGCGGCGCCGGAGCGACTGCGGCGGTCCTCACTTCGGACGGGGGCGGGGGCGGCTGCGTCTGCGGAGCCGGAACCGCGGCCGCCGCGACTGCCGGGGCTTCGAGCTTCGGCGCCGACTTTTCGGCGATCCTGGTGACTGAGGGCGTCGCAGGGGCCGGAACCGGAGCCGGCGCGCTTGCCACCTGCGGGGCCGGGGGCTCGACGATTGGAGCGGGAACTGCGGCCGCCATCGGGGATTCCGACCGTTCGGCCGCGGGCTCTTCCGAAACCTGGGCCACCGTCTCGAACGAGGGGTTCTGGCCGACCACGACCGCCAGCCGCTCGCCGTCGGGCACGAGCGCGTGCGGCATGGGTTTTGCGAGGTCCACGACGACGCGCGTCACGTACTCGGGCGAGGTCTGGAACTGCGAGATCCGAACGCGCGTCACGACGTCGTCTTTGACGGCGATCGTCCGCTGTTTGACTTGGTTCTTGACGCCGGGAAGGTCGACGACGATCCGCGGCGGGTTGGCGAGGACAAAGTCTTTCGCCGAGAACCAGCCGTCGCCCAGCAGCAGGATCGCCACATGGCCGTCCCTGGTCTGGGCGGTCACGCTCTCGAGCGCATGGGCTGCTTCGCCGCGGGCGACGGAGACCGGCGCCGGTTTCGCTGCGGCCGGGGCCACAGGGCTCGTGGCCGGCGCGGAGACCGCTGCCAAGGGCAGCGGCGCGGATTCCACCGACGCGGCCGTCAAGGCCGGCGTCGCCTCGGTCGGGGTGTCGGCCTCCGCCGTTGACGTCGGGCCGGTGAACGCGATCGCCAGACCCTGGCCCACCGAGCGCAAGTCGGGGTGCGCATCCGGATTGTGGGTGATCGAGAGGCGGGTGATCCGCTTGCCGAGCTCGTCGAGCTCCTCGAATTTGACGGACTCGACGAGCCCACCGACCTTGGGCGCGGTCACGTTGGAGGCGATCGACGCATCCCGCAGGTCGATGACCAGCAGGTTCGGTCTCGGCTCGTAGGACGTGTAGAGCAGCGGCGCGTTCGCCGAGAGGACGACACGGGCGCCGTCGGCGTCTTCGTTGAAGGCCGTCCCCGTGATCTTCGTCGCGGCGGCGGGAGTCGCCGCGGCCACCTGGGAGGGGGCGGGCGCCGGCGAGGTTGCCGGGGCCTCCGCGGCACTGTGTGCTGCCTGACCCCTGGAGGAGCAGCCTACGGCGGCTGCCCACACGAGCGCGAGCGCCGTGGCCGTCGCGGTTCCTCTGAATGCCATTCGCATCGTTCCTCCCGTCGCGCGGAATACCATGCTCACCGGATCCTCACTGCTTGACCGTCGCGTTCAGCTGTTTCGTGACTTCCCGGAACGGCTTCACGCTCTGCGGATCGTTGATGTTCTGCCGAAACGTGACCTCGTTGGGCCCGACGCGCACGACCTCGCCGTCGTACAGCAGGTCGCCCGCGCGCACGAGGTAGCTCTTGTTGTCGGTGGCGCGGATCTGGGCGACATAGCCGGCCTTCGTCTTCCAGATGCCGTGCACGACGAGGTCGTCGATCGAGATACCGGCGATTCCGGGCGGCCGCTCGGCGCCTCCGCGGTTCTGCTCGCGCACGAGCAGGGAGCGGAACGGATCGCGGCGGCCCGCCGGATCGTATGAGTACGCGCGGCCAGACATGGCCGACTCGTCCTGCTCGAGCATGGACTGCCCCGGCGAGTCGGGGACCGGCGCGATGACGGCCGCGGGCTTCGTGGGCTGGGCCGCGGGCGCCGCGCCGGCAGGCGCCGCAGGCGCCTGGGCGAACGCGTACGCACTGCCGCACACGATCAGGGCGAGGGCGAAGAGCGTCCGCTTCATTCGGCCCCCTTGCCTTCGGCGCGTTCCTTGAGCGATTGCGCCTTTCCGGCTGCTCCCGGTTTGGCCCCCGGTGCGCCGGGCTGTGCCGGCGGCGTTGCGCCCTCGGGGCCCTGGCCCGCGGTGGCTTGCCCGACCTCGTCGCCGGTGTAGATGAACGTTTTCGCGACGAACTGGGCCGCGATCGACTTGCCCGGGACGTCGTTCAACGCGGTGATCCTGAGGTCCTCGACGTTGACGATGCGCGAGAAGCGGCTCATCCGATCGAAGAAGAGGGCGAGGTTGTGGTACGTGCCCTCGACCTGGATGTCGATCGGCCACTCGGCGAAGAACTCCTTCTGCGCGAAGTCCCCCGGAGTGAACTTCTTGAGCGTGAAGTCGCCCTGCCGCGTGAGTGTTTCGATCCGCTTGATGAGCTCCTCGGTATTGCGCTTGGAGGGAAGGATCTGGAGGAGCTTGGAAAGCTCGAGCTCGAGGCGTTTGACCTCTTCTCGGAACTGCGAGAGTTTCCGCTCTGCGGCGCGCCCCTTCTGGATTTCCTGGTTGAGCCCCTGGAGCTCGAGCTTCTTGCCCGCAATCTCGGCGTTCATGGGCTTGAACCAGAACCAGTGGACCGCTCCCGCGAGCACGATTCCCACGGCGAGGCCCACGCCGAGGGCGTAGTACCAGGGCTTCTCCTCGATGTTGAGCCCGAATACGGCCATGGCCTATACCCCCGGCTTTCCGGCCGCCGCAGCCGCCTTGCCCCGAGGTCCCGCCGTGCCGGGGGCCTTCGTCGTCGCGGCCTTTCCAGTCTCCGCGGCCGGACGCCCGTTGGTGAAGATGACCGTCATTTCCCAGCCGTAGAGGCCCTGCGGCCCGGGTTCCCGGCCCAGGTTCTTGAAGACCGGCTCGGCGAAGTAGGGGCTCTTCTTGAGGTTCTCGAGGTACGTGGCGACGGCATTGGGCGAGAGCGTCTTGCCCTTGAGGGTCATCAGGTTGCCCTGCACCTGCAACTCGGTCAGCCACACGAGGTCGGGCAGCGCCTTGGACACCTCGTCCATCAGGCGCACCGGGCCCTTCTGGTTCGTCTTGAGGTTGTTGATCAGCGAGATCTTCTCTTCGAGGCTCGCCTTCTTGTCTTCGTAGCTCTTGACCTCGTCGATGATCGACTTGAGCCGCGCGACCTCTTCGCGTGCCTTGCCGATCTCTTCGTCGAGGTGCCGCCGATTCGAGGTCAGAACGAGCCCCATCGCCCCGATGTAGATCAGGCCGAGCAGCAGGCCCCCGATGAGGAGGAGATTGTTGAGCTTCGCTCCCGTCGGAAGGGCCGGCCCCTTCTTCTTGGCGGCCGCCGCCTTGGCCTCGGTGAGGAGGTTGATCCTGATCAAGCTGTTTCGTCCCCAACATGGCGGATCGCGAGCCCGACGGCCACGGCCAGGCTCGGGGCGTTGTCCGTGAGCCATTCGCCCGACACGGACGCGCCCGCGATGTCGATCTGGCGGAAGGGATTCAGGATCTCCACCGGGATATTGAAGCGCTCCTTGAGCTGCGTGTCCAGGTTGACCACCCGGGACGAGCCGCCGGACAGGAAAAGCTGGTCGATCTTCTCGGTCGAGGTGGTCGCCAGGAAGAAGTCGAAGGTCTTCTGCAACTCCTGGGCAAGGTCGTCGGAGACCGACCGCAGGATCGGAAGGATGTCCTGAAGCGACTGTTCGCCCGATGATTCACCCTTCTTCAGAGCCTCGGCCTGCTCGAAAGACAGGGACATCTGCTTCTGGATGGCGTCGGTGTACTGGTTGCCCCCGAAAGAGATGTCGCGCCAGAAAATCGTGTTCGCGCCGGAGAGGATGTTCACGTTGGTCACAGAAGCGCCGATGTTCACCAGGGCGACCACGCGGCCGGCCTCGACCGGATAGTTGGCCTCGTAGGCGTTCTGGAGGGCGAAGGCGTCGACATCCACCAGCACCGGCGTCTTGCCAGCCTGGGTGATGACACTGGTGTAGTCGGAGATCTTGTCCTTTTTCACCGCGACCAGGAGCACATCCATGGTCTCGCCCCCCCCCGCCTCGAGAACGACGTAGTCGAGGTTCACGTCGTTGATGTCGAAGGGCACGTACTGCTCGGCTTCCCACCGGATCGACTCGGCCAACTCCTCGGGGGACATCGCCGGCAGCGAAATCTTCTTGATGATGACGGAATGGCCCGAAAGCGACGTGCCGAACTCCGGGTTTCGGACGTTCAGGGTGGAAACGATCCGATTGACGGTATCCACAACCAGGGACGAGTCCATGATCGCGCCGTCCACGATCGCCTCTGGCGACAGCGTCTCGAGGCCCGTCTTGACAAGTCGGAAACCGCCGCCCTTGGCGTCCTTAAGCTCCACGAGCTTGACCGCCGAGGACCCGATGTCCAGACCTACCAGATTCTTGGTTTTTCTGAACAGCACTATTGCCCCACCGAAAAAAGAAAGACGGTTCCGGGCTTTGACCTATGGTTATTACGGCTGGTTGCCAAAATAGCAAAAGGTTTTCGTGTAGTCAAGAGATGAGAGGCGCGAAAGCGTCCATTGCGCAAAGACTTAAGCCTCTTGGACAGGTGTCGCGGGCGAGGGCCAGCTGTTCTTTGTTGCGCCGTTGCCGAGACCGGTGTAGGCTTCGCGGGTTTTTTCGGTCGCGTTTGGCCGGAGACGAGGAGAGCCATGGCACAGCACTGTCAGTTCTGCGAAAAGAAGCCGATGAGCGGCCACCGCGTCAGCCACGCCAACAATATGACGAACCGGAAGTGGAACCTGAACGTCAAGACGGTGCGCGCCGTCGTTCAGGGCGTCTCGCGAAAGGTCTCCGCCTGCACCCGCTGCATCCGCACCGGCAAGGTCGTGAAACCGGTCGTGAGGAAGAAGACCGCGTAAGACCAGACCGCCGCCTCGGTTTGGCTACTCCCGCTCCCCCGCCCTGGGCACGTTGTACTTCCGGATCACGTCGCGCACGCCGGCGACGGCGCGGATGCGGCCGAGGATCTTTTCGAGCTGCTTCATGTCGGATGTCTCCAGCGACACGGTGACGTAGCCCTCGCGCATCTCGCCCACTCGGGCCTCGATGCGCCGGATGTTGGAGCCCTCCCCCGCGATGGCATGCGTCACGTCGGCGAGCAGGCCCGGCCGGTCCTCCGTGACCACCTCGAGGTCGATGGCGTAGGCGGCCTTCTTCTCGCCCGCCCAGGCCACGTCGATGAGTCTCTCCGGGTCGTAGAGCAGATTCTTGACGTTGGGGCAGCTCTCGGAGTGAACCGACACGCCCCGGCCTCGCGTGATGTAGCCGACGATCTTCTCGCCGGGCACCGGGTTGCAGCACTTCGCCAGCGCCGCGAGCAGGTCGTTGTGGCCCACGACGACGATGTCGGGCAGGGCGAAGGGAAGGATCTTTCGGACCACGCGGGAAACGGCCGACTCTTTCCTTTCGGTCTCGGGGCGGGCCAGCTCGTCGGCCGGGACGAGGCGCTCGAGGGCGCTCTTGGGGGCCAGCTTGCCGTAGCCGATCGCCGCGAACAGATCCTCGTTGCGCGCAAATCCCCACTGCCTGAGCTCCCGGGCGAGGGTGCCCTCCTGCTCGAGTTTCTTGACCGTGCGCTTGAATTTCTTGAGCTCGCGCTCGAGCAGCCGGCGCCCGAGCTCGACGGCCTCGAGGTTCTCCTGGGTGTGGATGAAGTGCCGGATCTTGTGGCGCGCCCGGCTCGTGACCACGGACGACAGCCAGTCTCGCGACGGAGCCTGGTTCGGCGCCGTCAGGATCTCCACGATGTCCCCGCTCGCGAGCGGCGTGCGCAGCGGCGCGAGCTTGCCGTTGACGCGCGCGCCCACGCACCGGTGTCCGACGTCCGTGTGGATGCGGTAGGCGAAGTCGATCGGCGTGGCGCCGCGGGGAAAGGCGAAGACCTCGCCCTTCGGAGTGAAGGTGTAGACTTCATCCGGATAGAGGTCGACCTTGAGCGAGGACAGGAACTGCTTCGGATCGGAGACCTCGCTCTGCCAGTCGACCAGCTGGCGCAGCCACTGGAAGCGGGCGTCGTCGGCGTGGGGCCCGAGCCGCCCCTCCTTGTACTTCCAGTGCGCGGCGATCCCGCGCTCGGAGATCAGATCCATCTCGCGCGTGCGGATCTGGATCTCGAAGGGCTGCCCCGTCTCGCCCATGACCGTCGTGTGGAGCGACTGGTAGAAGTTGGGCTTGGGCATCGCGATGTAGTCCTTGATCCTCCCGGGGACGGGCCGCCAGAGCTGGTGCACCATCCCGAGCGTCTCGTAGCAGTCGCGCGTCTCCGCGACCACGACGCGCAGGGCGAGGATGTCGTAGAGCTGCGCGGCTTCGACACCCATGCGCTTCATCTTCAGCCAGATCGAGTAGTAGCGCTTCATCCGGCCCGAGACCTCGGCCTTGACGCCCGACTCCCCGAGCCGCGCCTCGATCCGGCGCCGGATGTCGCTGATCATGCCCTCGGACACCTTCATGCGGCGGGCGACCTCGCGCGCGACGCGCTCGTGCTCCTCGGGCTCGAGGTTCAGGAACGCGAGGTCCTCGAGCTCGCCCTTGACGCTCCCCATGCCGAGCCGGTGCGCGATCGGCGCGTAAATGTCGAGGGTCTCCCGCGCGATCTCGCGCCGCCGGGACTCCGGCAGGAAGCCGAGCGTGCGCATGTTGTGGAGCCGGTCCGCGAGCTTGACCATCACGATCCGCAGGTCGGACACCATCGCCAGGATCATCTTGCGGAAGGTCTCGGCCTGCTCCTCTTCGCGCGAAACGTAGGAGAACTTTCCGATCTTCGTCAGGCCGTCGACGAGCTCGGCGACCTCGGCGCCGAACTGCTGCGCGATGGCTTCCCGCGTCGTCAAGGTGTCCTCGAGGACGTCGTGCAGGAGGCCCACGACGATCGAGATGTCGTCGGCCTTGAGATCGGCCAGGATCGCCGCCACGTTCAGGGGGTGGACGAGGTAGGGCTCGCCCGAGCGGCGCACCTGCCCCTTGTGCTCGCGGGCCGAGAAGACGTACGCCCGCCGCAGCAGGTCCTGGTCGCTGCCCGGGTTGTAGCCCTCGACCTTCTCGAGGATCTCCTCGAAGTGGATCACGGGACCTAGGGTACGGCCGGAGGGGGGTCGAGGGTCAAGGGTCGACTAGCGCCGCTTGGAGTTCTTTTTCGACGAGGGCGGCGGCGTGGCCGCCACGGCCGGCGGCGGGACGGCGGCCGGGACCACGGCGAGCTTTCCGCGGCCCTGCCATTCCTTCCAGATCACGACGATCGCGGCTGCAACGTAGATCGACGAGTACGTGCCGACCACGATTCCGATCATGAGCGTCAGGGCAAACGTGTGCAGGACCTCGCCGCCGAGGAAGAAGAGCGCGACGACGACGAGCATGGTCGCGCCCGAGGTCAGGATGGTCCTCGAGAGCGTCTGGTTGATCGAACGGTTGACGACGGCCGCGAGCGTTTCCTTCTTCGGCGTCTTCAGGTTTTCGCGGACCCGGTCGTACACCACGACCGTGTCGTTCACGGAGTAGCCCACGAGGGTCAGGAGGGCCGCCACCACCACCAGGTTGAACTCCCGCCCGAAGAGGGCGAGCAGCCCCACGGTGATCAGCGTGTCGTGCACGAGCGCCACGATCGCCCCGACTCCGAACGGGATCGAACGGAACCGGAAGGCGATGTAGGCGAGCATCCCCACGGTGGACCACACCATGGCGAGGACGGCCTTCTTCTGGAGATCGGCCCCGACCTGCGGCCCGACGTTCTCGGCCGAGAGCAGGACGAATGGGCCGACGAACGTGTTGGCCTGGAGCCAGGCCTTGACGGGCGCCGAGACCCCTTCGACCGCGTTCGCGTCGGAGGGCGAGCGAAAGAGCCCCAGCTCCGAGCGCCTCGCGATGATCCGGTCGGCGGCCTGCGTGTAGTAGTCCGCGGCGTTCACGTCCGACCGGCCCGCGACGTGGTCCGGATCGGTCGCGGCCACGCGCGCCGCCAGCGTCGCCTTGCCCTCGATGTTGATGTCGATCTTGCCCGGGTCGGTCGGCGATTCGAGGCCCTGGCGCAGCGCCTTGAGCACGTCGCCGGCCACATCCCGGCCTTCCTTGGCCTGCTGCTGGACGCGGATGAGGACTTCGTTTTTCGATGCATCCTCGTATCGCTGGATTCCGATCTCGCCCAGCCCGGCGCCGTCGAGGATCTTGCGCATGCGGTCGATGTCCGGCTTGTCCGCGAAGCGGACGGCGATGGCCGTTCCGCCCGAGAAGTCGATGCCGAACTTCAGGCCCTTCTGCACGAACACCGCGAAGACACCCAGCGCGATGAACGCCCACGAGGCGAAGATCGCCCGCCACTTGTACTTCAGGAAGTCGATGTTGGTCTGACGAAAGAGTTCCATTTCCGACTTTCTATATGGAGATCGAGTCGATGTGCTGCCGGCGCCCGTACACGAGCTCGAACAGCGTGTGCGACACGAAAACGGCGGTGAACATCGAGATCAGCAGGCCGATGATCAGCGTGACGGCGAAACCCTTGACGGGGCCGGTGCCGAACTGCAGCAGGAACAGGGCGGAGATGATGGTCGTGGCGTGCGTGTCGACGATGGTCGCGAATGCCTTCGAGAAGCCGTTCTCGATGGCCGCCTTGGGCGCGCGCCCGTTGCGCAGCTCCTCGCGGATGCGCTCGAAGACGAGCACGTTCGAGTCGACCGCCATGCCGATCGTCAGGATGAAGCCCGCGATCCCCGGCAGCGTCAGGGTCGCCTCGAAGAGCGCCATGGCCGCGGCCAGCAGGAGGGCGTTGAGGATCAGCGCGATCACCGCGTTCCAACCCGCGAGGCGGTAGTACAGAGCCATGGCCACGAACACGAGCAGCGCGCCCGCGACCGAGGCGCTGATGCCCTTCCGGATCGAATCCAGGCCGAGCGACGGGCCCACCGTCCGCTCCTCGAGGTAGGTCAGGCCCGCCGGCAGAGCGCCCGCGCGCAGCACGAGCGCCAGGTCGTTGGCCTCTTCCGGCGAAAAACTGCCCTCGATGACGCCCTGCTCCGTGATGCGGTCCTTGATGTTCGGCGCCGACTGCACGCGGTTGTCGAGGACGATCGCGAGGCGCTTGCCGATGTTGGCCCCGGTCGCCTCGCCGAACTTCTGCGAGCCGCTCGCCGTCAGAAAGAACGTGATCGAGTGCGCGCCGAACTGGCCCTGCGTCGGCCGCGCGTTTTTCAGGTCGCGGCCCGTGATGACCGCCTGTTTCCGAACGACGTAATACGACCGCTCATGGGTCCCCGCCACGGCCTTGGCCTCGACGAGCTTGAATTGCGGGGGGATCGTCCCGCCGGGGAACGCGGCCTTCAGGGCCGCATCCGTCGAGGGCCCGTTTTCGACGAGCGTGAGCTCGAGGAACGCCGTGTTCTTGATGAGGTCCTTGACGCGCTTGGGGTCGTCGATGCCCGGCAGCTGCACGAGGATGCGGTCGGACCCCTCGCGCGCGATCAGCGGCTCGGAGACGCCGAACTCGTCCACGCGGTTTCGGATCGTCTCGAGGGCCTGCGCGACGGCGTTGTCTTCCATCTGCCGGCGCGCCGGGTCCTTCAACGCGAAGGTCCACTTCCCGCCGGCGGTGCTGTAGTTCCACTCGGGCAGGAAGCGCTTGACCGCCTCCTCGAGCTTCGTCTGGTCCGTCTGCGGCGTGACCGCGATCGAAAACGTCGTGTCGGTCGGTAGTTCCACGGCGCCGATCGCGGCGTCTTTCGTCTGGCCCTTCAGGGTCTCGAGCGAATCGTCGCGCTCGGCCTTCAGGGCGTCGGCCGTGTTGACCTGCAGCACGAGGTGGATGCCGCCGCGCAGGTCGAGGCCGAGCTTGATGGCGCTCTTAAGCGCATCCCCGAGGCCCGGGGTGCCCGGGCCCGTCCAGTCTTTCTTAGCGTGGGCGTACCCGGTCGCCACGTAGCCGGCGACTGCGCCGACGACGACGAGGACGATCAGAAGGACGCGCCAACGAAGCTTTTTACCCAAATCCCCCTCCAAAAAAGAACGCCGGAGTGTACAGGAACGGGTTTCCGGTTTCTAGTTTCAGGTTTCAGGGCCGCCCCTTCCTGAAACTTGAAACCTGAACCTGGAAACCCCGGCTTAAGTCCCGCTCGTTGTAGAGGTTGTATCCGGTTCCCCGGCCAGGCCGCCGATCGAGGTGCGCAACACCTTGATCTTCGTGTTGTCCGAGATCTGCAGGATCACGAAGCCGCGCTCCTCGTCGACCGCCGTGATGCGGCCGAAAATGCCTCCGCCCGAGATGACCTCGTCGCCCTTCTTGAGCTTCGCGAGCATTTCCTGGGTCTTCTTCTGCTTCTTGCGCATCGGCGCGATGAGGAGGAAATAGAAGATGACGAAGATGAACACCATCGGGAGAAACTGGACGAGCCCTCCCGCGGCTCCTCCGGTGAGTGGGCTGGCCTGAAGCAGTTGCGTCAACATAGGGGGCGGATCATATAGGAACCGGAGCCGGGAAACGGAAGACGACCGCCTCTACGGCTTCGAGAAGGGCATCGGCTCCGTCCGCGCCGCCATGGCCTGACGAGCCGCCTCGACCCGGCCCCAGAAGGCGAGGAAGTTCTCTCCCAGGACGCCGCGGACCTCCTCGTCGCTGTGGCCGCGGCGCAGGAGCTCCTCGGTGAGCCTTGGCAGCTTCGAGACGTCCTCGAGGCCGATGGGCGGATCCTCGATCCCGTCGAAATCGGTCCCGAGCCCGACCGCCTGCGGCCCGCCGAGCCTCATGACCCGCTCGATGTGGTCGGCGGCGCGAGTCCAATCGGCGTCCGGATAGTGGATCGTCGACATCAGCTTGGCCGTCGCCTCGTCGCGCTTGCCCGGATCGTCCTTGAACTCTGCGCGCGCCGCGGCGATTTTCGGCTGCAGCGCCGTCTTGGCCGCCACGTAGGCGTCCACGGCCTTCTGATCGAGGAAGAGCGAGCTCACGTTCACCATCACGACGCCGCCGCCGGCGGCGATGGCCTTGATCTGCGCGTCGGTGACGTTGCGCGGGAGATTCGAGAGCGCGCGGCACGAAGAGTGAGACGCGAAGACCGGCGCCTTCGACACGGCGATCGCGTCCGCCATCGTCTTGTCGCTGACGTGCGACACGTCCACGAGCATGCCGAGCCGGTTCATCTCGAGAACCACCTCGCGCCCGTGCTCCGTCAATCCGTCGTGAACGGCATACTGCTTCGGCTCGTACAACTCGGAGCCGAAGAACGAGCCCGACGAGTCCGCCCAGTTGTTCGTGTTCGTGTGCGTCAGCGTCATGTAGCGCACGCCGAGGCGGTAGTAAGCAGACAGCGCTCCGAGCGAGTCTTCGATCGCGTGGCCGCCCTCGATGCCGATCAAGGCCGCGATCTTGCCGTCCTTCTTGGCCTGGCGGATCCCGGCCACGGAGTCGGCGAAAACCAGGTCCTTCGGATGCGCTTCGACGAGGCGGTGGATGAGGTCGATGAACTCCAGCGCCTTCTTCGCCGAGCCGCCCTTTTTCGCGAAGTCGGCGTTGACGTAGGCCGCGAGGAACGCGCCCGTCATGCCCCCTTGGCGCCAGCGCGGGATGTCGACGTGGCCGGTCTTGCCGCGGGCGGAGAGGTCCACCCACTCCTTCTCGAGCCGCTCGGGCACGTCCTCGTGCGTATCCACGACGATCGCGCTCTTGTGCAGGGCGAGCGCCCGCTGCGTCAGGTCCTGCGCGGACACGACCACCGCAATGGCGAAGAGAAGCAGAACCGATGCCGTCTTTTTCATGGGCGAAAGGCTATAACAGGCGCATGACACAAGCCGCCCGCTTCGAGCCCCTCGCCTACGAACGTCCAGCGCCAGCAGCAATGCTCGCCCGCTCGCAGGAGTTCCTCTCGCGCATCGCCTCGCGGCGCACGGTCCGCGACTTCTCGCCCGAGCCCGTGCCGTTCGCGCTCATCGAAAACGCGGTCCGCGCCGCCGCGTTCGCCCCTTCGGGCGCCAACCGCCAGCCGTGGCGATTCGTCGTCGTTTCGGATCCCGAGATCAAGCGGGCCATCCGGGTGGCCGCGGAGACCGAGGAGAAGGAGAGCTACGAAAAGCGGATGCCCGAGGAGTGGCTCGAGGCCCTCGCCCCGCTCGGCACGGACTGGCACAAGCCGTTTCTGGAGACCGCGCCGTATCTGGTCGTCGTCTTCCGGATGGATTCAGAGCCGCTCCCCTCTCCGGGCGGCGTGGACGATGGCACCGTGCGCAAGCAGAAGAACTACTACGTCGCTGAATCCGTCGGGATCGCCTGCGGTTTCCTGCTCGCGGCCCTCCATCTCTCCGGCCTCGCAACGCTCACGCACACGCCCTCACCCATGGGGTTCCTGAACCGCATCCTGGACCGGCCCGCGCATGAGAAGCCATACCTGCTGATCCCGGTCGGCTACCCGGCCGAAAGCGCGCAGGTGCCCGTGATCGACAAGAAGCCGCTCGACGAGGTCATGGTCCGAATCGAAGCAGCGGGTTCGAAAACACTTTGAAAGAAATTGCCAGTTTCCTTTCAAAGCTCGCCGGGCTTTGAAAGCGGTCTTTCAGAGCCCACCTATTGCCCCGGGCAGGGCGCGCCTGCGGCGACCCACTGTTTGAACTTCGCGACGAACTCGGCGTGCGGCACCGGAACCGCGTCGCGGCCGACGCCGGGGCTCCAGCCCCAGAGCACCAATGCGTCGCTATCGACATGCTTCGTCAGTGCCGCGAGATCCTTTCCGCCGTTCGCCGTCGTGTCCTTGAGGCCGCGGCAAATCTCGCCGCTCGTCAGCCCGATGAACACCATCCTGTGCTCGGGCGGCGGAAGACGCCAGCCGGGCGCGCCCGGCGGCACGCGCGCGCCGTAGCTCGCCGGCGGATTCACGGCGCCGTGGCAGGTCGAGCACTTGAGCCCCGCGGATCCGAACCCGTCCGACCCGCGCAAGACTCCCTGGGCATGCGTGAGTCCCGCGTCAAACTGGAGCGGCGCATCGCCCGGAATGTGGCAGTTCTGGCAACGGGGGTTCTGCAGGACGGCTTTGACCGTTTCGAACGCCGCAAGGCCTTCCTTCTGCGACGGAGGCGGCGGCGCAGACCACGAAATCGTCGCGACCGCGATCCCGGCGACGGCGAGGACCAGGGCCGCGCGCGTCACGCGAGCCTCAGCGGCAGCTGCCGCAGCCGTTTTCCGGTTGCGGCGAAGACGGCGTTGGCCACGGCGGGCGCGGTCGGCGGCAGGCCGGGCTCGCCGACGCCTCCCGATTTCTCGGAGCTGTCGACGATGTGCACCTCGATCTTCGGCATCTCGTTCATGCGCAGCACCGGATAGTCGTCGAAGTTGCCCTGCTGGACGCGGCCGTTCTTGAGCGTGATCTCGCCGTAGAGCGCGGCCGTCAAGCCGTACACGATGGCCGACT